>NZ_JAATOX010000055.1 GCF_011806385.1 Phaeobacter sp. HF9A | reverse complement strand
GACCCCCGCCCAGAAACTGAGAACGGCCGCGTAAATTCTACGACCAAGTCCCCGCAGAAACGGGGGGATTACCCCCGACGAACTCATTGATCAGTCTAAGAAAGAACACGGAATAGCTGAAAGGGCATGGAGCGCCCAATTGCGCTGGAAGATCTGTTGGGCGTTTGCACTAGCAGTTTCTTGCCTCTCATTCACTTGCGGGCTTGCTTGGCCGCTCGTGCAGGTGGGCCTCTTGGATAAGAAAATCACTCCAAATGTCATAATGGATGCTGGGTCAGAAAATTGAAGTTCGAGTAAAAGCTCTGTTCGAGATTGGTCCCATCTATAGTAGCTCGCTCCGCGGCGGGCTCAGGCTTGCTGAATGCGCCGCTGATGAAGGTCTGCTCTGGTGAAGCTGCAGCGCAGCGCTGGACCGTTAGTCACATGTCTCCTAAGGGCCGGGTCAAGCCTTCGGGCCTGGCTGGCCGCCCCGAGTTTGCAAATGTCGCTAACTGCGCTTCGCTGCCCATGGTGCTGACCGCAGCATCAGCCAGGGCCGCCACCGCTTGCTGAACGGCGGCTTTCCGAAACCTCGCGGCGGGCCACGTCATTGTGGGCCGTCGCAGGTGCCGATGCCGATTGCACTGACAGAGTAGAGATGGTCGATCATGGCGCAGCATATTGGCGCTGCGCCATGTGCTGTGCTGTCTGCTTGGCTTACCGCCGGTTCTTCTTCTGTTGGCTCGCCTTCACCATCTTTCGCAGGGATTTGCCCTGCATTTTGCGCTCGGAGAGGGTGGAGGAGTTGAAGCGTTCCTCTGCGGCCAGTTTGCGCCAGCGGGCCACGCGCGGGGCGTCGATCTGGCCTTGATCCAGGGCCTGCCGAATGGCGCATCCGGGCTCTGTTTCGTGCTGGCAATCGCGAAAGCGACAGTTGGCCGCGAGGGTGACCAGATCGTCAAACAGTGCGGCGATGCCTCCTTCGGCATCGGTCATCTGAAGCTCTCGCATGCCGGGGGTATCAAGGATCGCGCAGCCGTCATCGGTGAAATGCAGATGGCGTCGGGTCGTGGCGCCCCTTGCTGTCGTCTTCGCGAATGGCGGCGGTTTCTGCGACATTTTTGGGGAAGAACGCGTTGACCAGCGTCGTCTTGCCGACCCCGGAGGAGCCGAGAAAGGCGACGGTCTGGCCCAGTTTGCACCAGCTGGCGAGCTTGGCGCGGGGCTCGTCGCTCTTTGCGTTCAGGGCCTCCACCAGAACCCGGTCCGAGATGGCCCGTGCGGCATCGACATAGCTGGCGGGGTCCTCGCAAATATCGGCCTTGGTGAGCAGGATCACCGGCGTCGCCTCGGCTTCCAGCGCCAGCGCGATATAGCGCTCCAGCCGCGCGACGTTGAAGTCGTGGTTGCAGGAGGAAACGATGAACACGGTGTCCACATTGGCCGCAATCAGCTGGCGCTGGCGATCATGTCCGGGCGCGCGGCGGGCAAACAGGCTGCTGCGCTGCAGAAGCGTGCTTTGCGCCGGGCTGTCCGGGTCATAGAGAATCCAGTCGCCAACCGTCGCATCCAGCCCGGGCGGAAGCGTGGTATCCAGCCCGTCCCCAAGCAGACGCAGGCCACTTCGGTGCACTTCGGTCACCCGGGCGGGAGATTTCCGGTCGAGGTCATTGATGGTGATCTGCTGGCTGAAAAACGGCTTCCAGCCCAGTTTCTCCAGCGGAGAGGGGCCTTGTCTGGGCGTTGGGCCCGATGCCGCGGAAGGTAAGAACCCTGAATAATCTCGTGTCATTGTGGTGAACTTTCATGTTCCATGCGCGGGCGGTCCCGCTTTGTAAAGTGTTGTTGGGGCAACAGCAAAACTCCCCTTGGCGCGCCAGCTGTTCTGGCGCTGCGGTCTGCGGGTCGGGTTTTGCATCGGGAGGGCGCTTTGCCTCCCCACTTTACCAGGTCATAAAACCTCCACGAGTTTGGGTATTTATAGACGCACGGCTTGTCGCTCGCAAGTCGCGAGAGGCTATTGTCGGCGCAACGCGACGAAATATGCCTGTCTACGGTCAATCTTGCAGATGAAATATGGGGAGAAATGGTGGGTCGTGAGAGGCTCGAACTCCCGACATCTTCGGTGTAAACGAAGCGCTCTACCAACTGAGCTAACGACCCGGTGAGCGGGGATTTAGTGAATACGCCGGCAAAGCGCAAGAGGGGATCGACCTCTTTTTTCACAAAAATCACCTGTCTGGCCGGGAAAGCCCGGGGCGATCAGCGCAGCACCTCCTCGCGACCCCGCTCCAGCACATAGACGCAACCCTGCTCGTTGGGCAGCGCGGCCATGTCTTCATAGTCCAGCCCACAAATGAGACCGCGCAGAACCTGGCCCAGCAGCCCGTGTGCGACCAGAACGGTGGGGGTTTCCAGCTGGTTCACAAGATCGAGGATCCGGGATTGGAACGCGCCGTAGCCCTCGCCCTCCGGGGCGGCGCAGAACAGACCGAGATTTGTCTGTACCCGTTGGTGGATCTCGGGAAAGCGGTCGGCAATATCGGTGCGGGTCAGCCCCTGGAACTGCCCGGCGTGTACCTCGGCCAGGCGTGGCTCGGTCACAAAATCGCGCGCGCCCAGAGCAATGCGGGCGGTATGCTGGGCACGGCGCAGGGGCGAGACAAGGCAGGGCGGGCGATGCGCCGCGAGGATGGGGGCCATGATTTCGGCCTGACGCCGGGCATGGGCGATGCCCTGCGCCGTCAGATCCGATTCCAGCTGACCTTGTACGCGGCCCTCGGCGTTCCATTCGGTTTCACCATGGCGCAGGAACCAGATTTTCGGCGCATCCATCATTTTGTCATGTCTCTTTCCGCCGGGGGCGTTGCTGTCTGAGCTGGGCGCGGAGGCGGCCCACGGCAAAGGTTACGTCTTTCGTGCCCCTGCGCAAGCCGGAGGGCAGGGGGAGGGGGCAGGAAAACGCCAACCGTTTCGGGGCCATCCCTCTGTCGGAATTTTTTTCCAAAGAAAGCGCCAAAATCACCATTTCTGCGCTTGACGCCCCCTGCGACCTGAGAATATTACAGCCCAACGTTCAGCAGCGATGCTGGATCAAGCAGTAAGCGGTTGTAGCTCAGTTGGTTAGAGTACCGGCCTGTCACGCCGGGGGTCGCGGGTTCGAGCCCCGTCAACCGCGCCACTTTCACCCCGCCTGGGGCCCTCGCAAGAGGGATCAGGACCGCCCCGGACGGGGAGTTGACCAAGGTCAGCATGATACGCGCGGTTGTAGCTCAGCTGGTTAGAGTACCGGCCTGTCACGCCGGGGGTCGCGGGTTCGAGCCCCGTCAACCGCGCCACTTCTTCTCTCATCAAATTTCATCTCAGCCTTGTCCCCTGCGGGATATCACGCAGCGCGCCATTGCCTTGAGCGCCAGTTTTCCGTTTGCCAGAACGGGCGCCATCCTGCGCCGAGTCGGGACTAAAAAACGCGCCTGTCTGGTCGGACGGGCGCGCTTCTTGAGGAGGCTGGAGATGGTGTTAGAGCAGCTTCACCACCGTCTTTTGCCATTCGCTGTATTTCATCAACTTCAGGCTGTGCTTTTTCAAAAGTTGCTCATAGGCCTTTTTCGCGATGGTCTCTACGCCGCTGGCTTTGGGGTGGGCTTTGCGGTTCAAAAGGGCCGCGAAACGAGTGTATTTGATGCAGGTCAGCAGGTTCTTGTCATCGCAAAAGTTCTTATTTGCCATGGCTTTGATGTAGGATTGCAGGGTCGGGGTTGTCTTGGTGATCGACTTGATGATCGAGGACTCCACGACCTTTAGGTATTCCATAGATTTCGGAAAGCTGGTGGAATAGTTCGTATCCATGATGCGAACCATTTCTCTTTCCGTTTCCAGCAGATCTTTGTTCCAGTTGCTGCGGGAAAAGTCGTTCGTCTTGGCGCGTGCAACCATGCGGCTTCGCAGGTCGGAGGAGATATTCACCTCCAGTCGCGACCCCGGTGCGATAAACATATCATAGAGCGCCTTGGGCTCGGCTTTGCGCCGGTTTTGCAGCACGAAGAGCAGGTTTTCCTCAGCCGCGGATCGTTTGAGAAACTTGAGGAATGCGGCCGTGAAGTGGGTCTTGTCGTCGATGAATTCTTCAATCGTATCGGGAAAATTTTTGCCTGCAATCTTGATCGTCATGTCTTTCTCCGTCTGCACCAGGCTGAAACTGGCGTTTTGCTGTGTCGATGTAGGGAAAACACGGCAGTGGCGGGTTCTATTCGGTACGATGCAAATAAAATTCGAGTGGCTTCGTCTTCGGGGAGATTTGCACTGGCCTGACACAACCTTATTGCGATAGACGGGCGTGGATGTTTTTCCAAAGACCAAAGCTATGATTCAAAGTGACTTTGCCGTTGTAACGATTGTCCGCGACGATCTCTATTTCCTGAAACGCTTCATCGCCTATTACGGTGGGCTGTTCGGGCGGCGCAACCTCTATATTATCAGCCACGGCGACGAGGATGCGGTGCGCGAGCTTGCCGAAGGATGCACCATTTTTCCGATCCCGGCGATCGAGACCAGCAAGTTCACCATGCTGCATTGGCGCACCAAGAACCACCTGAAGAACGCGCTGCGGCAATGGTATCGGCATGTGATCGTTTGTGACGTGGACGAGTTCATCGTGGTCGATCCGGCCAGCGGCATGAACCTGCGCAGCTGGCTGGAGACGGCGCCGGTGCGGACCGTCTATTCCGCCATGGGGATGGAGGTTCTGCATATGCGCGACCGCGAGAGCGACAGCATCGAGGAGGGCATCCTTGGCCCGCGGCGTCATGTGCGGGTGGATCTGCACTACGCCAAGCCCTGCATCCTGTCACGCAACGCGCATCTGGCGCGCGGTGGGCATTATAGTGAATACGACAGGCTGAACCTGCCGGAGTTCCTCTATCTGTTTCATATGAAATACTGCGATTTCGACCTGTTCGTGGACACGCTGAACCGTCGCAACGCGATGATCGAGGCGCAGAAGGCGGTGGCTGGAGGGGAACAAGTGCGCACCAATCCTGCATGGTTTGCCGAAAATCGCCGGGATGAGGAGACCTTTGCCGCCTTCGAGGCTGCCCCGGTGGAGGCGGTGTTTGACCTCAGCCCTATACGCGCCGCCATGCACAAAAGCTGGCGTCCCCGGAAAAACAACCTCTGGCATTTTGACAGGCCGGATTACCCGCAGGTCTATCATCTGCCGGAGCGCTTCATTGGCGCGGATCAGGCCTGAGCGCCGCTGCCAGGGCGGTCCCCGCCTGCCGCATCAGCGACAGGCGAGAGGTCACGGTCAGGTCTTTGACAGCGCGTCCAGAACACGTGCCCAGGAGCGGATCCCCTTGTGGAAGCTCTCCAGGTCGTATTTCTCGTTTGGCGAGTGGATGGCGTCATCCTCATTGGCAAAGCCGATCAACATCGCATCCATGCCCAGGATGGATTTGAAATAGCCCGCCACCGGGATCGAGCCGCCCATGCCGGAGAACACCGCCTCGCGATCCCATTCCGCCGTCAGCGCGCCGCGTGCGGCCTCGAACTCGGGGCGGGTGGTGTCGATCACATAAGCCGGCGAACCATCAAGATCGAGATCCCATTCCACCGTGCAATCAGAGGGCAGGCGGTCTTCGACGTGTTTGCGGATCTTCTTGCGCAGCGCGAGGGGATCCATATCGCCAACCAGGCGGCAGGTGATCTTGCAATGGGCCTCTGCCGGGATCACCGTCTTGGTGCCGGCCCCCTGATATCCGCCCCAGAGCCCGTTGATCTCCAGCGTCGGGCGCGCCCATTGCTGTTCCAGCGTCGAATAGGCTTTTTCGCCATGGGCCTCGGTCATGCCGGCATTGGCCAGATAATCCGCCTCGTCAAAGCCGCAGCCCTGCCATTGCCGCAGGATGTCGGCGGGCACCTCGTGGACGCCCTCGTAGAACCCCTCAACCGCAACGGCGCCGGTGTCGTCATCATGGAAGCTGGCGATCAGCTTGGAGATCTCGCGCAGCGGGTTGCGCGCGGGGCCGCCATAGTGGCCGGAATGCAGGTCGATTTTGGGGCCTTTGAGGGTGAATTCATCCTTCATCATGCCACGCAGCTGCGAGGCAACCGAGGGCACGCCGCGCGATACCATGGAGGTGTCGCAGATCAGCGCGATATCGGCCGAGAGCTCTTCCTTTGCGGCCTCAAGGAAGGGAATGAGCGAGGGCGAGCCGCTCTCTTCTTCGCCTTCAAAGAAGAACGTGATGCGGCAGGGCAGGCTGCCATGCACGGATTGCCAGGCCCGGCAGGCCTCGACAAAGGTCATCAGCTGGCCCTTGTCATCCGAAGAGCCGCGCCCCCGGATCACGGTGCCATTTGGTGTCTCTTCCAGCTGCGGTTCAAACGGCGGCGTGGTCCAGAGGTTCAGCGGATCCACCGGCTGCACATCATAATGGCCGTAAAACAGCAGATGCGGGCCCTTTGCGGTCTCGTCCCCGACATGGCCGACCACCATCGGATGGCCGGGCGTGGGGCGTTTTTCAGCCTTGATGCCGATCGAGTTCAGATCCTTCACCAGCCAGTCGGCGGCGGCGTCGCACTGCTCTTTATAGGCCGGATCGGTGGAGATCGACTGGATCCGCAGCAGATCCAGCAGCCGATCGGTGGCGGCGGAGAGATCGGAATCGATTTTTTCAAGGACGGGGGTGAGGGACATCTAGTACTCCTGGGCTGTGGCATCCTGACCGGCGCCGACATGGGGCGCATCTGGGTGTCGCCCCAGAGCCGGCACAGGCTGTGGACTCGGGCCGGAGCCTAGCAGCGCATTTGGGCAAGGACCAGAGAGCGCGTCAAATCTGGCCAAAGCTGGCTAACTTATTGGCGTGGCGGCATGAATGAAAGGTTTCCGATCCGCTACAATCCGGCGCGAGGCCTTTAGCCAGACCACAATTGCAGGGCAGGGTTGCGCGTGCCCGCGCTTGCCCGGAAATCAGAATGGTTCTAGAACCGGCTGAAAGGTTTATTTGACCTGTATCAAGGATCATGCCCCCGTGACACTCTATCACGTTGTGCAGGAATATGGTGCCGGATAAAAGCCGCGGGGCGCGCCCCGGGGTTGACCCTTGCAACAGGGCGCCGGTACAGCAATGAAATGCGGCCTCTGTGGTTGGGGGCACGACAGACAGCTATGGAGATGCCGGTGGACTATACCGCACAACTCGACGCAGCGATCGAACGCCTTCACGAGGAAGGCCGCTATCGGACCTTTATCGATATCGAGCGCAAGCGCGGCAAGTATCCTCACGCGGTCTGGACCCGGCCTGACGGCAGCGAGCAGGACATCACGGTCTGGTGTGGCAACGACTACCTCGGCATGGGCCAGAACCCGATTGTGCTGAGGGCGATGCGCGAGGCGATTGATGCGACCGGCGCCGGCTCTGGCGGTACCCGCAATATCTCCGGCACCACCGTCTATCACAAAGAGCTGGAATCCGAGCTGGCCGATCTCCACGGCAAGGAAGCGGCGCTGCTGTTTACCTCCGCCTATATCGCCAATGATGCGACTCTTTCGACCCTGCCGAAGTTGCTGCCGGGTCTGATCATCTATTCCGACGCGCTGAACCATGCCTCGATGATCGAAGGCGTGCGGCGCAATGGCGGCGCCAAACGCATTTTCCGCCACAATGACGTGGCCCATCTGCGCGAGCTGCTGGCGGCGGATGATCCTGCCGCGCCCAAGCTGATCGCCTTTGAGAGCATCTATTCGATGGATGGTGATTTTGGCCCCATCGCCGAAATCTGCGATCTGGCCGAAGAATTCAACGCGCTGACCTATCTCGACGAGGTGCACGCGGTGGGCATGTATGGCCCGCGTGGCGGCGGTGTGGCCGAGCGTGACAACCTCGCGGATCGGATCGACATCATCAATGGCACCCTGGCCAAGGCCTACGGTGTCATGGGCGGCTATATCGCGGCTTCGGAAAAGATGTGCGACGCGATCCGCTCCTATGCGCCAGGGTTTATCTTCACCACCTCGCTTGCACCTGCGCTTGCGGCCGGCGCGGCGGCCTCCGTGCGCCACCTGAAGGTCGCGCAAGAGCTGCGCGACAAGCACCAGGAGCAGGCGCGCTATCTGAAAACCCGGCTGAAGATGATGGGCCTGCCCATCATCGACCATGGCAGCCATATCGTGCCGGTGATCGTCGGCAACCCGGTCCACACCAAGAAACTGTCGGACATGTTGCTGGCGGACTATGGCATTTACGTGCAGCCGATCAACTTCCCCACCGTGCCGCGCGGCACCGAGCGGCTCCGCTTTACACCCTCGCCGGTGCATGGTTCGGGGGAAATGGAACATCTGGTGCGTGCAATGGATAGTCTGTGGTCGCATTGTGCGCTAAATCGCGCCGAATTGGCCGGATGAGCGACTACTAAGTGTTCCTTAAATCATTTCGTGTTATCCTTTCATCAATGAAACAGTGCTGACGAATCGGGAATCGGTTCGTACAGCGGTGATGTCGCAAAACGGCAGGTACTGATGGGACAGCAGGCATGATCGGGCGCCTCACGCAGCGTGGCGCCAAGGCGCGTACAGATACGTCACAGCCGCCGCGCGGCTTTGACGACTTCGAGCTGCGACTCGGTGACATGATGCGCGGTGAACGCGCCACCATGGGCAAGTCCCTGCTTGATGTGCAACGTGAACTGCGCATCAAGGCATCCTACATCGACGCCATCGAAAACTGCGATCCTTCGGTGTTTGACACCCCAGGCTTCATCGCAGGCTACGTGCGCTCTTATGCGCGCTATCTGAACATGGATCCCGAGCGGGCATTTGATGCCTTCTGCGCCGAAAGCGGCTTTTCCGTCGCCCATGGCATGTCTTCCGAGGCATCGGTGCGCAAGCGTCAGGATCAGCCGACCGTCACCAGCACCGGATTGGGCAGCGAGGCTTTTGCCCGCACCAGCACCCCCTTTGTGCCAGTGGCCGAAGGGCTGCTGAGCCAGGTTGAACCGCGCGCCATCGGCTCTTTGCTGGTGCTCTGCGCGGTGATCGGCGGGCTGGGCTATGGCGGCTGGAAGGTGCTGCACGAGGTGCAGCAGGTGACCTTTGCCCCGGTTGAACAAACCCCCGAGGTGCTCGCCGAACTCGATCCGCTGGCCAGCGCCGCCTTGATCTCTGCCGCCACGACCGAAGATCCCGCCGCTCAGGCGCTGGACCGTCTCTACCGCCCCGAGGCGCTGGATGTGCCGGTTCTGGTGGCCCGGGATGCGCCGATTTCAACGCTGGACCCCCGCGGTCAGGGTAATTTCGCGGGCGCCTCTGCGCCGACGCTGATGCTGGCGGATGCGGCCTTGCCCGCCCAGGCCAACCCGGATGCGCAGGTGCCGCAAGTGCTGAAACCCAGTGCGCCTTCTGTCGAAATGCTGGCGGTTCACCCCTCTTGGGTGCAGGTTAAGACAGCCGATGGATCGGTGATCTTCGAGACGATCATGGAGCCGGGCCAAAGCTACGAGGTGCCGCTCTCTGACGATGCGCCGCTCCTGCGCACCGGCGAAAGCAGCGCCATCTATTTTGCGGTCAATGGTCAACATTACGGCCCGGTCGGTGGCCGCGGTCAGGTCACCAAGAACGTAGAGCTCTCGCCCTCCGCCCTGCAAGAGCGGTTCCAGCTCGCCGATCTTCAGGACGATCAGAACTCCGCGCTGGCCACAATGGTGGCCCAGCTGCGCGCCGAAGAACTGCAACCGGCGATACCGACAGAGTAACGCCCACTCGAACTCGGGGCGTATCGGCCCCCGTGATCCGATCACGGTTTTTTCAACGCCCCGGACAGCCATTGCAGGCTCCGGGGCGTCGTCGTATTGAGGGCGCAGCACCTACGCGCGACATCCAGGACGAGGCAGACCATGTCCCATAACCCGATCCGACCCTGGCGCAATATCGACCGCCGCAAGAGCCGCCAGATCATGGTGGGCAATGTGCCGGTGGGGGGCGACGCCCCGATTGCGGTCCAGACGATGACCAACACGCTGACCACCGACATCAAAGGTACCATCGCCCAGGTGCAGGCTGCCGCGGATGCGGGCGCCGATATCGTGCGCGTGTCGGTCCCGGACGAGGACTCCGCCAAGGCGCTGAAAGAGATCGTGCGCGAAAGCCCGGTCCCTATCGTAGCCGACATCCATTTCCACTATAAACGCGGCATCGAGGCCGCCGAAGCCGGGGCCGCCTGCCTGCGGATCAACCCGGGCAATATCGGCAACGAACAGCGCGTCAAAGAGGTGATCAATGCCGCGCGCGACCACAATTGCTCGATCCGCATCGGGGTGAACGCGGGCAGCCTGGAAAAGCACCTGCTGGACAAATACGGCGAACCCTGTCCCGATGCGATGCTGGAATCCGGTCTCGATCACATCAAGATCCTGCAAGACCATGATTTCCACGAATTCAAGATCTCGGTCAAAGCCTCCGATGTCTTTATGTCCGCTGCCGCCTATCAGATGTTGGCCGAGGCCACCGACGCGCCGATCCACCTCGGCATCACCGAGGCGGGCGGGCTGATGTCCGGCACCATCAAATCGGCGATTGGCCTGGGGCAGCTTCTGTGGATGGGCATCGGCGACACGCTGCGCGTCAGCCTCTCCGCCGATCCGGTCGAAGAGGTCAAGGTCGGCTTTGAGATCCTGAAATCCCTCGGGTTGCGCCATCGCGGCGTCAATATCATCTCCTGCCCCAGCTGTGCGCGGCAAGGCTTTGATGTGATCAAGACGGTGGAAACGCTGGAGCGCCGGCTCGAGCACATCAAGACGCCGATGAGCCTCTCCATCATCGGCTGCGTGGTCAACGGTCCGGGCGAAGCGCTGATGACCGATGTCGGCTTCACCGGCGGCGGTGCCGGCTCTGGCATGGTCTATCTGGCGGGCAAGGCCAGCCACAAGATGTCCAACGATGAGATGGTCGAACACATCGTCGAGGAGGTCGAGAAAAAAGCCGCCGCGCTCGACGCGCAAGCGGCTCAGGACGCGGCTGAATAACCCCGTGTCTCTTTCATCTTTTCCCAAATATCCCGGGGGTGTGGGGGCAGCGCCCCCACGATGCACATGCTCAGCTGCGCTGGTCGCGGATCTCTTCGATCATGATCCGCATCTGATCGGCAGGCAGATAGCCGCGCAGCATTTCACCTTCCAGCACAAAGGTCGGCGTGCCGGAAATCGACAGGGTCTGCGCCAGCGCCCGTGTGCGCTGCAATTGTTCGGTGACCGCAGGGTCCTCCATCTTGGCCAGGATCGCGTCAGCATCCAGCGACATCCCCTGGGCAAGGCGGCGCAGGGCGACCTCGTTGGGCTCGCTGGGCAGGGCGATCAGCGCGTTGTGGATCTCCTCATAGGCGTCGTCCCCGGCAACCAGCCGCGCGGCCAGCGCAAAGCGGGCCGAGATCACCGAGGCTTCGCCCAGGATCGGGAATTCCTTCACCACCAGGCGAATGTTCTTGTCGCTTTGCAGCAGGGCCTCGATTTCCGGTGCGGCGCGGCGGCAGTAGCCACAGCGATAGTCCATGAACTCCACCAGGGTGATATCGCCATCCGGGTTGCCGCCGACCCAGGAATAGCCATCATCCTGCAACTCCTGCATATTTGCCTCCACCAGCGCGTCATCGCGGGCGGCTTCGGCCTGTTGCTGTTGCTGTTCCAGCAGATCCACCGCTTCGAGGATCACTTCGGGGTTTTCCAGCAGATAGCTGCGCACCGCGTCGCCAAAGGCGTCTTTTTCCGTTGCGGACATGGCGCTCAGATCCAGCGCCCGGCCCGCCGGGGCGGAGAGCGTCAGCGCGCAGGCGGCAACACCGGCCATACGTGTCAGGGCTGTCATTTCTTGTTCCTTCTTTTCTCGTCTTGTTCAAATGCAATCAGCACATCCTGCGCCCGCCGCCAGGCCGGAGAGCCATTGGGCAGGGCCTGCGTGGCGCGTTTGGCATGGGGGCCAGCGTCCTTCAGCCGGCCTTGCAGGGCGTAGCGTTCGGCAGTGACCAGCGCCGCCAGTCCGGGCTGTTTGGTCTGGGCATAGGCCAGCGACATGTCCCGCAGCAAGCCCGCATTGCGAAAATCAAGGCTGCGGGCCTGTTCCATCGTCTTCAGCGCCCTGCGCGGATCACCCGCCGCCAGTTGCGCGCGCCCGAGGCTGGCAAGGATCAGCGGCTCTTTCGGCGCCAGACGCGCGGCGGTGGCATATGCGGAAACCGCCGCCGACCAACGCCGGTTTTCATAGAGGATCTGGCCCCAGAGCTCGTGATAATAGGCGTCATTCGGACGTGCTGCCAGCAGCGCCTGCATGTCCTTTTGCGCGTGCGAAAACTGGTTCTGGCGATGCGCCGCAATCGCGCTGCGCATCAGTTTCACGTCGCTGTGGGGTTCCGCCTTCAGTCGCCGCTTGGTCCAGCTCGGCGCGCGGGTAAAGGCCGAGAGCTTGCCCTTGATACGATCCAGCCAATAGGCGGCTTCGGGGTCGGGCGCGGGCGCGTCCTTGAGGCTGGCCACATAGGCCTCGGCGGCACGGACGCGGTCGCGGCTCAAGGGGTGCGAGCGCATATAGGGATCCTGATGCGCGGCGCTCAGCACCTCTTGCCCGGCAAAGAGCTTATGCACATCGACCATGCCCTGCGGGTTGATCCCAGCACGGGTCAAAAAGCTCAGCGCGGAACGATCCGCCGAGGATTCCTCGGCGCGGGTATGGGACAGAAACCCGCGCAGCGCTGAGGATTGCGTGCCGATGGCGATGCCAGCTGCGGCCTCGCCTGCGCCAGCGGCGGCGGCCAGCAGCCCCAGCGCGGCGCCAAAGCCGGCGGCGGTATTGGCCGAGCGCATATTCGGCGTGCGCCGTCCGATATGGCCATTGGCGATATGGGCGGCCTCATGGGCCAGCACCGCCTGCAACATCTCGGGCGTTTCTGCCTTGAGGATCAGGCCGTAGTTCACAAAAATCGCCCGCTGGTCGATCACAAAGGCGTTAAATCCGCTGTCATCCACCACCAGAATCCGCACCCGACGCGGGTTCAGCCCGGCGGCGCGCAGAATCGGCGCGGAGAGTTCCGACAGCCCATGTTCGATATCCGCATCGCGCAGCAGCCGGATCGACTGGGCCTCGGCCATCAGGGGCGGCAGGCCGCAGCTCAGGAGCAGCGCCGCGCCCAGCACCTGCCCACGCAAAAACAGCGCGCGGACCGCGCGGCAAAGAAACGGCCAGATACGGGCGCCCGGGATTGACGCCGGAGGCAATACGCGGTCAAAACTCATGGCCGCACCATGGGAGATCAGCATGCGAAACTCAAGCCGCTCGAAAGTCGATCCCTTCATTGTGATGGATGTGATGGAGGCCGCCCGCAAAGCCGAGGAACAGGGTCGCCACATCATCCACATGGAGGTCGGCCAGCCCTCGACCGGCGCGCCTTCAGGTGCGCGCCGCGCGCTGGCGCAGGCGCTGGATCAGGACGCCATGGGCTATACCGTGGCGCTGGGTCTTCCGGCGCTGCGCCGCCGCATCGCGCAGCTCTATGGCGAATGGTATAATGTCGATCTGAACCCGGAACGGGTGGTGGTGACGCCGGGCTCTTCGGGGGCTTTCATCCTCAGCTTTACCTCGCTCTTTGACAGCGGCGACCGGGTCGGCATCGGCGCGCCGGGCTATCCGTCCTATCGGCAAATCCTGAGCGCCCTTGGCATGCAGCCGGTGGATATCGAGACCAGCGCCGACAATCGCTTGCAGCCGGTGGCGGCGGATCTGCGGGGGCAGAACCTCGCTGGCCTGATGGTCGCCAGCCCCGCCAACCCCACCGGTACCATGCTCGACAAGCCCGCGCTGGCCAGCCTGATGCAGGCCGCCGAGGAGGAGGGCGCGAGCTTTATCTCCGACGAGATCTATCACGGGCTGGAATATGAGGCGAAGGCGGTGACGGCGCTGGAGATTTCCGATCAGGCCTATGTCATCAACTCCTTCTCGAAATATTTCTCCATGACCGGCTGGCGGGTGGGGTGGATGGTGGTGCCGGAGGATCACATCCGCACCATCGAGCGCATCGCCCAAAACATGTTCATCTGCGCCCCGCATGCCAGTCAGGTGGCGGCCCTGGCGGCGATCGACTGCCGCGAGGAGCTGGAGGGCAATCTGGCGGTCTATGCCAAGAACCGCCAGCTGATGCTGAAAGGGCTGCCGCAGGCGGGCTTTAGCAAGATCGCGCCGCCCGATGGCGCGTTCTATGTCTATGCGGATGTCTCTGATCTGACCACGGACAGCCTGAGCTTCGCCGCCGAAATCCTTGAAAAGGCTGGCGTTGCGGTGACGCCGGGGCTGGATTTCGACCCCCTGCGCGGGGCCACCACGCTGCGGTTCTCCTATGCGCGCGCCACCGCTGATATCGAGGAAGGGCTGGCGCGGCTCAAGACATTTATGAAGGGGCGCGGCTGATGCGCCTGACCGCGATCCTGACCGCGCTTGCGCTGCTGCTGACGCCGATTGCAGCCGCCGCGCAGCAGGGCTTCACCGCCCGCGCGCGCGTCCTGCCGGAGCAGAGCAGGCTGGCGCAATCGGGCCGCGCGCTGACCCTGGAGCTGGGATTGAGCCAAGGGGTGCCTTACCGCGCCTTCACCCTGGATGAGCCGCGCCGGGTGGTGCTGGATTTCCAGGAGGTGGACTGGACCGGCCTGCGCAAGGAGGCCTTTACCGGCGCCGAACAGATCAGCGATATCCGCTATGGCAGCTATGTGCCCGGCTGGTCGCGGCTGGTGCTGGAGCTGGCGACGCCGATGCGGCTTCGCTCGGCGGCACTGGACATCGACAGCGTTACCGCCGAGGCCGCGCTGAAGGTGGTGCTGGAGCCCACCAGCGCCGATGCGTTCACCGCCGAGGCCGGGGCGCCGTATGATCCGCGACTGGACCTGCCCGAACCCGCCGAACTGCTGGCCCGCCCGCGAAAGGACAGTGACGCGCCCCTGGTGGTGATGCTGGACCCGGGCCACGGCGGGTTGGATCCCGGTGCCGAAGCCGACGGCGGCATCGCGGAAAAGGACCTGATGCTGAGCTTTGCCTATGATCTGGGCGAACGTTTGGTGCGCTCCGGCGCCTTTGAGGTGCTGCTGACCCGCGAGGGAGATTATTTCGTATCGCTGGAGCGGCGCATTGCCATGGCGCATCAGCAGGGCGCGGATCTGTTTATCTCGCTGCACGCGGATTCGGTGAGCGAAGGCATGGCCCATGGCACCGTGGTCTATACGCTGTCAAAGGACGCCTCCGATGTGGCCTCCGCCAAGCTGGCAGAGCGCCACGACCGGGGCGATCTGCTGTCGGGCAGCGATCTGAGCGGCGCCGATGACGTGGTGACCGATGTGCTGCTGGATCTGGCGCGGCAGGAAACCCATCCGCGCAGCACCGCGCTGGCGCAATCGGTGATCGAGGCGCTGATGGAGGGGGGCGGCCCGGTGAACCGCCGCCCGCTGCGCTCTGCCGGGTTTTCCGTGCTGAAATCCGCCGATATCCCGTCGATCCTGATCGAGCTCGGCTTTATGTCGAGCCCGCGCGACCTGGAGCTGCTGAACGATCCCGACTGGCGGGCCAGGGCGGCGCAGGGAATCCTTCAGGGCCTGCTTGAATGGCGCGAGGCCGATGTGGCGCGCCGTGCCCTGGTGCGGCAGTAAATTGCCACGACATTCGGGCACGATCTGAGCAAGAAGTGATCACTGATGCGCATGATCTCCGCGCATTCCCCCTTGCGCCCGACGCGCTCCGCTGCTTTTTGCCGCCTCAGGGGAGCGGTGAATTCTGAGGATACAGCCTCTGGCGCATCTGGTATAATCCCCCTGGCTTCCACCCGGTGGCGCGATCCCTCGCGCCGCCCGATCACGTTTTGACCCTTGTCACCTTGGCCCCTATAAGGGGCGCATCGTGCGAGAAAGGCCCCGACTGTGCTTAGGTTTATTCTGTCCATCTTTGGCGCTCTGTTTAGTACCATCACCCTGGGGATCGGGGTTATGGCGCTGTCCATCGGTGCTATCTTCTGGGTCTACGGACGCGACCTGCCCAGCCATGAATCCCTGGCGCAATACCAGCCGCCGACGATCAGCCGGATCTATTCCGGCGAGGGGCAGCTGATCGACGAATTCGCCAAAGAACGCCGCCTGTTCACCCCCTCGGATGAAATTCCCGATCTGGTGAAACAGGCGTTTATCTCGGCCGAGGACAAGAATTTCTATAACCACGCCGGCTATGACGCGCGTGGCATGGTGGCGGCGGCCATTGATGCGGTGAAATCGCGCGGCAAGAACGTGCGCGGTGCCTCGACCATCACCCAGCAGGTGATGAAGAACTTCCTGCTGTCAGGGGATCGCCGGGCCGAGCGCAAGATCAAGGAGATCATCCTCGCCACCCGGCTGGAGGATTCGCTTTCCAAGGACAAGATCCTGGAGCTTTATCTGAACGAGATTTTCCTTGGCCAGAACTCCTATGGCGTGACCGCGGCGGCGCAGACCTATTTCAACAAGACCCTGGGCGAGCTGGCCCCGCATGAGGCCGCCACCCTGGCCTCGATGCCCAAAGCGCCGTCGGATTTCCACCCGGTGCGCAACAAGGAGCGCCTGCTGCAACGGCGCAACTACGTGCTGCGCGAGATGAAAGAAAACGGCTATATCTCCGAAGACGTCTATAACGTCGAGGTGGCCCAGCCGCTGCGCTCGGTTCAGAATGGCGATTTCGAGGCCTTCCGCACCGCGCTGCCGCCGCGGGACTATTTTACCGACGAGATTCGCCGCCAGCTGTCAGGCGATTTTGGCGAGGGCGAGTTCTTTACCGGCGGCTTTACCGTGCGCGCCACCATCGACGAGGAAATGCAGCGCGAGGCGGCGCTGGCGCTGCGCAACGGGCTGGAGAAATTCGACCGCTCCACGCAGAAATGGCGCGGCACCGGCATCACCCTGCCAAGCGAGGCGCTGGCCGATGAAGACAGCTGGCGCGCGGCGCTGAGCGAGGCCAAGGTCTCGCGCGATATCATCACCATGGATGGCGCCTGGCTGCCTGCCGTGGTGCTGAAGGTGGAGGACAACGCGCTGACCCTCGGCATCGAGAGCGTCAGCGGCACCGGCACGGTCCCGCGTGCGGACATCAAATGGATGAAGGGCAACTTCAGGGACAATTTCAGCGTCGGCGATGTGATCTATGCGATGGCGGTCCGCAAGGGCGATGCGCTGGACCATTGGTCCGTGCGCCAGGTGCCCGAAGTGCAGGGCGGCTTTGTCGCGATGGATGTGAACTCCGGCCGGGTTCTGGCGATGCAGGGCGGCTTTTCCTATCAGGATTCGGTCTTTAACCGCGCCACCCAGGCGCAGCGTCAGCCGGGGTCGAGCTTTAAACCCTTTGTCTATGCCGCCGCGCTGGACAGCGGCTTCAGCCCGGCCACCATCGTGATCGACGCGCCGATCGAGATCAACACGCCGCAGGGCGTCTGGCGGCCCAAGAACTCCAGCCATAAATTCTATGGCCCGACGCCGCTGCGCACCGGCATCGAGATGTCGCGGAACCTGATGACCATCCGTCTGGCACAAGAGGTCGGCATGCCGGTGGTTGCAGGCTACGCCGAGCGTTTTGGCGTTTATGACAACATGGGCACCTTCCTCGCCAACTCGCTGGGGGCGGAGGAAACCACGCTTTACAAGATGGTCACCGCCTATGCGATGTTTGCCAATGGCGGCGAGCGGCTGGAGCCGACGCTGGTGGACCGGGTGCAGGACCGTTTTGGCAATACCATCTACCGCCATGACGAACGCGATTGCGTTGACTGTACGGTGACCGATCTTGCGTCAGGGCAGGCCCCCCGGATCATCAGCAACCGCGAGCAGGTGATGGACCCGATCACCGCCTATCAGCTCACCTCGATGATGCGCGGCGTGGTGGATCGCGGCACCGCCTCCAGTGTGGTCAACCTGCCGGTGCCCACGGCAGGCAAGACCGGCACCAGTAACGACGCGCGTGACGCCTGGTTCGTGGGCTTTACCTCCAATATCGTCGCGGGCTGCTATATCGGCTATGACAACCCCCGCCCGATGAAGGGGGGGCGCGGCTATGGCGGCACCCTTTGTGGGCCGGTGTTCCAGCAATTCATGACCAAGGCGACCGAAAAATTCGGCGGCGGCCCGTTTGAGGTGCCCCCCGGCGGGCATTTCATCAAGATCGACCGCTACACCGGTGCGCGCCTGCCCAATGACGCCAGCGGCGCCTATGTGGTGGCGGAATATTTCCGCGACGGCGAAGAGCCGATCTTTGGCCTGACCTATGATGGCGGCTTTGGCATGGGCTCTGATCTGCCGCTCATCGAGGAAGTGACCGAGTCGGGCCGTCAGGTCACCACCTCCAGCGGCGGCACCGCCGTGCTTGGCCCAAAGGCCACATTCGGCGACGTCAGCTCTGGCGGGCTCTACTAGGCGCAGGATGGATTGCACGGGCGGCGGCAGGGCAACCTGACCGCCCGTGCTCTTGTCGTGGCCTTTGGGCTGCGCTATCACCCAGTCTCAAACCAGTTTTCAAGGATCCCAGCATGCGCGCCGAAACCCAGAACATCGTGGCCGATATCGAGAAGTCGCTGGAGCTTCTGGCGCAGCGGATGAATTGGGAAACGGCTGAATTCCGGCTGGAGGAATTCAACGCCCGGGTCGAGGATCCCAACCTGTGGGATGACCCGGAGGCAGCGCAGAAACTGATGCGCGAGCGCCAGTCGCTTGTGGATTCCATCGACACCTACAAGAGCATCAAACAGGATCTTGCCGACAATATCGAACTCATCGAGCTGGGCGAGATGGAAGAGGACGCAGAGGTCATTGCGGATGCCGAAGCGGCCCTGAAGACGCTGAAGGAAAAAGCCGCCGAGAAGGAGCTGGAAGCGCTGTTGGACGGCGAGGCCGACAGCAATGGCACCTTCCTTGAGATCAACTCCGGCGCCGGTGGCACCGAGAGCTGCGACTGGGCTTCCATGCTGGCGCGGATGTATGTCCGCTGGGCCGAGAAAAAGGGCTATAAGGTCGAGCTGCAATCGGAAACGGCGGGCGAAGAGGCGGGCATCAAATCCGCCGCCTATAAGATCACCGGCCACAATGCCTATGGCTGGCTGAAATCCGAAAGCGGCGTGCACCGGCTGGTGCGGATCTCGCCCTATGATTCGGCGGCAAAGCGGCATACCTCGTTCAGCTCGGTCTGGGTCTATCCGGTGGTGGATGACAATATCGAGATCGAGGTGACCCCCGCCGATATCCGCATCGACACCTATCGCTCCTCCGGGGCGGGCGGTCAGCACGTGAACACCACCGACTCGGCGGTGCGGATCACCCACATCCCGACCGGCATCGTGGTGACCAGTTCGGAAAAGTCCCAGCACCAGAACCGCGACATCGCCATGAAGGCGCTGAAATCGCGGCTCTATCAACAGGAGCTGGACCGTCGCAACGCCGATATCAACGCCGCCCATGAAGCCAAGGGCGACGCCGGTTGGGGCAACCAGATCCGCTCCTATGTGTTGCAGCCCTATCAGATGGTGAAGGACCTGCGCACCAGCCACGAGACTTCCGACACCAAAGGCGTGCTGGATGGCGATCTTGACGGGTTCATGGCCGCAACCCTCGCGATGAAAGTCGCCGGCAAAAGCCGCGCCGACGCGCAGGGCGAGGGCTGATCCCGCAGCGCGGCATGTCCGTTTCGTGATCGTGGACCGGCTAATTTAACAAAATTCTCGTCGCAGGAGGGGAGCGCTCCCGCCCCCGATGCGGGCATCAACAGATGCCCTTTCGGCGTTGGGCGTGGCGCAGCTGCCCCTCCGGGCCAGCTGCGGCGCCTGCCGCGGGCCGTCGCGATGTGGTTGCCTTGTCACAAAAATCCAGTCGAATGACGAAGATTGCAGGGGGGCGGATGCCGATCTATCATCGTCTGTAGATCTCTATGGGTCTGCGACACCCGTGAGCGCCCGTCGTCGGGGAATGGGGCAGGCTGCATCCGGGATCTGGAATGCGGCTGGAGGAGCGGCCGAAAAAACGCCGGGGAGGGCGAGAAGACAGATGACAGGCAGCAGCATCGAGACAGGTGCCACGATGAGCGAGCGCCCGCGAGGGGTGCCGGAGCTGCGCCCGATGACGGGCGGCGTATTGATAGATGCCCTGCGGGCGGGCTGGCGGGATTTTCGCGCCAAGCCACTGTTTGGGCTTATTTTTTCGGGATTTTACGTGCTGGTGGGCTGGCTAATGATCTGGGTCACGATCCAGACGGAAACCAGCTATTGGCTGGTGCTGGCGGCGATCGGCTTTCCGCTGATCGGGCCCTTTGCGGCGGTGGGCCTATATGAGGTGTCGCATCGGCTGGAGCAGGGGCGACGGCTGGATGCGGGGCGGATCTTTGGCGTGATCTTTGAGCAAAGCCGCCGGCAGTTGCCGTCAATCTGCGCCATCATCGTGGTGGTGTTTCTGTTCTGGTTCTTTCTGGGCCATATGATCTTTGCGCTGTTTCTGGGCCATATGCCGATGGTCAATGTGTCCAGCTCCACGGATGTTTTCCTGACCGAACAGGGGCTTATGATGCTGCTGGTGGGCACGGTCGTGGGCGCGCTGTTTGCGCTGCTGATCTATATGATCACGGTTCTCGGCCTGCCGCTCCTGCTGGATCGCGAGATTGATTTTGTCACCGCGATGATTGCCAGCTTCAGCTATGTGCAGGCCAATCCGCTGCGAATGATCGCCTGGGCCGGCTTTGTGGCGGGTCTGACGTTTCTGGCGCTCTTGCCGGGCTTTTTGGGCCTGCTGATTGTGCTGCCCTGGCTGGGGCATTCCAGTTGGCATCTCTACCGGCTGATCCGCGTGACCTGATCGCTTTGCCGTCAGCGGAAAGGCGTGTCGAGCTGTAGCAGGCGTTTTTGAAAGGGGACGATGTCGGGTTCGGTGGTAAAGCCGCATGCCCGTGCCACCGCGATGGCGCGTTTGACATCCTTGCCGAGGTATTCATAGACCATGCGCAGCACGCGCTCGCCGCCTTCGCTCTCGCGAATGGTGCGGGCGACATAGCCGGTCCAAAGGCTGTTTTCGGCGGCCGAGACCCGGGCCAGATAGTTGAACGAATACGTCAGGGTATTGCGGCGGCTGAGCACAAAGGCCACGCCATCCTCGTGGCAGGTCATATAGCCGCGATACTCGCGCGTCAGCCCCGAGGTCGACAGCCCCTGAAACCGCATCCCGGCGCGGGGCTCGTAGCCTTTGACATAGGTGACGCCGTCGATCCGCTGCACAAAGACGATGCCAACCACGAAACTCTGGTCGCTGACAAAGCTGCGGCGGGTGAAGCGGTAAAAACCGGTGGGGAAGACCTCTTCGGTGACGCGGGTGATGCCGGTGTCAAAGAAATCTTTCAGGTAAGGGCTGTGGATGACAAGCCCCTGTGATTTTTCCAGCTGGCTGACAGGTTCAAGCAGGATCCGGGCGTCAACGTCAAAGAAGGTGCAAATCCGATCCAGGATATCGGGCCGGGGGAAGCTCTCGCCGGAGAGGTAGCGATTGAATTGCGTGCGGTTGATGCCAAGGCGGCGCGACAGCTCTGAGATGGAAGGGTAGTCGCGGGAGAGGCGGCGCAGATTGTCGCCAAAAACGGTTCGCAATTCTGCCGGAGATCTGGTGGGCTTTGGCATCGGGGTCTCCAAAACACAAGCTGTGACACGAAGTAGCGTCATGCCGAGACGCTATTTAGCTTCAAACTGAAAATAACTGACGCTGTATCGTATCAATGCCGACACAAATTGCAATTGGCAAATCCGCAGTTTGGGATGTTTGAAAATGCGATTCTGACGCAGAATAGAGACAGGCAATTGAGGGGTCCGCTATGATCGGAGTTGTCGTTTGGACAGACGCTGCCAAGAGTAAGGCCGTTATTTGGTGTGAGGACCAAAAAGATCTGGCCTACTATCGGCAAGTGGAGGAAGTCTCGGGCGTGGTGTCACCGTGCAAGGGAGATCTCGTGGAATTCGAGGTCCATCACGAAGGTAGCCTGCGCATCGCTCAGAATATGCTGGTGATTGACGTGGAGAGCCATGGTGACCTGGCGGATGCCTTGCGGGCGGAGCCGCGCGCCGGAGGCGAAACCGATAGCCATGTCGGAGCGGATGTAACCGTTTTGTCGCGACCAGAAAGCCGCGACGCCAAGCGTATGCCGGGGCGAAAAAGCATTGCACGGCAGGGCAAGGGCTACGCGCTGGCGCTCTCTGGGGGCGATCAGGAAAGCGCAACGATCCTGCCCTTCCCCGAACGGCTTCGCGCCTGAGGCCCGGGCTGCGCCAGTTGCGGCCTCATTGACCTGTTCGGAAATAACTAAAACGAAAAAGCGCACCAAATTGGTGCGCTTTTGCAGGTCTAGCCTTTGGGCAGCGCTTTCGCGCCAGCGCCAAAGGCCGTGGGGCTTCGCGTCAATCGCCGCGCAGCAGGGCGGCAACGCCGGTGCGGGCGATCTTGGTCAGGCCGAGGGGGCGCATCAGATCGGCGAAGGCGTCGATCTTGTCCGGCGAGCCAGTCAGCTCAAAGATGAAGCTACCAAGGGTGCTGTCCACGACCTTGGCGCGGAAGATATCCGCCAGCCGCAGCGCTTCGACCCGTTTTTCGCCATCGCTGACCACTTTGACGATTGCCAGTTCTCGCTCCACGAAGGGGCCGGCGACGGTGAGGTCGGTGACCTCATGCACGGGCACGATACGGCCAAGCTGCGCCTTGATCTGTTCAATCACCTGCGGTGTGCCGGTAGTGACAATGGTGATCCGGCTAAGGTGGCCGGTGTGATCCACTTCGGCGACGGTGAGGCTGTCGATGTTATAGCCGCGCCCCGCAAAGAGCCCGATGACACGGGCCAGCACGCCGGGTTCGTTTTCCACCAGAACCGTGATGGTATGGCGTTCTTCCACATCCGAGAAGTTGGGCCGCAGGTTATAGGCGGAGTGCCGGGTGGAGCCTTTTTTGATGTTTAGGGCAGACATTTATGTCCCTTTCTATCGTCTCTCGCTGCCCGGAAAATTCGAATTTTCCGGGCAAATTTCTTGGAAGAAATTTGTTACACCAGCACTGCGCCGCCGGCCTGGATTGCGCCCTGTGTGTCGGCATCGCCCAGGAGCATCTCGTTGTGGGCTTTGCCCGAGGGGATCATCGGGAAGCAGTTTTCGTGTTTTTCCACCAGGCAGTCGAAGATCACCGGTCCATCGTGGTTGATCATCTCCATGATCGCGTCGTCCAGGTCCTTGGAATCAGAGCAGATGATCCCCTTGGCGCCAAAGGCCTCGGCGAGTTTGACAAAGTCTGGCAGCGCTTCGGACCAGGAATGCGAGTAGCGTTCGCCGTGCAGAAGCTCCTGCCACTGGCGCACCATGCCGAGACGCTCGTTGTTCAGGATGAACTGTTTCACCGGCAGGCGATACTGTGTCGCGGTGCCCATTTCCTGCATGTTCATCAGCCAGGAGGCTTCGCCCGCCACATTCACAACCAGCGCATCCGGGTGGGCGATCTGCACCCCGATCGAGGCCGGCGTGCCATAGCCCATGGTGCCAAGGCCGCCAGAGGTCATCCAGCGGTTCGGGTCTTCAAAGCCCAGGAATTGCGCGGCCCACATCTGGTGCTGGCCCACTTCGGTGGTGATATAGCGATCCATGCCCTTGGTCAGCGCCTCAAGCCGTTCCAGCGCGTATTGCGGTTTGATCGTGGTTGCGGAGGGCGTGTAGGTCAGGCATTTGACCTTGCGCCAGTCGTCGATCTGCGCCTGCCATTTCGCCAGGGCCTCGGTGTTTGTCTTGCGACCGCGGCTCTTCCAGACCTTCAGGATGTCTTCCAGCACATGGCCGACGTCGCCAACGATCGGGATATCGACCCGGATCACCTTGTTGATCGAGGAGGGGTCGATGTCGATATGCGCCTTGGTCGAGTTGGGCGAGAAGGCGTCGATGCGCCCGGTGATCCGGTCGTCAAAGCGCGCGCCGATGTTGATCATCAGATCGCAATCATGCATCGCCATATTGGCTTCATAAAGCCCGTGCATCCCGAGCATGCCCAGCCATTGCTTGCCGGATGCCGGATAGGCGCCGAGCCCCATCAGGGTGGAGGTGATCGGAAAGCCGGTGGCCTCTACCAACTCGCGCAGGAGCTGGCTGGCGCCGGGGCCTGAGTTGATCACCCCACCGCCGGTATAAAACACGGGCCGTTCGGCGGCTTCGATCGCGGCTACCAGTTCAGTGATCTCTTCCATATCGCCCTTGACCGGCGGCTGGTAATGCGAGGCCGAGGGTTTTGCCGGCTGATAGGTGCCAGTGGCAAATTGCACATCCTTAGGCACGTCGATCAGCACCGGGCCGGGGCGGCCTGAGGTGGCAACGTGGAAGGCCTCGTGGATGGTCGCGGCGAGCTTGTCGGTATCCTTCACCAGCCAGTTGTGCTTGGTGCAGGGGCGGGTGATGCCAACGGTATCGGCCTCCTGAAAGGCATCCGAGCCTATCATGAAGGTCGGCACCTGGCCGGTCAGAACCACCAGCGGAATGGAATCCAGCAGCGCATCCGTCAGCCCGGTCACCGCATTGGTGGCACCGGGACCGGAGGTCACCAGAACAACGCCGGGCTTGCCAGTGGAGCGGGCATAGCCCTCGGCGGCATGCACCGCGCCTTGCTCGTGACGGACCAGGATGTGGCGAATGTCATTTTGCAAGAAGATTTCATCGTAAATGGGTAGCACAGCGCCGCCGGGGTAGCCGAATACCGTGTCCACGCCCTGATCCTTGAGGGCTTGAACCACCATTTTTGCGCCGGTCATCTCACGTGTCATCTGCTTTGCTCCAGTTCACGACATCGTCTTTTCGGGTCGATACCCGCATAAAAAAGCCCCCGATTTTCTGGATCGGAGGCGCATGGGTCTGAGTATGGTCAACCGTCACCGGCCCATGCGCGTGTGTCCTACAATTACGACTAGCTTCGCCATTGTTCGAGGTCTCCATCATGCGTTGCGAGGGACATTATTGGCGTCAAACGGGGGCGTCAACCGCAAAAGGGCAGATATTTTCCGGGTTTCGGATGTTTTATTTCCAAAAGGAGCTGTTTGGCGACATTTATGGGAAGGGATTGCGGTGTTTGGGTAATCTCTGTCGTTGGCGCGCGTTGGGCATGCAGGATGCGAGGCTCTGCCTCGCGCTCCGGGATATTTGAGAAAAGATGAAGCTGGGCTGCTCCTTTGCGGTGCGGCACGCGCGCGCCGGGCGTGAGCCCGGCGCCGGGCCCAACGGGAGGCGTTCGCCTTGGGCGAACAGCCGACGGGCGGGAGTGCTACCGGCATGTTGGGGCGCGCCGCTGTCGGCGGGCTCAGATGCCGCGGCCGGTGCCCTGGAGCACGCCATGTTCCAGCGCATAGCGGGTGAGGCCGGCGGTGGAGGAAAGGCCCAGCTTGCGCTTGATGGTCTTGCGGTGGGGTTCCACCGTGCGCACCGAGATATCCAGCGCCAGCGCCACGC
>NZ_JAATOX010000054.1 GCF_011806385.1 Phaeobacter sp. HF9A | reverse complement strand
GGAGGTGGAGGCGCTTTTGGCCAGCGAAGGGCAGCGGCTGGCCTTTGAGCCGATGGATCACCGGGCGCTGATGGGCACCAGTGGCGCGCCGACGATGGGGGGGATATTTGCGATCAATGCCTCCGGTCCGCGTCGTGTTCAGGGCGGCGCGGCGCGCGATTTCCTCTTGGGGGTGCGCTTTGTCGATGGGCGCGGCCAGGTGCTGCGCAACGGGGGGCGGGTGATGAAGAATGTTACCGGCTATGATCTGGTGAAGCTGATGGCAGGCGCGCATGGCACGCTGGGGGTGTTGACCGAAGTGGCGCTGAAAGTGTTGCCGCAGCCCGAGACCACGATGACGCTGGCGCTGCGGGATGTGGATCTCGCGACCGGGATTACGGGCCTCTGCGCGGCCCTCGGCTCGCCCTTTGACGTGACCGGTGCGGCCTACGACCCGGAGGCGCGGGCCGCCTATGTCCGGTTTGAGGGCTTTGGGGCCTCGGTGGCCTATCGGGCTGGCGAGCTGACCAAGCTGCTGGGCCGGGTGGGCGAGGTGGTGCAGATCCCGGAGGCGGAGGAGCTCTGGTGCGCTATCCGCGATGTGGCCGGTTTTGCCGGTCAGCCGGGTGATGTCTGGCGGATCTCGGTGAAACCCACGGATGCGATGCGCTTGATCCCGGCGCTGGGTGCGACGCGCTATCTTTGTGACTGGGGCGGCGGGTTGATTTGGGCCTTGATGCCCGAAGGCACGGACCTGCGGGAGAAGATGACGCTGCCGGGGCATGCCACCCTGGTGCGGGCGGGGATGGAGAACAGGCTGCCACGCTTTCATCCAGAGCCTGCGCCGCTGGCGGCCATTTCGACCGCGCTTCGCGCAGAATTCGATCCACGGGGTCTCATCAACCCGGGGCTAATGGGGTAGGGGCATGGACATTTTTGCAAAAGTAGAGTTCTGGCAAGCCATATCAGCCTTCGCCTGGCCTGTGGCTGTGGTGATTATTGCGCTGCTATTTCGCAAGCTCGTCGGCCTCTTGGTGAAGCGAGAGCGATTGACGATAAAGGTGGCAGGGATGGAAATCAGCGTCGCCGAGGCCACGGAGCAGGCGGGCAAGGAGCTTTCGGACCTGCAAGAACGGATTGCGGCACTTGAAGCGCGGCAAGCGAGGATGTCGGAGGCGGCATCGGCATCGGCATCGGCATCGGCATCGGCACCGGCATCGGGGCAGACGGTCGAAGTTGATACCTCCGCCGCTCCGCATACCGATATCGCGGCCGAGGCTTTACCGATGGCCCCGGCACAAAAGTCGATATTGTGGGTTGACGACTACCCGTCAAACAACGCGTTCATCATCGAAAAGCTGGAACGCGATGGCATCCGTATTCGCAAGGAATTGTCTACCGACGCTGCCATGAAGGCGCTTGGTGCTGACAGTTTTGATCTGGTGATCTCGGATCTCGGGCGGCAGGAGGGCGGGATCAATAATCATTTCGCAGGTCTGGAACTGGCGCGGGCGATGCGCGCGGCGGGGGTGACCCTGCCGTTGTTGATCTATGCGGGGCAGCGCGGTGTCGATAACAGGTCAAAGCTCCTTGCGGCAGGGGTGACGCAGGTTACGGCGTCGCCAGTGGATGTCTTCAAGTTTGTCGATCAGCACCTCAGGGAGATTTGAGATGCAGACCCATTTTACAGACGATCAATTGCAGGATCCGGGCACCCAACGCGCGAACGAGATCCTGCGCGCCTGCGTGCATTGCGGGTTCTGCACCGCCACCTGTCCCACCTATCAGGTGCTGGGCGATGAGCTCGACAGCCCGCGCGGGCGGATCTACCTGATCAAGGACATGCTGGAAAACGAGCGGGTGCCGGACGAAAAGACGGTGAAACATATCGACCGCTGTCTGTCCTGCCTGGCCTGTATGACCACCTGCCCATCAGGCGTGCATTACATGCATCTGGTGGATCACGCGCGGGCCTATATCGACAAACATTACAAACGTCCCTTTTCTGACCGGGCCCTGCGCTGGCTCTTGGCGCGCATCCTGCCCTATCCCACGCGCTTTCGCCTGGCATTGTTGGGGGCAAAGCTGGCCCGGCCCTTCAAGGGGGTGATGCCAGACGCCCGCCTGCGCGCGATGCTGGAGATGGCGCCCCGGGTGATCCCGCCGGTAAGCCGCAATGACGATCCGCAGAGCTTTGCCGCCGAAGGGGCGCCACTGAAACGGGTGGCGCTGATGACCGGCTGTGCGCAAAAGGCGCTCAATACCGATATCAACGACGCCACCATCCGCCTGCTGCGCCGTCTTGGCTGCGAGGTGGTGGTGGCCGAGGGCGCAGGCTGTTGCGGGGCGCTGACCCATCACATGGGGCGGGAGGACGAAAGCCACGCGTCGGCGGCCAGAAACATTCGCGCCTGGATGGCCGAGAAAAACGGCAAGGGGCTGGATGCCATCGTCATCAATACCTCTGGCTGCGGCACCACGGTCAAGGATTACGGCCATATGTTCCGCAATGATCCGCTGGCGGCGGATGCGGCGACGGTGTCGGATCTGGCGATGGATATCTCGGAGCTGCTGATGCAGCTGGATCTGCCCGAGCAGCCAGAGGCGGGGCTGACCGTCGCCTATCACGCCGCCTGTTCCCTGCAACATGGCCAGCAGATCAAGACCCACCCCAAGACGCTGCTGAAACGCGCCGGTTTTCGGGTGGTGGAACCCGCCGACAGCCATCTGTGCTGCGGCTCCGCCGGGACCTATAACCTGCTCCAGCCGGAGATTTCCGCGCAGCTGAAGGCGCGCAAGCTCAGGACGCTGGAGGCGACCTCGCCCGATATCATCGCGGCGGGCAATATCGGCTGCATGATGCAAATCGGCTCCGGCGCGTCGGTGCCCATCGTGCACACGGTGGAGCTTCTGGACTGGGCAACGGGTGGGCCAAAACCGCCCGCGCTCTCGGCCGCGCCCGCCGCGCCTGCGGTTCCGATCTTGCGTTGATCCCTCGCAACCGGCATCACAGAAGGGCGCGCGGAATCGCCTGCGCGCCGATATTTCGCCCCAAGCGCTGGCGCGGTGACGCGGCTTGGGGCGCCGGAGACCACCTGTGCTGTCACTCAAGCCTCTGATCCTGAATGCATTTCTTTGTGCCATGGCCGCGAGCGTCCAGGCCGGAGGGGCCTTGCATGTGGCGGATAGCAGGCTCAAGAGCCTGGAGACGACAGAGGCGGGGCGCGCATGGGAGGCCGTGGGGCGGCTGGACCGAGGCGGGATCGGGTTCTGCACCGGCGCCCTGATCGCGCCAGATCTGGTGCTGACGGCGGCGCATTGCCTGTTTGATCGCGAAACGCTGCAAGAGATCGACCCGACGACAATCGAATTCCTGGCCGGGTGGCGCAATGGGCGGGCCTCGGCCTATCGCGCGGTGAAACGCGCGGTTGTGCATCCGGCCTATGTCTACGACGGGACGCTCTCTGCCAGCCGGGTGCGCAATGATATCGCGCTGTTGCAGCTGCAACGGCCCATCCGCAATACCACCGTGACCCCCTTTGAAACCGACGTCCGCCCGCGCAAGGGCGCCCGTGTCGGGGTGGTCTCCTATGCGCAGGACCGATCAGAGGCCCCTTCGCTGCAAGAGGTCTGCTCGGTGATGGCGCGACAGGGCGGGGTGCTGGTGATGTCCTGCGATGTCGATTTTGGGGCCTCCGGCGCGCCGGTGTTTTCCTTTGACGGCGACCAGCCGCGCATCGTCTCGGTGATCTCGGCCAAGGCGCGGGTAGAGGGCAATCCGGTGTCGCTGGGGGCCTCGCTGGCGGACGAGCTGACATTGCTGGAGGCGCAGTTGACCGGCACCCATGTCGGCAGCCGCCTGCCCGAGGGGGTCGGCAGGGCGCAGGTCGGCGAACCCCGCCGCGGCGATATGGGCGCAAAATTTATTCGCAACTGACGCGCGGCCCCTTGAAACGGCCATAGCCTTTCATATGTCTTCTGATGTTCGGGGCGCCATGGATTGGGTCCCGGCAGATCGCTGCCCGTCCCTGTTGGGAGGGCTTCAAAGCAGTTAATCGCTCAAAGATGAGGATAAACCATGCGTACATTTGATTTTGCTCCGCTGCACCGCGCAACCGTCGGGTTCGACCAGATCGCCGACCTGATGGACCGGGTGATGAGCTCTGACATCCAGCAGCCAAGCTATCCCCCGTATAACATCGAAAAAACCGCCGATGATGCCTATCGCATCTCCATCGCCGTGGCTGGCTTCTCGGAAGATGAGCTGAACGTCGAGGTCAAGGCCCACGCGCTTGTCGTCTCGGCCCGCAAGGGCGAAGAGACCGGAGATCGCACCTATCTGCATCGCGGGATCGCCACCCGCGCGTTCGAGCGCCGCTTTACGCTGGCTGATCACGTGCGCGTCGAAGGCGCAAGCCATGCCGACGGCATGTTGCACATCGACCTGGTGCGCGAAGTGCCCGAAGCGCTGAAACCGCGCCGGATTGAAATCGCATCGGCCAGCGGCTCTGCGCCCAAGAGCATCACCAGCGCGGCCGTCAACTAACACCTCCCCGGGGCATCCGCCCTGTTTGCACCACCCCCGGCGTTTTCGTCGGGGGTGTTTTTTTGTTGCGGAATTTACGTGCCCTTACCATTCGGTAGGTTGCCTGCGCGCCTGTGGCGTGACTTATTGCAGCCATGACCCAAAGCCAGCCCCCTGACGCGACCACGCGTGCCCAGCTGATCCGCAGCGCCTGCCGCCTGTTTGCCGCGCATGGCTATGCCGGGGCCTCGATCTCTGCCATTGCGCGGGAACTGGGGCTGAGCAAACAGGCGCTCCTGCATCACTTCGGCACCAAATCCACCCTCTATGCGCTGGCCCTGGAGCAAACCTCCGCCGCGCTGCTCCAGCTCCTGTTTGAGGCGATGGAAGAAGACCGCCCGCCCGAAGATCAGCTGGAGCGTTTCTTTGCCCGTTTTCTGGCCTATACGCAGGCGGATGCAGCCCCGGCACAGCTTTTGATGCGAGAGCTGCTGGATCATGCGCGCCCACCAGACGGGCAGGCAAGCCCCGCCTTTGCCACGCTGCTGGAGAGCCTTGTCGCAACGGTACAGGCGACCGAGAAATGGCAACAGGCCGGTGTCAGCGCGGCGCTCTCGGTGGTGGCGCAGCTCCTTGGTGCTGCGCCGATGGTGTTTACCGCGCAAACCGCGCTGCAAGCGCTCTTTGGCGCGCCGACCCTTGCCGGCGCGCAGGAGCATAGCGCCCGGATCTTCTCTGATCTGGTGTCCCAGACCCTACGCGGCTAGGGCCGTGCGGCCCGTGGCCTCCCGGCGCAGCAGATAGGCGCTGGCGATCAGGATCAACGCCGTGCCCAGCCACATATTGCCATCCGGCATGAACCCGAACAGCACCGCACCCAGACCAACGTTAAAGAGCAGCTTGAGGTGATCAAAGGGCTGCAAAAAGGCCGCATCCGCCAGCGTATAGGCACGCACCAATGTATGCTGCGCCAGGGCCGTCAGCAATCCCGCGCCGATCACCAGCCAGATGGTCCCCATGGGCAGGGCAAAGCCGCTGCCAGCCGCCAGCGCCGCATTGGCCGGGCTGAGAAGCAGCAACAGATAGATGGTGACGGTCTCTGTGCTGTCCTGATCGGTTAGCCGCTTGGTCACCACCGAACTCGCCGCCCAGAGCGCCGCCGCCCCCACCGGCAGCAGCGCCGCCAGCCGGAACTGGTCGGACCAGGGGGACAGGATCACCATGCCGCCGATGATCCCCATCACCACGGCCCCCCAGCGATGCGGCGTGACCTCCTCGCGCAGCACCAACCCGGCCCCCAGGGTCACAAAGAACGGCGACAGCAGGATCAGCGCGATCGCCTGCCAGATCGGCACATGGGCCAGCGCCAGGGTCCAGAGCTGCACGCCGCCCACTGCCAGCACCACCCGCAGCACATGCGCCAGCTTTTGCCGGGTCGAGAGCACGGCCGCGCGATGCCGCCAGATCCACGGCAGGTAAAACAGCAGCGCAATCAGATACTGCCAAAAGGTGACCGTGGGCGCCGCTGCCCCATGTAGCATCGTCGCCGCCTGTAGCCCGGCGTTCACCAGTGCAAAACAGGCGCCGGCGGTTGCCATCAGACCCGCAGCCCGAAGAGGTGTTGAAAACTGTTGAGCCATCTGCGTTTCGTCCTTTCCTTGTCCCGCATGTGACCCAAGGCAAACGAACAGATACACGCCCCTCCAGAGGGTCGCGCAGCTCTCCATTCTCTTCCATCCGGACTGTAACCGTCGGCCCCGGAATTCCACCGGATCTGCTGACACCTGTGCGCAAGACAACAGGCCGCTCGTGGGCTTTCACCACCGGTAGGGAATTTCACCCTGCCCTGAGAATAGCCCCTTCCTAGCGTGCAGCCCGCATAAATCAAAGCCCCGTGACGGCCATCCAGCGCGGTTTTCCGACCCGCGACGTCTTCTAACTCCAAATATCCTGGGGTGAATGGCCCGCAGGGCCAGAGGGGCAACGCCCCTGCGCCGAACGCAAAAGGGGCCCCGCTCTGGGGCCCCTCAGGATTGCATTGGACGGAGGATTTATTCGACCTTGAAGGACCAGAACATGGTCTCGCCGGAACTGTCGTCCACACCGTCATTGTCAGTCACAACCCAGGCGGTGCCATCCTTCTGGATCGCCAGCCCTTCGACCTTGTCCAGCACATAGCCGCCGGTAGAGGTCAGATCGGGCAGCAGGTCGCGCACCAGCTCCTTGGTCACAACCGGCAGCTCGCCACCCAGGGGTGCGGGCTGCATGTCGGCCAGCGGGATGCGATAGATCTTCTTGGTCACGGCGCGGAAATCATGCTGGTTGTCGCGCTCGATCACATAGACATAATCGCCATGGGCGACGATCTCCGACAGGCCAACCCAGCCCGTCTCGGGGGCTTCCTTGGGATAGAGTACTGCGCCCCATTCCTTGGTTTCCAGATTGTAGGAGACCAGCTTGACGTGATCCGCCGGGTCATCCTTCCATTCACGCTGCACGGCCATCCACAGGGTGTCGCCCACCTTGGTGATGCCCTCAAAGCCAAAGCGCTTCTCATGGGCCAGAAGCTCCGCCGGGATGGGGATCTCGCCCTTGTTGGTCTTGATCAGACCATCGGCCTCGACATGGTAGATCGCATGCGGGATCGCGCGTTCCATGCGGCCTTCGGAGGCGACATAGAAACCGCCTTTGCCGTCGAGCGTGATGCCCTCCATATCCAGTTTCTGCGCCGCGTCGCCATTGGCACGATGCACGCGGATCACATCCACGATGCGGGCGGGCGTTTGCGAGGGGTCAATCTTGAAAATCGAGGGCTGGAAGCCATAGAAGCTGTCGTTGACCGCATAGAGCATGCCGTCGTCATCGGCGACCAGGCCCGAAAGCGCGCCCCAGCCGATCAGCTCATCGGCGCCGGCAGAGGTCAGATGCGGATAAACAGCTGCGCCGTCTTGCTGCTGATAGATCATCACATGCGCCCGGGCGCCGCCATCTTCCAGCAGGTCCTTTTCATTGGCCGAGATCAGCAAGCCACGGTCGGGGATCACCGCATAGCCTTCGGGGCCGGTGCCCGAGGGCAGGAGTTGCGTCAGAACCGGATTGGCCGGATCGGTGACATCATAAACACCGACAACAGAGGCGCGCTCGGCCCCGACAAACACATAGGGCGTGCCGTCATATTCGGCAAAGGTCACCGATTCCGGCTCGATCCCCTTGGCGTCGGAGCGTTTGTCCGGGTAATGCCCGATCTGGATCACCGCATGTTCAAAATCGACGCCGCTGTCATAGACCAGCGTGCCGTCCTTGTTGAAAATGCTCCAGCCGCGCGATCCGCCCTCGTAATCACCCTCGTTGGCAATGGCGAACATGTCGTCATTGATCCAGGTCACCGCGTCGGGCTCGCGCTTGCGGCCCTGCTGGCTCTCGGTGAAGATCAGCGCGCCGCGTTCGTCGGTGGCGTCGATCCCCTCCAGATCCACGGTGCCGGCAGAGAAATGGTTCAGGATTTCGCCGTCCCGGGAGACCACAGCCAGATGGTTGTTTTCCTGCAAGGTCACCACGGTTTCGCCAAGGCTGTTGATGGAGACATATTCCGGCTCCGGGTCGCTGGGGGCGATCTCGGCCAGGCCGGTCAGATCCACGACGGCCATGCTGTCACAATCGAGGCCACCCTCGGGGGTGTTGATCATCACCAGATTGCCCGCCGGCATCTGCGGGATCACCCCATCGTTCAGGTCTTCGTCGCGCTCGTTCTCGATCGCCACGGAGATAAACGTGCCATCCTTGGATTTCGCCACGGAATCCGGCTGACCGCCAATGTCACAGGATCCGATTTCCGTGCCATCGGTGGTGTTAAAGGCCATCAACTGGCCAGAGGGATGGGTGTAGCTTTCCGAGGTGTTGACCCCGACATAGGCCACCGAACCGATCACCGCGACAGAGGTCGGCTCGCCCGGCAGCGCAATCGCGCCCTTGGGGGCGGGGTTGGCGGGGTCGGTGATATCCACCAGACCCAGCGCCTCCAGCGGGCTGTCGGTATAGGCGAGGGTCATCCCGTCCGCGGTAACGTCGAGGATCTCGGGCGAGGTTTCGCGGGTCATGTCGCTTCCCTCGGCCATGTTTTTGACCACCGGGAAGGAGGCAATACGGTTAAATGACTTCTCTGCATGCGCAAGACCAGCGGTCAGCGCGAGGGCAGATGTCAGGCAGGCAAGGCGCAAGGACATCGACGGCTCCTGTTGATAGAATTTCGATGCCTAGGCCTTGTCCGCCGGGGGTAATAAAAACGTGACATTTTTTTATATATTTCGTGATATTGAAGTCTTGTCGTCGCTTAAATTGTGTCATCCGTAATGCGACAAGGTGCTATTGTGCGTGCCGGGAGGACGGAATGAATACATCAGTTCTGGAGAAAGAAGATGCGGATCTTGTCCGGGCAAGTTTCGGCAAGGTCTTTGCGCGCAAGGCAGAGCTGACCGATAAATTCTACGAAATCCTGTTCCAGCAACGACCTGAAGTGAAGGAGATGTTCAAGAATGACTTCGTTCGCCAAAAGGAAATGTTCGCCAAGGTGCTGACCAGCGGCGTGCGCAGCATCGGCGATGACGGCAATTTCGCCCCGATGGTTGACCACCTGCTGCTGCTGCATCGGCATCTCAACCTGGTGCCGGAACATGTGTATATTGCACAGGGGGCCCTGCTTGCCGCCTGCGATGTGATCCTGCGGCCGGAGCTGTCCAGCGCGGAGTTCGCCGCCTGGGAGCGGGCGCTGCGTCGGTTGTTCAAAAGCATGGCGGCAGGGGTCACGCCCCCCGCCGCCTAGATCTGGTCTCCGTCTCTGCTGGTCGGGCTCAGACCGACATGCAGAGATATTTCATCTCAAGATAGTCCTCGATGCCGTGGTGGCTGCCCTCGCGGCCCAGGCCGGATTGCTTGACGCCGCCAAAGGGGCCAAGCTCGCTGGAGATGAGGCCGGTGTTGATGCCGACGATCCCGTATTCCAGCGCTTCGGCCACCTTGTAGACGCGGCTCAGGTCCTTGGCGTAGAAATAAGACGCAAGGCCAAAGATGGTGTCATTGGCCATCTCGATCACCTCGTCCTCACTCTCGAATTTGAACAAGGGGGCCAGCGGGCCAAAGGTCTCGTCCTGCGCGAAATCCATGTCGCGGGTGGCGCCGGTCACGATGGTGGGCTCAAAGAAGGTGCCGCCCAGCTCGGAGGGGTTGCCGCCCAGGATCACCTCGGCGCCCTTGCTCTTGGCGTCGGCGATATGGGCTTCGACCTTCTCAACAGCTGCGGGGCTGATCAGCGGACCAAAGGCGGTGCCGTCTTCCATCCCGTCGCCGAGCGCCATCGCGGCCACTTTTTCCTTCAGCTTGGCGGCGAAGGCGTCATAGATGCCGGACTGCACATAGATCCGGTTGGCGCAGACGCAGGTCTGACCGTTGTTGCGGAACTTGCACAGGATCGCGCCCTCAACCGCGGCGTCCAAATCGGCGTCGTCAAAGACGATAAAGGGCGCGTTGCCGCCCAGTTCCATCGAACATTTCATCACCTGATCGGCGGCCTGGCGGAGCAGGATGCGCCCCACATTGGTGGAGCCGGTGAAGGTCAGCTTGCGCACGATGGGGTTTTCGCAGAATTCCTTGCCGATGCCTGCCGCGTCGCTGGACGGGATCACATTGAACACACCCGCGGGAACGCCGGCCCGTGCCGCCAGAACCGCCAGCGCGGTGGCGGAGAGCGGCGTTTCCGACGCAGGACGTGCCACAAAGGCGCAGCCCGCCGCCAGCGCCGGGCCAGCCTTGCGGGTGATCATCGCATTGGGGAAGTTCCACGGCGTGATCGAGGCCGCAACGCCGATCGGCTGTTTGATCACGGTGATGCGCTTGTCGCGCTGGTGGCCGGGGATGGTCTCGCCGTAGATGCGCTTTGCCTCTTCGCCGAAGAATTCGATAAAGGCGGCCCCATAGGCGATTTCGCCCCGGGCTTCGGCCAGCGGTTTGCCCATTTCAGCGGTCAGCAGGATCGCCAGGTCCTCCTGGTTTTCCAGGATCAGATCGAACCACTTGCGCAGCACGGCGGCGCGCTCCTTGCCGGTCCATTTGGCCCAGTCCTTTTGCGCGATATTGGCAGCGGTAATCGCGTCGCGCGCCTGCATGCGGCTCACATCAGCCATCCGGGCAATCACGTCGCCGCGCGCGGGGTTCACCACTTCGAAGTGGCCTTCGCCAGCAACAAACTCGCCGTTGATATAGGCCCGTTCCTCCAGGAGCGACGGATCTTTCAGGAGCGATTTCAGATCGGTTGAGGTTTTCAGCATGGTCTTCTCCACAAATTCGTGTCTCGCAAATCCAAATCAGTTGCGCCTAATGTTGTCCAGTGAGACCTATAGGTCCAGTTTCGGAAAGACGAAGGAACCACAATGGAACTCGATGACGCCTACACAAACGGTGCCTATATCGAAGGGGCAGCAGATTACCCGCCGCGCTGGGCGGCCTCGGCGCAGGATTTTCGCAATGCGCTGCACGAGCGGGCACGGCTGGATATCCCCTATGGCCCAGGCGAGCGGCAACGGTTCGATCTGTTCCTGCCAGAGACCCCGCCAAAGGGGCTTTGTATCTTTGTTCACGGTGGCTACTGGCTGCAATTTGACAAATCATACTGGTCCCACTTGGCGGTTGGCCCGCTGGCGCAGGGCTGGGCGGTTGCGATGCCCTCTTATGATCTGTGCCCCGATGTCACGATCGCCGAAATCACCCGGCAGGTGGCGCAGGCGGTGCAGGTGATCGCCGCCGAGGTCGAAGGCCCGATTGCCCTGACCGGCCATTCCGCGGGCGGCCATCTGGTGGCACGGATGCTCGACAAGGCGCTCCTGCCCGAGGAGATCGGCGCGCGGATCAAGACTGTGGTGCCGATTTCGCCGCTCTCGGATCTGCGCCCGCTGCTGCGCACCTCTATGAATGACAAGTTCAAGATGCAGGCCGCCGATGCCACCGCCGAAAGCCCGGTCGAGATGCAGGATCGCTTTGGCGCGGAGGTCACCGTCTGGGTCGGGGGCGCGGAACGTCCGGCCTTTCTGGATCAGGCCATCTGGCTGGTCGAAGCCTGGGGCGCGGATCACGTCATCGCCTTTGAAAAACACCATTTCAACGTGATCGACGCCCTCGCCGACCCGGACAGCGATATGGTCGCGGTGATGACGGGTTAATCACCAGACGCGAAAATGCTTCGGGGCGGGACGCGGGATCTTGCTCCGGGGCGTTTCATGGCGCAGGATAGGGGCGGAGCACGGCGATGGCGTCGCCCCCCGCCGCAGGATTGGCGGGCGCTCTTTTTCTATCATTCCATCCTGTACGCCGGGATCTTCTTTGTTCAAAGGAGGGTCCAGCATGACTGCTCGTCCTGAAATGTATCGCTTTCACAATGGTGAAAAGGCGCCGCTGCAATTTGCCGTGGCCGAATACGAGGCCCGCATCGCGCATCTGCGCCGCCTCATGTCCGATCTCGGGGTGGAGGCCGCGGTCTTAACTTCGATGCATAATATCTCCTACTACTCCGGCTTTACCTATTGTTCCTTCGGCCGCCCCTATGGGCTGGTGGTGACGGCAGAGCAGGCGGTGACCATCAGCGCCGGGATCGACGCCGGCCAGCCCTGGCGGCGCAGTTTCTGCGACAACATCACCTATACCGACTGGCAGCGCGATAACTTCTGGCGCGCCATCCTGTCGGTGACGGGCGCGGGCCGGGTGGTCGGCTATGAAAGCGATCATCTGACCCTGCTCCAGCAGGGCAAGCTGGACCATTTCCTCGCGCCTGCGCGGAGGGTGGATCTTTATGAGGCCACAATGCGCCAGCGCATGTATAAATCCAGCGCCGAGCTGGAGCTGATCCGCGCCGGGGCCGCGGTGGCCGATGTCGGCGGCTATGCCATTCGCGATGCGGTCAAGGAGGGCGCGCGAGAGATTGACGTCGCCATGGCCGGGCGCGACGCGATGGAGCGCGAAATCGCCCGGCGCTTTCCCGATGCGGAATATCGCGACACCTGGGTCTGGTTCCAGTCCGGGATCAACACCGATGGTGCCCATAACCCGGTCACCGGGCGCCGCTTGCAGCGCGGCGATATCCTGTCGCTCAACACATTTCCGATGATCTCGGGCTATTACACCGCGCTGGAGCGCACGATGTTTGTCGGCGAGGTCGATGCCGACAGCCTGGCGATCTGGCAGGCCAATGTCGCCGCCCATGAGTATGGCATGTCGCTGCTGCAACCGGGGGCGAGCTGCGCCGAGATCACCCATAAGATCAACGCCTTTTTTGAGGAGCGCGACCTGCTGCAATATCGCAGCTTCGGTTATGGTCACTCCTTTGGCGTGCTGTCGCATTACTACGGGCGCGAGGCGGGGCTGGAGCTGCGCGAAGATATCGACACCCGGCTGGAACCGGGCATGGTGATCTCGATGGAGCCGATGCTGACCCTTGCGGAGGGAGAACCCGGCGCGGGAGGATATCGCGAGCATGATATCCTGATCGTGACCGAGGACGGGCCGGAGAATATCACCGGTTACCCCTATGGGCCCGACTTCAATGTCGTGGGCTGAGGCGGCGATCTCCTGAAAGACCTTGACCGACACGCGCAGGCGCTGCATCCAGCGCGTGTCGGCACCGGCGCAACAGCCTTTGCCGTGACAGATGTAATTTGGCCTATGTCATTGTTTTTTAGCGTCGGACTGCCGACATTGGTGAAAACGCGATTGCGGGCGGTTTGGATCGGGAAGGGGGCAAAATGGCCTATGTGAAGTGGTTTTTTATTCTGACCTTCTGGCTCTGTGTCGGGGGCTTTCTGCATTACACCCTGCCGCAATATGACGTGGTGCGCATCGTCAACACCTATGAAAAACGCCAGCAGCTGGGCGACTGGACACGGATCTTCTGGTCCACGCCGGACAACCAGAGCAACGCGCTGGACAATCGCGATGTTCAGTTCATCTCGGCCGTGCGTCCCGATGACTCTGTTATCGTCTATCGCAACGAGGACACCGGCTGGAGCTGGCCGCCCTATTTCAAATTCGACAGCGCAGATCTCTATACCGAGGCCAATGACGCGATCTCCACCAAGGAAGACCCGGAGTGGGTGCGCGTTATGCACTATGGCTGGCGCAACGAATTTCTCTCGGCCTTCCCCAATGCGATTTCCATCACCCCGGCGGCGGGGCCGGATGACAAGCCGGTCAATTGGATCAGCATCACGATCCTGGTGCTGCTGGCGGCGATGTTCTGGGCCATCTATGTGCGTTTGCGGCGGTTCAAGCGCAATCGCATCGACCCGCTGATCGACAATGTCGAAGATGGGTTCTATGCCGCCGGCGATGCGATCGAGAACAACACCCGCGGCGTGCGTCGCTGGTTTCGGCGCAAGCCGCGCTAGCGGTCAGTCGTCAAACAGACCCTCTGTGGCGCGGATCAGGTCCAGCGCGCTGTGAGTGCCAAGTTCCAGGAATTCCGCCAGCGCGCGCGCGTTTTCCTCGGTGCTGCCGTGCTCATACATGACCCAGTGACGATCAAAACCGGCATCGCGGATCTGGTCCACTTCGCGGTTCAGGTCGTTGCGAATGGTCGGCAAGAGCCGCATCAGCGTTGCTGGCGGCGTGTGCTCCCCGGCCAGTCCGATCCTGCGGGCATGGCCGATCAGGTAGTCGTCTGAAAAGCTGCAGTCGATCCGCAACATGCGCGTATGGGAGCGATCCGAAAAGAAATCATGCATCAATTCCAGCGCCAGCGGGTCCATGCAGACAATCAGCCGATCCGTCTGGAAGTGGTCAAACAGCATCCGCATCAGCGCGCGCCGGTGGCGGGTGCGTTTCTCCAGCGTTTGCTGAATGCCCCCCAGATCCGGCAGCGGCGTGTCTTCCTCGTTGAACAGATAGGCGATGGCTGGCGTGTCGCTCACCCTGCGGATGCGCTCCAGCAGGCGTTTGGCCACATGCCATTTCTTGCAGGTGATGATCAAAAGCTGACGCTCGCGGCCGAGGCTGCTTTCGGTTTCCCAGAACCGCGGGGCAAAGCGTTGTCCGATCCGGCCGCGTTCGGTCAGGAAACGATGCAGGTTCCGCCCCTCGTTAGAGATCTGGAACTCCACGCCCTGCGCCGCATAAAGCGTGCCCAGCCGGGATTTCAGCTCGGTCGCATCGGGGCTGATCTTGCGCGCAAAGAGGAAGTCCTGACTGAGCAGCAAGTCATAGTGATCATTGTAGAAACAGACCGGCATGCCGTAGTCGCTGAACATCAAAAAGGTGAGCGTGCGGCTCTCGATTTCCTGCTCCGGGATCAGGTGGCGCACCAGCGTCTGAAAAAAGGTCTCATCCGGGATCCAGGTGGTGGCAAAGAACCGCATGACATCGCGCCGCTTGCGGGTCATGTCGAGGATCGCCTCCGCCGTGGTGCGCCGCAGGCACCACCACTGGCTGCCGATCTGTATCTGGAGATCATCGGGGATCGCGCGGGTCAGCCCCAGCTTGCGTTGCAGCTCGTAGCTGAAATAGAACCGGCGCTTCTGGGTGCGTTCATTGAAATAGTGCCGGTAAATCAGCCGATCTTCCTTCATGCCGGTCTTGATCCAGTCGCTCTCGAAGAAATCGACGCTTTCGATATAATCCTTGTTGTGGCGATCGAGAAAGTCGCGGGCATATTCGGCGGTCTTGATGGCCATGCAATCGCCGGACAGCATATAGACATGGGTGGCACGTGGAAAATGCGCCAGCGCGGCCTGCAAGGTGTTGAGCGTGGCCCGCACCAGTGACCATTCTCCCCAGCCGCATTTGATCCGGCGCGGGGCGAAGGCAACATTGGGATTTTGTGCGAGGGCGGCCCGGATGGTGCGATACTCCTCGGCACTGGCGCGCCCATCGAAGTGAATCGCGATATAGTCTCCGGTCGCAGTGAGCCGCTCCGCCTGGGCGATGATCGCCTCCGGGTTCTTGTGGCAGAGCAGAATATAGGCGATTTTTGCCATCTTCGGGACGCAATCCACTGTTTTATAGGATTGTTTCCTTGATAGAGGGGAACACGGGCTGAAGAAACCAGATTATTTTGCATTTTGCACAATGGCGGGCAAACTGAGCCGAGAGACGAGTGAGGGGCGAAAGATGGGATTTCCAGGCACCTGGATGACGGAAAGTGAAAGCATGGTCTATCGGGTGGTGCCGAAATGCGCCTGCTCCACGATCGGGCAGATCATGTATTATTCGGATCACGGTCGTTTTTTTGACGGCGATATTCACGATTCCACCGAAGGGCTGCACAAATGGGGGCAGGAGGAGAGCCGCCCGCTGATCGAGGCCAATGTCGGCGCGCATAAATCCTATGCCTTTACCTGCGTGCGCAATCCCTACACGAGGATCCTGAGTTCGTTCTTTGACAAGATCTGCGGCATCCAGCGCAACGGCCGGCGCTATCGCGGCAATCTGGTGCCAAAGCTGATGTATGACTATGGCATCGAGGTTGGCGGCGAGGATGGCAAGCAGGAGTTTGACCAGATCAGGAGCTTTCGCCGTTTCTTGCTGTTTGCCCGCGACAGCATCCGCTGGCGCCGCCCGATGGAGCCAGATATCCACTGGTCGGCGATGTCGGGCCATGTCTCCACCTTTGTGGTGAACGGCGGGCGCTACGACAAGATCATCTGGACCGAGCGCTTTAACGAGGGCATGCAGCAGGTGCTGGATGCGACCGAGCGGCCGCATGCGGTGGATCTGGCGAGCATCCCGCGCTTTAACGAGAGCGAAGGCCACGGACCCAAGCGGGCGCATCCGGTGGAGGAGTATTTCGACGATCTGTCGATGCATCTGGTCTATGAGATCTACAAACGCGACTTTGAGGTTTTCAAATATGATTTTGAACACCCGGGCAACAAGATGCCGATCGGCGAGATCGACCTGGATGAAGTCCACGCCAAGCTGGGCGATTAATCCGCTCCGGGGGCGCTCCCGCCTAGGCTGCGATCATTGAAATGATCTGGCCCGGTTGGGCCGGGCGCCGGGCTGACGCCCGGCGCGGGCGCGCATCTTGGCCGATTTCTACCCTATCGGCGGCGCGGTTTATGGCAGGTAAGGCGCGTTTGCTGAGAAGCGGTTCAGGGGCAGGTCTGCCCTGAACGCGCCGATGCAAGCTTGTCTTGGGGTGGGCGCGTCAAGGGTGAACCGCGCCAGGGCGCGGCGGCTCTGCCGCCCTTGACCCGGACCGCGGGCCTATGCGCGCCATCGGGACGAAAAAGGCCCCCGCGTTTTATGCGCGGGGGCCTTTCCATGTTGCACTGGGGGGCGATTACGCGTCGTCGTCCGGGAGCTGGCGTACCGCGCCTTTGGCGGCCGATGTGGCGAGCAACGCATAGGCCTTGAGCGCGGTCGAGACCTTGCGCTTGCGCGGCTTTTCGGGCTTCCAGCCTTTTTCGTCCTGCGCGGCGCGGCGCGCGGCCAGGGTGGCCTCGTCCACGGCGAGGTTGATCGTGCGGTTGGGGATGTCGATCTCGATCTTGTCGCCCTGCTGCACCAGACCGATCGCGCCGCCCTCGGCCGCCTCGGGGGAGACATGGCCGATGGACAGACCCGAGGTGCCGCCGGAAAAACGCCCATCGGTCAGGAGGGCGCAGTCTTTGCCCAGACCCTTGGATTTCAGATAGGAGGTCGGGTAGAGCATTTCCTGCATGCCGGGACCGCCGCGCGGGCCCTCGTAGCGGATCACCACCACATCGCCGGCCTTGACCTTGCCGGTCAGGATGTCGTTCACCGCCTGATCCTGGCTCTCGCAGACATAGGCGGTGCCGGTGAAGGTGAGGATCGACGCGTCCACGCCCGCGGTTTTCACGATACAGCCATCCAGCGCGATATTGCCAAAGAGCACTGCGAGGCCACCGTCCTGGCTAAAGGCGTGTTCCTTGGCGCGGATCACGCCATTTTCGCGGTCGGTGTCCAGCTCCTTGAAGCGGTTTTCGGTAGAAAACGCCTGCGTGGTGCGCACGCCGCCGGGGGCCGCCTTGAACAGGCTTTCGGCCTCCGGGTTATTGGCGACTTTGATGTCCCATTTGGCGATGGCCTCGCCCATGGTGGAGCTATGCACGGTCGGCACATCGGTGTGCAAAAGCCCGGCGCGGGAGAGCTCACCCAGGATGGAGAAGATGCCACCGGCGCGGTGCACATCCTCCATATGGACGTTCTCGATATTGGGCGCGACCTTGCACAGGCAGGGCACTTTGCGGCTGAGCCGGTCGATGTCCTGCATGGTGAAATCGACCTTGCCTTCATTGGCGATCGCCAAGAGGTGCAGCACCGTATTGGTGGAACCGCCCATGGCGATGTCGAGGCTCATGGCGTTCTCGAAGGCCTCGAAGGTGGCGATATTGCGCGGCAGCAGGCCTTGTTCCTCGCCCTCATAGTGGCGCTTGGTGATCTCGACGATCTTGCGGCCGGCCTCCAGGAACAGATGTTTGCGGTCGGCATGGGTGGCCAGGGTGGAACCATTGCCCGGCAGCGCCAGCCCCAGCGCCTCGGCCAGGCAGTTCATCGAGTTGGCGGTGAACATGCCGGAGCACGACCCGCAGGTGGGGCAGGCGTTTTCCTCGATATGCTGCACTTCGGCGTCGGTCAGCGTGTCGCTGGCGGCGGCGACCATGGCATCGACCAGATCGACCTTCTTGGCATCCAGCGATTCGATGTCGATCTTGCCCGCTTCCATCGGCCCGCCGGAGACAAAGATCACCGGAATGTTCAGCCGCATCGCCGCCATCATCATCCCGGGGGTGATCTTGTCGCAGTTGGAGATGCAGACCATGGCATCGGCGCAATGGGCGTTGACCATATATTCGACGCTATCGGCGATCACCTCGCGCGAGGGCAGCGAATAGAGCATGCCGTCATGGCCCATGGCGATGCCGTCATCCACCGCGATGGTGTTGAATTCCTTGGCAACGCCCCCGGCGGCCTCGACCTCGCGGGCCACCATTTGGCCGAGGTCCTTGAGGTGCACGTGGCCGGGCACAAATTGGGTGAAGGAGTTGACAATCGCGATGATCGGCTTGCCGAAATCATCGTCGCCCATGCCGGTTGCGCGCCACAGGCCGCGGGCACCGGCCATGTTGCGACCGTGAGTGGAGGTTCTGGATCGGTACATCGGCATAATGCTGGTTCCCTATATTTTTGCCCACAGGGACACTATTCGCGCAGCAAAGGCAATATGTCGGGGCGGGTTGAGGTTGCGAAATTGCGATATCGCGAGGCTGGAGGCAAGCTTTGCAAAGGCGGGTGTCAGGGGCGGGTCGGCGCTGGCAGAACCGGGCTCCGCAAGGCGCGCGGCGCGCCCGCGTTTGCCGCAAGCGAAGAGAGATCGATCTGGCGCGGCATCCGGGTTTTCCTCGGGCGATGGCTGGGGTAGGTGTTGTGCGTTATAGCGCACGCTACAATTTGTGCGCTATAACGCACAAGACTTTTTTGGCAGGTGGCGTGTCTGACCCGGGAGACAGCGATGGATGATGCTGGCATTACCTTGAATTTGCGGAATATTCGCAGCGCCGCCGGGCTCAGCCTGTCGCGCGCCGCCGAGGTCACCGGGGTCAGCAAGGCGATGCTGGGGCAGATCGAGCGCGGCGAATCAAGCCCGACCATCGCCACGCTCTGGAAGATTGCCAAAGGGTTTCACCTGCCGCTGACAACGTTGATCGAGGCAAGCACGCGTCCCGAAGGGCGCGGCGGCGAGGTCTTTCGCACGGTGCAGTTTCCCGGCAGCATCCAGGTGAAGATCGTCTTTCCCTTTGACCCGGTGCTGGGGGCCGAGACCTTTCACGTGACCCTGAAGCCGGGCCAGTGCCACCCGTCGCCCGCCCATGACGCGGGCGTGACCGAGGAGGTCTTTGTGTTGGAGGGGGCGATGGAGGTGCTGCGCGAGGGCGACTGGGTGCCGCTGGAAGCGGGGCAGGGGCTGCGTTTTGCCGCCGATCAGCCACATGGCTATCGCGGCGGGGAGCGCGGCGCGGTGTTTCTCAATATGCATCACTATCGCAAGGCCGGGCAGGCGCAGGCAGAGATGTGACAGGCCCGGCTTGTATCGTCCGGGGGCGGGGCGTAGCACGGAGGCCAGGCAATTTTTTCACCGGGACATTTCAAGAGGCTCAATATGGAACGAGACACCCTGCGCGGCAGCCTGTTGATGGTGCTGGCGATGGCGGCCTTTGCGCTGGAGGATATGGTCATCAAATCGGTGGCGGGCGGCCTGCCGACGGGGCAGGTGCTGATCCTCTTTGGCCTTGGCGGTATGGGGATCTTTGCGATCATGGCGCGTGCGCAAGGGTCCCCCCTGTGGCACCCGGGCTTTTGCACGCGTCCGCTGCTGTGGCGCGCGGTTGCGGAGGTGTCAGGGCGGCTGTTCTTTACCCTGGCGATCGTGCTTGCCCCCTTGTCGCTGGCCTCGGCGATTCTGCAAGCCACGCCGCTGGTGGTGACCGCCGGGGCGGTGGTGTTCTTTGGCGAGCGGGTGGGCTGGCGGCGCTGGCTGGCGATCGGCGTCGGCTTCATCGGCGTGCTGATGATCCTGCGGCCCGGGATGAGCGGCTTTGAGGCGACCTCCCTGCTGGCGGTGGCGGGGATGCTGGGCTTTGCCGGTCGGGATCTGGCCACGCGGGCGGCCCCCAGAACCATGAGCAATGCGCAGCTCGGGATCTTTGGCTTTGCGATGTTGGCGATCGCCGGGGTGATCCTTCTGGCCGGCACCGGCGGCGCGGTCTGGCTCTCCCTTGCTCAGGCGGGGGCCCTTGCAGCGGCGGTGGTCATCGGCGTTCTGGCCTATATGGCGCTCACCGGGGCGATGCGGTCGGGGGCTTTGTCGGTGGTGGCGCCGTTTCGCTACACGCGGCTGGTCTTTGCCATGGCGCTGGGGGTGCTGGTGTTTGGCGAACAGCCCGACCTGATGACCCTGCTCGGCTCTCTGGTGGTCGTCGGCAGCGGTATCTTCACGCTCTTGCGCAGTGGTCCGCCCGCAAAATCGCCGTAGGCTGGCCCCGCTTTCCGGCACGCATGATCTTGCGCCCGCGCCCGCGCCGCCTTACATCTGCGCCCTATGGCCAATGCGAAATCAGATCCGAACTACAAAGTTGTTGCCGAAAACCGCCGGGCGCGGTTCGACTATGCAATCGAGAGCGATCTCGAATGCGGCATCATGCTCGAAGGCTCCGAGGTCAAATCGCTGCGGGCCGGGGGCACCAATATCGCTGAATCCTACGCCACCGTGGATGAGGGCGAGCTCTGGCTGGTGAATTCCTATATTGCCCCCTACGAGCAGGCGCGGATGTTCAAGCATGAAGAACGCCGCCGTCGCAAGCTCCTGGTCTCGCGCAAGGAACTGTCGGACCTGTGGAATGCCACCCAGCGCAAGGGCATGACGCTGGTGCCTCTGGTGATGTATTTCAACCATCGCGGCAAGGCGAAGATCAAGATCGGCATCGCCAAGGGCAAGAAGAACCACGACAAGCGCGAGGCGCAGGCGCAGCGGGATTGGTCGCGGCAGAAACAGCGGCTGCTCAAGGAGCACGGCTGAGGCGCAGGCCCCACGCAAACCCATAAGAAAAAGGCCCCGCTTGGGGCCCTTTTTATGTCACCGCTGATGTCGTCGCAGCCATCAGCTGAGCTTTTTCAGATCCGCGATCATCTTGTCGATATCACCGCCATTGCGGTCGATCATCGCGCCGATTTCGGTGCGCTCGGTCAGCAGCAGGTTCACGCCCTCGATGAACATGTTGAAGAACAGATCCTTGCCGGTGCGGTCGGACACGTGGAAGGTCACCTCAAACGGCGATTGCCCCTTCAGGTAGGCCACGCAGGAGACCTCGTACCATTTCTTGACCTTCTTGACGCCGGTGACCTCCAGCCGGCCGCCGATGAACTCGCGGAAGCGGCTGCCGTATTTGCGCGCGATATAGCCCTGAAAGGCGTTTGAAAACGCGCGCTTCTGGGCGCTGGTGGCGCGGCGGGCGTCCACGCCCATGGCATAGGCGGCAATATAGGAGGTGTCGCTGTAGCGCTCAAAGATGCGCTCGAACGAGCTGTACATCGCGCTTTCGCTCTTGCCCGAGGCAATCACCTTGTTGATGTCGTTGACCAGGCTGTTGATCAGCTTTGAGGCCGAGTTTTCATCCAGCGCAAAGGCGGGGAGGGCCATCAGGGAGGCGCCCGCGGCGCCCAGCGAGGTGAGGAATTGGCGGCGTTGCATGATTAGAAACCTCCGGTGTCCAGTTCAAACGGATCAATATTGGCGCTGGGATCTTCTTCGCCCAGTTCGAACCGCCGATTTTGCAAATAAATCTGGCGGCTCTGCGCATAGCTGTCCGCGCTTTCATAGAGAATCGAATCGATCGTGTCGGAATACTTACCGCGATTGCCCAGCTGGTCCACGACCTTGGCGGGCAGGTCAACGTCTTGAGCGGGATTATTCGCAAGATGGCTGAGCGGGTTGGTGAAGAAATCAACGGTGATCCCCACCGCATCGCGGGTGGTGGAGGGGCCAAAACCGGGCAGTTCCACATAGGCGCCTTCACCGGCCCCCCAGACATGCAGGGTTTCGCCAAAATCAGTGCGCGCCGGGGCCATCTTGAATTCAGTGGCCGGATCGCCCAGACCGCCGATCCCCAGGACGGTGTTCACCGCAAAGCGCGCCATCGCCTGACCGGCGCCCTTGACGTTGCCTTGCAGCAGGAAATTGACCGCATCTCCGGGTTTGGAGAGGTTCTCGGCGAAATTGCCAAAGGCCGTGACCATATCCGGGGGAACGATCGCAACATAGCCCTTGGAGGCAGGGCGGAAGGCATAGCGGTCCAGCCCCTTGTTGAACTGGTGGATCGAGCGGTTGGTACTCTCGTAGGGGTCAAAGATCTCGCCCGCCGCCCTGGCCGCCGGATCCTGAGCCGCGCAGCCAGCGGTCAGCACCGCAGAAGACAGCACAAGCGCGGCAAGGGGTGATTTCAGCGATGGTATCATGTCTATCAATTTTCCAGTTTCGACCGGCCAGGCCACCTGTTTCCTATGCGTCACTTAGCAATCTTCACACGCGATCCCAGTGCAAACCCCGGTCGAGGCCGAGCGCTGTGGCAGAATTGAAACAGATTTGAGCCCCTGAGGATGAAAATGCAAGTACCCCCCGCGCGGGAGGCCGCGATTGGGTGTTCCACAAAGGTATGCAAAGTTTTTTGCCAAAGATAAAGCCATCCTTCCGATATCTCGCTCTCTGCTGGGATGCGCTGTGCAGGCTTGCACGCATTTGCCTCTTTCCGCCCTGCAACTTCCCTTGTAGCGTCCGCCGCAACAGATACTGCATGCGGATAAAGGAGCCTCCCATGAGCGTTGACGCCAAACTGCAATCCCTCGGCCTGACCCTGCCCGATGCCCCGGCACCCGCGGCGAACTATGTGCCCTATGTGATCTCCGGCAATATGCTGTTTGTCTCCGGGCAGATTTCCTCCGATGAAAACGGCTTGATCACCGGCACGCTCGGCGCAGAGCTGGATGTCGAGGCAGGCCAGGCGGCGGCGAAACGCTGCGCGCTGTCGCTGCTGGCACAGGTCAAGGCGGCCTGCGGTGGCGATCTGGGCAAGCTAAAGCGCGTGGTCAAACTGGGCGCCTTTGTGAACTCTACCGCCGATTTCACCCAGCAGCCGCAGGTGGTGAACGGCGCCTCCGACCTGCTGGTCGAGGTGCTCGGCGATCTGGGCCGTCACGCGCGCTCTGCGGTCAGCTCGCCCTCGCTGCCGCTTGGTGTGGCAGTGGAAATCGACGGCGTGTTCGAAATCGAGGTCTGATTTCCAATGACTGCTCCGGCACTGCCAGCGGCCTTTTTGCAGTATCCGATCACCCATCGGGCGCTGCATGGGCAATCTGATGCCTGTCCCGAAAACAGCCGCGCGGCCATCCGCGCGGCGATCGAGGCCGGCTATGGGATCGAAATCGACGTGCAGCCCTCGGCAGATGGGGTTGCGATGGTCTTTCACGACTACAGTCTGGACCGCCTCACCGATGAGAGCGGTCCGATCAAGGCCCGCAGCGCCAGAGAACTGGGCGCGATCCCGCTGAAAAACGGCGACGGCGAGGGGATTCCCAGCTTTGCCGAGGTGCTTGAGATCGTGGCGGGGCAGGTGCCGCTGCTGGTCGAGATCAAGGATCAGGACGGCGAAATGGGCCCAAATGTCGGCGCGCTGGAGGCTGCGGTGGCGGCGGATCTGGCGGGCTATGCCGGACCGGTGGCGCTGATGTCCTTCAACCCCCATAGCGTGGCGGAGCTTGCGCGCATCGCACCCGACGTGCCGCGCGGCCTGACCACCAGCTCCTATGAGGCCGCAGACTGGAAGATCCTGCCCGCCGACCGCCGCGCCGAGCTGCGCGAGATCCCGGATTTTGATCGGGTCGGGGCCAGCTTCATCAGCCACCAGGCTTCGGATGTAGCCTCCGCGCGGGTGCAGGCGCTGCGGGGGCAGGGGGTGGCGATCCTCAGCTGGACCATCCGCTCGCCCGAACAGGAGGCAGAGGTCCGCCAATATGTTGATAACGTGACGTTTGAGGGCTATCGCGCGCCGCTGCCGACTTGATTGAGGGCGGCGCCTGCCCAAATACTAATGAAGCAGAGAGGTGGCATGACACAGGCGGACAACACTGACGCGAATGTTGAAATTCGCGTGCTCGGCGCGCTCTCGCAGATTGCGGCGGCGGATTGGGACAGCTGCGCCTGCCCCGAGGCCGCTGCCGGCGGGCGGCCACTGGATCCGTTTACCACCCATCGTTTCCTCAGCGCGCTGGAAGAGAGCGGCTCGGTCGGGCCGGGGACCGGCTGGCAGCCGCAATATCTGACCTGCTATCTCGACGACCAGCTGATCGCCTGCGCGCCGCTTTACGCCAAGGGGCACAGCCAGGGCGAATATATCTTTGATCACAACTGGGCCCATGCCTATGAGGGGGCCGGCGGGCGCTATTATCCGAAACTCCAGATCGCGGTGCCCTTTACGCCCGCGACGGGGCGGCGGTTTCTGGTGCGGCCCGGCTATGAGGCGGTGGGGCTCTCGGCGCTGGTTCAGGGCGCGGTGCAACTGGCCTCGGACAATCAGCTCTCCTCGCTGCATGTGACCTTCTGCACCGAAGCAGAAGCCGAAATCGGGCGCGAGATCGGCCTGATGGCGCGCAGCACGCAGCAGTTTCACTGGCTCAATGATGGCTATTCGGGGTTTGAGGATTTCCTCGCCGCGCTCTCCTCGCGCAAGCGCAAGACCATCCGTAAGGAGCGGCGGCAGGCGCAGGGGTTTGGCGGCGAGATCCAGACCTATAGCGGCGCGGATTTGCGCCCCGAACATTGGGATGCCTTCTGGCGCTTTTATCAGGACACCGGCAGCCGCAAATGGGGCTCGCCCTATCTGACGCGGGATTTCTTTGATATCGTGCACGAGACAATGGCCGATGACGTGGCGCTGGTTCTGGCGCAGCGCGAGGGCCAGGCCGTGGCCGGAGCGCTGAATTTCATCGGCGCGGATGTGCTCTATGGCCGCTATTGGGGCTGCATCGAGCATCACCCCTGCCTGCATTTTGAGCTGTGCTACTATCAGGCCATCGACCTTGCCATTGAGTGGGGGCTGGCGCGCGTCGAGGCGGGCGCGCAGGGCGAGCACAAACTGGCGCGGGGCTACCTGCCGACGCAGACGCATAGCCTGCATTGGGTAGGGGATCCCGGCTTTCGCAAGGCGATCAAACAATACCTGGAGGCCGAACGCGCCGCCATCGACGAGGAAATCGAGATCCTCACCAGCTATGGCCCGTTCAAGAAAACGCAAGTGGAGGAACACCAATGACCGAGAAGCTCTCGGAAGAAACACGCGGGCCGCTGCTACAGCCGCTCTTTGCCACCGGCTGGCAGATGGTTGAAGACCGCGATGCGATCCGCAAGACCTTCAAGTTCGACGATTTCGTGGAGGCCTTTGCCTTTATGACCAAATCGGCGATCTGGGCCGAGAAATGGAACCACCACCCGGAGTGGAGCAATGTCTACAACCGGGTGACGGTGCTGCTGACCACCCACGACGTGGAGGGGCTGAGCGCATTGGATGCCAAGCTGGCCCGGAAAATGGACGGGTTGGTCTAGGCTCAGGGCCCAAAACACGCGCTGATACGACGGC
>NZ_JAATOX010000053.1 GCF_011806385.1 Phaeobacter sp. HF9A | reverse complement strand
GGATGTCAGGATGTCGTCATTTGTTGGAAGAATGGCACCATTTGGTTTTGAACACCGCCGGCAAAAGCCTACCTAATACACATCATCGGAAAGCCTGCCACGCGCCCTCGCCCGGGGCGGCCACCTTTCCCAATACTGCAAGGCCCGCGCCGCCCCCCCAACCCGGCGCCCCCAACAGGAGAAACGCAGCATGAGCACCACCCTGAAAATCAACGGCGAGACCCGAACGGTCGAGGCCGAACCCGGCACCCCGCTTCTCTGGGTGCTGCGGGACGAGCTAAAAATGACCGGCACCAAATTCGGCTGCGGCGTTGCCTCCTGCGGGGCTTGCACCGTGCATATGGCTGGCGAGCCGGTGCGCTCCTGCCAGACCTATATCGAGGATATCGAGGACGCCGAGATCACCACCATCGAAGCCATCCACGACGACAAGATCGGCGCCGCCGTGCAACAGGCCTGGCTGGAGCTCGACGTGGTGCAATGCGGCTACTGCCAATCCGGGCAGATCATGTCCGCCGTGGGTTTGCTGCGCGAGACCCCAAAACCCACCGCCGAGGACATCGACGCCTATATGTGGGGCAACGCCTGCCGCTGCGCCACGTATCAGCGTATCCGCGCCGCCGTCTTGCGCGCATCTGACATTCTGGAGGCCTGATCATGACCCTGAACACCTCTCGCCGCGGGTTCCTGAAATCCACCACCGCCGCCGGGGCCGCGCTTGTCATCGGTCTCAACAGCAACGGCGCATTGGCCGCAGGTCAGGCCGGCGACGCCATGCTCACGCCCTTTGTCAAGATCGACGCCGACGGCCAGGTGATCGCCATCATCAAACATTTCGAGATGGGCCAGGGCCCCTCGACCGGGCTCACCACCTTGATCGCCGAGGAGCTGGGCGTCACCATGGCTCAGATCGGCTATGAATTTGCGCCCTCCAATCCCAAACTCTACAACAACCTGCTGTTTGGCCCGTTGCAGGCCACCGGGGGCTCCACCGCGATTGCCAATTCCTTTGAGCAGTATCGCACCGCCGGGGCCGCAGCGCGCGAGATGCTGATTGCCGCCGCCGCCGCCGATTGGGGCGTCGAGGCAAGCGCGCTGGATATCGTCGACGGCCAGATCACCGGCGCGGGCCAGAGCGCGCCCTTGGCGGATTATGTCGCCGCCGCGGCCGAGCTCAGCCCGCCCGCATCCCCGCGCCTGCGGGCGCCGGAGGAGTGGAAGATCATCGGCAGCCCCCAGACCCGCCGCAAGGACAGCCCGGTCAAGGTCAACGGCCAGGCGCAATTTGCCATGGATGTGCATCTGCCCAACCAGATGGTCGCGATGATCAAACGCACGCCGCAGCGCGGGGGGCTGGTCGCCAGCTTTGACGCAAGCGCCGCCAAGGACATCAAAGGCTTCATCATGGCCCAGCCCCTGCCCGACAAGACGGGCGTGGCGGTCTATGCCGAGGACACCTGGGCCGCGATCCAGTCCCGCGACGCGCTGGAGGTCGACTGGGATCTCTCCGCCGCCGAGACCCGCTCCAGCCAGCAGATCAAGGAGGAAATCCTCGCCGCGCTCAACACCGCGCCCAGCTATAACGTCAATTCCGCCAACCGCGAGGCGGTGGAAACAGCGATGGATGGTGCGGCAAAGGTGGTGGAGAAAACCTTCTACTTCCCCATGCTCGCCCATGCGCCGATGGAGCCTTTGAACTGCACCATCGAACAGACCGCCGAGGGCGATATCGTGCTGCATGACGGCGCGCAGATGCCCACGGTCACCCATATGGCCTATCAGGGGATCTTTGGCCTGCCCGCCGAGAAAATCCACATCAACACCCTGCTGGCGGGCGGCTCTTTCGGGCGGCGCGGCACCACGGATGCGGATTATCAGGTGGAGGCCGCGCTGGCCTTTATGATGACGGATCGCAGCCGCCCGGTAAAGCTGGTCTGGACCCGCGAGGATGACATTCGCGGCGGCAAATACCGCCCCGCCTTTGGTCATAAGGTCCGCGTTGGGCTGGATGCAGAGGGCAGGATCATCGGCTGGGATCACCGGATCGCCGGTCAATCCATCGCCAAGGACACCCCCTTTGAGATGATGGTCGTGCATGGCGGCGTCGATCACATGTCCGTCGAGGGCGTCGCCGGCACCCCCTATCAGATCCCCGGCATGGCCATTGGCCTCACCGATATCAAAAAGGCGACCTCGGTGCTCTGGTGGCGCTCGGTGGGCAACACCCATACCGCTTATGTGATGGAGGTGATGATGGATCTCGCCGCCAGGGCAGTGGGGCAGGATCCGGTGGACTTCCGCCTGGCCTATCTGAGCGGCGACGGTGCCGACCAGACCCGCAAGGCTGCGGTGCTGAAACTGGTCGCCGAAAAGGCCAATTGGGGCAACCCGCCCGCAGGCCGCAGCCAGGGCATCGCGGTGCATAAATCCTTTGGCTCTTACGTGGCCGAGGTGGTGGAGGTCTCCGGCAGCCCCGAGGACGGTATCGTGATCGAAAAGGTCACGGCGGCGGTGGATTGCGGCATTCCGATCAACCCGGACGTGATCCGCGCGCAGGTTGAAGGCGCCATCGGCTATGGCATCGGCCACGTCATGCGCGATCAGATCACGCTGGAGGGCGGTCGCGTCGAGCAATCCAACTTCCCGGATTACGAACCATTGCGGATCTCCGACATCAAGGCGATCGAGACCCATATCCTCCCCTCGACCGAGGCCCCCAGCGGCATCGGCGAGCCGGGCACGCCCCCGTCGGCCCCCGCACTGGCCTGCGCGATCGCGGCGCTCTCGGAGGGGGGCGAGATGATCGCGGATCTGCCGATGTCGGAGGCGGGTATCTCCTTCGCGTGATTGCGCGAAAACCCTATACTACATCGAACACGAGGCGCTCTCGGGCGTCCCGTGTTCCACATCTGCTACAAGGAGGCCGATAGATGGCCGTGAACCCGCTCCGCCCCACCGATGATGCCGCCCGCGCATTGGCGCGCGAGGTGATGCAGGGCGCGCGCTTTGCCGCGCTGGCCACATTGACGGAGGCGGGCCATCCGATGCAAAGCCGCGTGGCCTTTGCGCTGGATGCGACAGGCGCGCCGATTTCGCTGGTGTCCACCCTTGCGCCCCATACGCAGGCGCTGCAACACCGCCCGCAGGTCTCGCTCCTGGTGGGGGAGCCCGGCGAGAAGGGCGATCCGCTGACCCATCCGCGCCTCAGCCTCAATGGTGTGGCCATGATCCTGCCCAATACCGGCCCCGCGCATGAGGAAATGGCCGCGCACTATCTGCGCAGCCATCCCAAGGCCAAGCTTTATATCGGCTTTGGCGATTTCCATTTCATCCGTTTCCAGATCACTCAGGGCTTTTTGAACGCGGGCTTTGGCAAGGCCTTTCAGCTCAGCGCCGCGGACCTCGGCCTGGCGCCCTGACCCCTCAGCGATCCACCCGCACCAGAAGCCGCACCGTGCCGCGCACCGCCTCTGGCCAGACCAGATCAATCTGGTTCTTGTTGCCGCCCTGGCTGGTGCGCACATAGGGCATGGGGTGAACCACCGCCCCGCCGGAGTTGCGCAGTGATCCTTCCAGGGTGACCGCATCCACCGCGCGGCTGTGCCCGTTGAACGGCAGGCTGCCACCTGTGGACACCGTCCAGGTATTTGCCGCGCTGCTCTTGTCGTATTCAATACGCAGCGGGTTTCGCGACTGGGTGTTCACATTGTGAAAGGTATTGCCGTCGAAGAACACGTCCTTGGCGCGGGAAAAATCGAGATTGGAGAAGCTGGTATCCACCCGCTCGGCCCGGTCTATGGTGCCGTTGATGCTGCGGAACTTGTTACCGGTGACCGAGACCCCATTGAGGAAATGCCCGCTGCCATAGGGTTTGATCACGATATAGCTGAACCAGGCCGCGACTTCTCCGCTCAGGAAGACATTGTCGGTGATCGACATCGCCGAGAAGGAAAAGCCGCTCGAAAAATCCGGGTCCGCATCATATTCGTTGGTCCACTCGATGGAGCAATTGTCGATGTAGTTTTCCGAAATCGTATGCGAGGCATAGGTATCGGTAACCACAAGCCCCGCCGTGCGCACCCCGCCCGCCACGCTGTCGCCCTGAAAGAAATGGTTGCCGGTGATCGTGTGGTTCGACCCCGCCATCACCGCCCAATGCCGAAAGCGGGTGGCGCGGTTGTGGCGCAGCTTGACGTCATTGGAATTGACGTTCAGCCCGATGCTGACCCGGTCTGACACATCCTCCGCATCCTCGTCCGACAGGAACTGGCAATTGTCGATCAGCATGCCCTGACAGCCGGTCCCGATCGAGGTGATCCCGCGCGCCTTGGGCCGGGTGATGAAGCAATCATCCAGCACAAAGACAATGCCCCCGGGCGACAGGCGCAGCGCGCTGGCAACCCCGTTGCATTGGAACTCCACCCCGGTGAAGCCGAATTTCTTGAGCGAGGAGAAGCCGGAGAAATCCAGCATGTATTTGAAGTTCGTGAAGGTATAGGTCTGGGTGCCCTCCGCATCATAGAGCGGCTGGCTCAGGGTCAGCTCGTTGGCCCCGTTGTTCTTTGCCGTGACATAGACCTCGCGCCCGACACCTGCGCCCTCGACCAGCGCGCCCACCGGAATGGCCGAGATATTGGCCACGTTTTTCAGCTTCTTCTTATCATTGCTGTTGTAGCTGGCCTGCGAGGTCACCACGTCATGGTTCCAGGCCGATCCCGACTGCGCCGCAAGCTGGCCGTTGCGGATATAGCGGCGGGTGGCATAGCTGGTGCGATTGGGCACCGCTGCCTGCATGTCGATGGGCGCGGTGATCGTGATGTTGCGCCCGCCGAGATCCAGGCTCTCGTGATCGACACTGTTCAACAGCGCCTGGAACGCCTTTTTGAAGGCCAGCTCCTCATTGCCGAAGGCCGCCGCATAGGTCGGGTAATCATAGCTCTTGGTCAGCAGCAACATGGCGCTGTCGGGCATGCTCAATGTGCCCTCAAAGATCACATCATGATTGAGCGACAGCGTGTTATTGATGCGATAACTGCCCTCGGGCACCAGAATGCGACGCCCGTCTGCCGCATCATCGGCGGCCTCGAACGCGGCGTGGCAATCGGTGGTGCCATCGCCAACGGCGCCAAAATCGACCACATCGACCACGCTCAGCATATCGCGCAAAAAGGCGCTGGTGATATCCTCGATCACCAGATCATCGACCCGGATGACGCCGCCGCTTGGCCCGGTGAGGTTCAGCCCGAAATGGCCATAGGCCGCCGCCAGCCCCCAGGGCATATCCACGCCGCCGCGATCGCCGGTGCCGACAATCGCCTGCACCTCGACTACCTCGCCATAAGAGGACAGCGTTACGCCGGGGCCGCTTTCGACCACGCCGGACACATGGCTGTTGTTGCTGGCCCCGGCCCAGCCCGCGATGCGCACGGTCGGCAGCGCGCCGCTCATAGCCTTTACGCGCGCGGTGATGCGCAGGTAGCAGCCCGGCAGGATGGGCGTCTGTCCCATATAGCGCAGCTGTTGCGTGCTTTGGGTCTTTTGCAATTCCAGACAGCCGGAGAAATCCGCGTCCCCGGCCACCAGCGCGGCATTTGCGGCACCGTTATAGGTATCCGAGCCGGGCGTTCCATTGCCGCTGGACCAGACGTTCAGCCCCTCGGCAAAGGCGGGAGGCATCAATTGCAGACCGTCGGTGATTGCCTTGTTCATAAGAAAACCTTTCCTGTTCCAGCACGCGGGATTGGGAAAGGGTTTTAACAAAGGCGATTTAAACCCGGCTCAGCAAGGCGCGCGCTGGTGCCGCAACGCCAAGGGATGCGACACCGGGCGCTGCCGGTCCAAGCGGTTGTTATCCTGCACCTTAACGCGCCCCCTGCCCCGGCTGCAAACCTGCCGGGAGGGCGTTGCACCCTGCGCCAGGACCGGGGTCAGGGCCAGCGCCAAAGACAGGGCCGGGGTCGGCGTCAGAGGCTGAAGTTGCAGGCCGAACAGGCGCCAAAGGGTTTTTGCTTCATCAGCTTGGTCATCACCGAGCCCAAGGCGGCAATCACCTCCAGTAGCGGGGTGATCGGGGGCGGCATCACCGGGGTGCTGTAGGAGGACATCAGGGCCGGACCCGCCTGTTTGGTGATCCGCCCGCCCTCCAGCACATCCTGCACATCGGGCAGCAGCTCAAACTGGCTTTGCAACTCGGCGGCGGGCAGCGGCAGGGGGATGCGTTTCTTGGCCCAATGGGTGAACATCGCGTTGATCCGCGCCTGCCCGTTGGGGGTCAGCGCATCCTCGCCAAAGGCCTCCTGGATGACATCCAGATCCGCCATCTCTGCCGCCATCGCCATCAACAGCGGTAGCGGCGTTTTCATCCGCGGCATCGGCAATTGTTGCAGCGCCTGAAATTGCCGTTTGAGATACTCGATATATTCCGGCGTCAGCGGCGGCTTTTCCAGCGCCGCCGTGGTGGAGGCCAGCGCCGCCATATCCATCGCCAGCGCCAGCTGCTGCGGCGGCAGGCCAAAGGCGGGCAGGCGCATCTTTGGCAGGCGAGAGGCAAATTGCAGCGTCGCATCCTGACGCGCAATGCTGGTGCCGCTGTCGCCCAGACGCGGGGCTTCGCTCAGCTCGACCTCCATGACCTCAAACGGGCACAGACCCTGCGCCCGCAGCGCCAGCGTCATCTGCGCCCCAAGGGCCATATTCTGATAGCTCGGCGAGGGCATCATCGGAATCGCTGGCGCATTCGCCATCACATTTTCTTCCAGGCTCAGAATGGCCTCGGTCAGCTCTGCCTTCAGCGCCTCGATATCATCCAGCGGCAGGATCGAGGCCGGCACCGCCAGACGCATCGCGAGGCTCAGAAGCGGGCCACCACCTGCGGGCAGCACAGACGGCAGCGTGCCGTTGGGCGCCTGCGCCACGATATTGGCGGCCATCCAGTTCTGATCGGTGGGCAGCATCTCTGCCAGGTTCAGATCGCTGCGCGCATCCAGATTGGCGTTCAGCTTCATCAGCTTCAGCATATTGGCCAGCTGCGGCGGCGGCGCATCCACGCGCAGGCTGTCGCGCGTGGTCGAGGGCAGCGCCTCGGGCAGTTCCAGTTCCTTGCAGAAGCAAACCATGGGGGCGCTCAGCCGCCGATGATCACGGTGGGCGCGCCGACGCTGACCATGCCGCCATGGGCACAGGTGTCGATCAAGATCCGCACCGCGGGCTTCCCGCCCACCATCACGGTCGAAGACCCCTTGGCCAATGTGTCCGGCGGGCCGACGCAAACCGCCATATCTCCCATCACCGCCTGCGGCAGGCCACAGGTCAGGACGGTGGGCACGCAAGGGCCGGAGACCGGACCGCCCACATGCGGGATCGGCGGCACGCCCGGCGTCACCATCGGGCAGACATGCATGTCAGAAAGTCGCGCAGCAGGCATCATAATCCAATCCTCCAAATATCCTTGACTAGAAGATAAACACCTCAGCGCCCAAAAAGAAGCACGCAAGCGCAGACGTTTTCTGAAAAATCGGCCCCCACATGCAAAACGGGCGCCCAAAGAGGCACCCGCTTTAGTTTTATCAACGATATATCAGGCACTTACACCAGATCGCCCGCCAATGCGGCCTCGATCAGGGTGATGGTCTCTTCCACGCCGTAAAGCGCGATGAAGCCGCCAAAGCGCGGGCCCTGGCTGGCGCCCAGCAGCACCTCGTAGATGGCGGTGAACCAATCGCGCAGCGGCTCAAAGCCGTGAATCTTGCCGATCGCAAAGACAACGGATTGCAGGAACTCGTCATCGCCGAAGTTCACCTCCGGCAGCGCGTCCTCACTGCCGACCAGCTCGTTTTTCCTGGCAAGCGCCGCCAGCGCCGCCTCCGGGCTGCGCAGTGCATCGGCCAGATCGCTGAGCGCGGCGCGTTCCTGATCGCTGGGCAGGCGATAGGTCTTGGCCGGTTTCACAAAATCCTGGAAGTAGCGCACGGCAAACCCTGCGGCCTGATCCATGCCCGGATGGGTCTCGGGAGTCGCGTCCGGGGCGTATTTGTTGATGAAACCCCACATGGTCGCCTTGTCCTCGGCGCTCGACGCGCTGGCGAGATTCAGCAGCATGGAGAAGGACACCACCATATCCGATTGCGGCACGTCCCCGCCGTGGATGTGCCAGACCGGATTGTTGAGCTGCCCCTTGAGGTCCTGACCATGATAGGCGCGCAGCTGCTGGTGATATTCGTCCACCGCCTTGGGGATCACGTCGAAATGCATCCGTTTCGCCGTTTTCGGCTTTTGATACATGAAGTAGGACAGGCTCTCGGTCGAGGCATAGGTCAGCCATTCGTCGATCGAAACGCCATTGCCTGAAGATTTGGAGATCTTCTGGCCGTTCTCGTCGAGGAACAGCTCATAGGTGAAATGCTCCGGCGCGCGTTCGCCCAGCACCCGGCAGATGCCGTCATAAATCGGCGTATTGGTGGAGTGATCCTTGCCGTACATCTCGAAATCGACGCCCAGCGCCGCCCAGCGGGCGCCGAAGTCGGGCTTCCATTGCAGCTTCACCGCGCCGCCGGTCACCGGCAGGGTCCATTCCTTGCCGTCCTCGTCGTCAAAGGTGATGGTGTAGTTTTCCGCATCCACCTTTTTCATCGGGACATAGAGCACGCGGCCGGTCTCCGGGTGGATCGGGAGGAAGATCGAATAGGTCTGGCGGCGTTCTTCGCGCAGGGATTTCAGCATGATCTCCATGATCGCGTCGTAGCGTTCCACCGCGCGTTTCAGCACCTCGTCAAACTGACCCGAGGCATAGAATTCGGTGGCCGAGTAGAACTCATACTCAAAGCCAAACGTATCCAGGAAACGCCGCAGCATGGCGTTGTTGTGCTCGCCAAAGCTGGGAAATTCGCCAAAGGGATCGGGCACCGAGGTCAGCGGTTTTTGCAGATGCTCGCGCAGCGCGTCCTGATTGGGCACGTTGCCCGGCACTTTGCGCATCCCATCAAGATCGTCAGAGAAACAGATCAACCGGGTCGGAATGTCCGAGATCGTCTCGAAGGCTTTCTTGATCATCGTGGTGCGGGCGACCTCGCCAAAGGTGCCGATATGCGGCAGGCCGGAGGGGCCATAGCCGGTCTCGAACAGCACATAGCCCTTCTCCGGCGCACCCTTGGCGTAACGTTTGGCGATGCGGCGTGCTTCTTCAAACGGCCAGGCTTTGCTCTTGAGAGCTTCTTCGCGCAGATCAGACATTGGGAACTCCAGCGGTCTCTGTGAGGTCAGATAAAAAATTGCGCCCGCCACCCATGCAGCAGGACGCAAACCCTTATGGTCGCCGCCACGTCAGAGTCAACATGGGACACAGGGAATATGAGCCCCGAGGACGCAAGGATCGCCGCCCCCTGCCCCGGTTCAGCGCCCAGAGCGGCCGTGAACGGTCTCCCGCCCCCTGCGGTTCAGGCCTATCCTGCTTTTGCGGGGTCAGATCGCATTTTCCACTTGCCGCCCCCGCCAAACCTGCTTATACGCCGCTCTCACCAACCGTGCCCAGATGGCGGAATTGGTAGACGCGCTAGCTTCAGGTGCTAGTGTCCGTATGGACGTGGAGGTTCGAGTCCTCTTCTGGGCACCATTTCTCTTTAGATCGCAGATAGATACCACGCTGGCACGAAGCCAACGAAGGTTTCAGCCGCTCTGATATCTGCCCCTGACGCATTCGTTGTTCATGTCCGAGGCCTGGGCTGTCCGCTAATGTCGTGATCGCGCCCGAGCTGTCTGTCGGTGAGCTGTGCCCAACGTCCCGCAGCCGGAGAGAGGCTCCGCCCGATCTGCCCTGCGGCAAGCCTGCGGCCGCCACAACTGCGCTCGGGGCTCATGGCGCCGGTTCGGTGCCCAAGAGCTCCTCCAGCGCGGATCTGATGTCTTCCTCGCCCGCCGGCTTTTGCACCATTCTTCCGCGCAGGGGCCGCACCTGAAGCTCCGGCGCGCCATCCGTATCGGTCAACATGACCACCGGTATGGATTTCGCATTTGCAATTGTCACCGCCTGATCGCAACTCTGACCGCGCAATCGGCTATCCAGAATGCAAATGTCATATTGCTGGCTTTCCATCATCTGGCAGGCGTCGAGCTCGCTCATCGACAATTCGGGATGACCGATACGGTACATTCCGATGACATCGCACAGCAGGTGCCCGAGATGAATATCATCCACCAACACCAGAACCTTCTGATCTTGCAGCCTCATTCAAGTGATCCCGACGCGCATGATCACCGCCCGACCACAAGCCCCAAGGTCACATGACCCATCACCTGATTTCCGCATACCAACACTGCCTCCCACACTCACGCCGGGTAGAATGATCGACGGGGCATTCTCAGAAACTCTGATAAAAACAATAGAAAAGCCACGCTTTACCCTTATCTTTATACCTTATAGTCGTTAACCAGCCGACTACACATCACAAAAAACAAAAGCGGAATATTTTACGATAGCGCCGATTCAGCCGTTCTGAATTCCAATCAAAGCTGATTTCATTTCAGAATTCCCGCCGTCAACTCGCAGTATTCCGTGAGGTCAGGACAGTCGCGATTTTCTTTGCCAAAGCCTGGGCGACCGCGTCCTTGCCCATCTTCGGCCAGCTTTCCGCCCCCTCCTCGGTGATCAGGGTGACGGCGTTTTCCGCCCCGCCCATGATTCCCGTCGCCGGTGAGACATCATTTGCAACAATCCAGTCGCACCCCTTGCGCAGGCGTTTGGCGGTGGCGTTTTCGATCACATCATTGGTTTCCGCCGCAAAGCCGACCACCAGGCCGGGCCGCCCTTCGGGCAAGGCAGAAACGGTTTTCAAAATGTCGGGGTTTTCCGCAAAGCTGAGCGTCGGGATGCCACCTTGGGTTTTCTTCAGTTTCTTGTCCGACGCAGACGTCACCCGCCAATCCGCCACTGCGGCGGCAAAAACCGCTGCATCCGCTGGCAGGGCGGCGCGCACCGCGGCCTCCATCTCGCGGGCGGTTTCCACGGGAACCACCTCCACGCCCTCGGGCGGGCGCACCGATGCAGGGCCCGTGATAAAGACCACCTGCGCCCCGAGCGACCGCAGAGCACGGGCCAGCGCCGTGCCCTGCGTCCCGGATGAGCGATTTGCGATATAGCGCACAGGATCAATGGGTTCGTGGGTCGGACCCGAGGTCACAAGGATCCGTTTGCCCGCCAAGGGACCGGCCTCGAACTGCGCTTCAATGGCGGTGAGGATCTGCTCCGGCTCCGCCAGACGGCCCGGTCCGAACTCGCCACAGGCCATGCCGCCCTCATTGGGGCCGACCAGCTGAATGCCATCCGCGATGAGCTGCGCCAGATTGCGCTGGGTCGCCGGATGCTGCCACATGCGCACGTTCATCGCGGGCGCCAGCAGCACTGGCGTGTCGGTGGCCAAGAGCAGCGTTGAGGCCAGATCATTGGCCATACCCTGCGCCATTTTGGCCATCAGGTCCGCCGTCGCCGGGGCCACCACCACCAGATCGGCGCTGCGCGACAGTTGAATATGGCCCATCTCGGCCTCGGACGTCAGATCAAACAGATCGCGATGCACCGGCGCACCCGCCAGCGCCGAGACCGACAGCGGCGTCACGAATTCCTCGCCCGCCTTGGTCAGCACCGGCGTCACCCGGGCACCGCGATCCTGCAACCGCCGGATCAGCTCCAGCGACTTATAGGCCGCAATTCCGCCGCCGATGATCAGAAGAATATGTTTGCCTGACAACATGATGCGCCCTCTGCGATCCAGTTGTCCGACACCCTACTGCGCCTTGCGGGTGGAGGGAATGGCTTTTCCAAAACCACCCGCCCCGCCATAAACCACCGCGCCCTCAGGCGAGGAAGTTCTGCACCTCGCGCGATTGGCCCTCCAGGCTCTTGCGCATTTTCTGGAATGCGGCGGCCTCCAGCTGGCGCACGCGTTCTTTCGACAGGCCCAGCTCATCTCCGAGGCTTTCCAGCGTGCGGCCATCCTCGCGCAGCTTGCGTTCGCGCACGATCAGCCGCTCCCGCTCATTCAGCCCCTGCATCGCCACCATCAGCCATTCGCGCAACTGGCGGCGGTCGTGATCCGCCTCGACCAGCTCGGCCGCCTGATCGCTGTCGTCCTCCAGCACATCAATCCATTCGCGCCCCTCGTCCTCGGCCGATTGCACAGCATTCAACGAGAAATCCGCGCCGGAGAGGCGACCGTCCATCATCTCCACATCGCGCAGCGGCACGCCGATTTCTTCGGCGACCAGCTGATGCAGCTTTTGGCGGTCCAGCTCGACCCCCTCGCCCTGCGCCTCGCGTTCGATCTGCGCCTGCACCCGGCGCAGGTTGAAAAACAGCGACTTCTGCGAAGAGGTGGAGCCGGTGCGCACCATTGACCAGTTGCGCATGACATAATCCTGGATCGACGCCTTGATCCACCAGACCGCATAGGTCGAGAATCGCACCCCACGGTCGGGGTCGAATTTCTCCGCTGCTTTCATCAGGCCGACGCCCGCCTCCTGGATGAGATCATTCATCGGCGCGCCGTAGCGGCGGAATTTCGACGCCATGGAGATCGCCAGCCGCATATAGGCGGTGATCAGCCGGTGCAGCGCCTGCACATCGCCTTCGTCACGCCAGGCATAGGCCAGCGCGCGCTCGGTTTCCGCATCCAGAAGCTCGGCCTTCATGGCCTGCTTTGGCAGGGGGTTTGCTTGGGGGTCGTCCAGTGCCATTTTAAACTCCCTGTTCTAAGAACGACGTTGACAACGTCAGGAGGGGGGCGTTGGGTCTATATTTCTTGCTGACTGTCGGTAGGGATCTTCGTATTCGATATGGAGACAGCAGCGGGCAGTCGGTCGCCAATCACAACGCGTGTCACCGCATGCGACACGCCTACAACTCTGAGGGTATCCATCTTGACGGGCAGAGTCACAGTTATTCTTGGCGGTGCTGCATCCGGGAAATCCGCATTTGCCGAACAAACCTGTGTAAAAACAGGGAAAAACCGCATTTACTGGGCCACATCACAAATACTTGATACCGAGATGCGCCAAAAGGTTGACCGCCATATTGCCCAGCGCGGCCCCGACTGGACCACGATAGAGGAGCCCTATGACTCCGCCAAGGTGCTGCCCAAAGCCCAGCCCGAAGACGTGGTCCTGATGGATTGCGCCACCATGTGGCTGACCAATCACCTGCTCTCCGAGCATGATCTGGAACAGAAAACCACCACCCTGCTGAAGGCGCTGGCCGCCTGCCCGGCGGAGGTTGTGGTGGTCAGCAATGAAACCGGGCTTGGCATCGTGCCGGAAAACGCCCTCGCCCGCCGCTTTCGCGAGGCGCAGGGGCGGCTCAACATCGCGCTGGCAGCGCAGGCTGAAACGGTGGTGATGGTAAGCGCCGGCCTGCCCCTTGTGCTGAAGGGGGCGCTGTGATCACCCGGTTTCACCTCGTGCGCCACGGCCCGACCCATGCCAGGAGCATGGTCGGCTGGACCGATCTGCCTGCGGATCTCTCTGACACCGCCGCCCTGGCGCGGCTCAGCGCGGCGCTGCCAGAGGATGCCCTGCTGATCTCCTCGGATCTGTCGCGCGCCATTGCCACCGCGGATGCCATTGCCGGAGCGCGCAGACGGCTGCCGCATGCGCCGGAGCTGCGTGAAATCCACTTTGGCGGTTGGGAGTTGCGGACATGGCGCGAGGTGGACGCCGAAGCCCCGGAGCATATCCGCGCCTTTTGGGAAACGCCGGGCGATGTCGCCCCCCCCGGTGGCGAAAGCTGGAACCAGCTACAGGCCCGCGTGTCCGCCCGGATGGACGCTCTGGCGCAGGCGCATGCGGGCGCGGACATTGTCGTTGTCGGTCATTTCGGCCAGATCCTGTGCCAGGTTCAGCGCGCCGCCCGCCTCAGCGCGACAGAGGCCTTTGCCCATAAGATCGACAACCTCTCTGTCACGCGGATGTCTGTCACCAACGGGCGCTGGGATCTGGGTGATGTAAATCAAATTTTGTGATGGGTTTGGCAACAAATATTCAATTTACTGATACGTGACGCTCTGACAGGATATCTCCATGACATATGAACTCTATATCGGTGATCGCATGTATTCCAGCTGGTCTTTGCGCGGCTGGCTCATGCTTGAGAAATTTTCCCTGCCCCATATCGACCATTTCGTGGGGCTCTACTCTGGCACGATGGCGCAGGATCTTGCGCCCTTGGCCCCGGCGCGGCTGGTGCCGACGCTGAAACTGCCCGATGGCACCGTTGTCGGCGAAAGCCTGGCAATGGCGGAAACCCTGGCCGAGCAGAATCCCGACGCCGGGCTCTGGCCCGCCGATCCCGCCTGCCGCGCCACCGCGCGCTGGCTCTGTGCGGAAATGGTGGGCGGCTTTGGCGCCCTGCGCAGCGATTGTTCCATGCAGCTCAGCCATATCTGGAAGGGGTTTCAGCCCTCGGAGGCGGTGCTGACGGATCTCGCGCGGATCGAAACACTCTTTGCCCACGCCCGCACGGTTTCTGGCCATGCCACCGGCCCGCTCTTTGGTGCCTATTCGCTCGCGGATGTGTTCTATACCCCCGTTGCGGCGCGGATCATCGGCTATGACCTGCCCGTCTCGCCTGAAACCCGCGCCTACTGCGTGGCGCTGATGAGCGATCCCGCCGTGCTGGCCTGGCAAGAGGCGGCGCGCGAGGTGAGCTATGATCCCGAACCCTATGCGCTGGATCTGGAGCGCCGCCCCTGGGAGCTCTGAGCTGCCGCGCGGTTCCTGCGCTGGCCGATTTCGCGAGCGCTTCACGGCCATATTAACCAATCCGTAACCACGATTTCCAATGCTTCCCCCTGAGGGTCCAGCCCGGACCTTTCAGGGGGTCGCATGATTTCACGCGCACATACCGTTGCATTTCAAGGGGTTGACGCCTGCCCGGTAGAGGTCCAATGCGCCGTCGCGCCGGGGCTGCCGGCCTTTTCCATCGTTGGCCTGCCCGACAAGGCGGTGAGCGAGGCGCGGGATAGGGTGCGCTCGGCGCTGGCGACCATGTCCATCGCCCTGCCCTCCAAACGGATCACCATCAACCTGTCGCCCGCCGATCTGCCCAAGGAAGGCAGCCATTTTGACCTGCCGATCGCCGTGGCGCTGCTTGCAGCGCTGGAAATCCTGCCGCCCGAGGCCGCCGAGGAGACGCTCTCTCTGGGCGAGCTCTCGCTCGATGGCACATTGGTCGCCATCAACGGCGCGCTCCCGGCGGCGCTGGCGGCGGCGGAGCAGGATCGCCGCTTGCTCTGCCCCAAGGGCTCCAGCGCCGAGGCCGCCTGGGTCGAGGCCACGCCGGTGATTGGCGCCGCCAGCCTGAGCGATGTCATTCGTCATTTCACCGGTCAGGGCGTGATCCCCCCGGCCAGCCCCGGCGAGGTCATGGATACACCAGCCGAGAAGGATCTTGCGGATGTCAAAGGGCAGGACATCGCCCGCCGGGCGCTGGAGATCGCCGCGGCGGGGCGCCATCATCTGCTGATGACCGGCCCGCCCGGGGCAGGAAAATCAATGCTGGCGGCGCGCTTGCCCTCTATCCTGCCGCCGCTCACCCCGCAGGAAGCCCTGGAAACCTCGATGATCCAGTCGATCTGTGGCTTGATCAAGGCCGGTGGCGTCAGCCGCGCCCGCCCCTATCGCGCGCCGCATCACACGGCGTCGATGGCGGCGATTGTGGGCGGTGGACGCAGGGCACAACCGGGCGAGATCAGCCTCGCCCACAATGGCGTGTTGTTTCTGGACGAGCTGCCGGAATTCGCCCGCGCGGTGCTGGAAACCCTGCGCCAACCGTTGGAGACCGGCGATGTGATGGTGGCGCGCGCCAATGCCCATGTGCGCTACCCCAGCCGCTTCATGCTGGTGGCCGCCGCCAATCCCTGCCACTGCGGCCACTTGGCCGATCCCGCCCGCGCCTGCGCCCGGGCGCCCGCCTGCGGCGCCGATTATCTGGGCCGCATTTCCGGCCCGCTGATGGACCGCTTTGATTTGCGCATCGACGTGGAGCCGGTCGCCTTCGCCGATCTGGAGCGCGCCCGCAGTGGCGAGAGTTCCGCCGCCGTCGCCGCCCGGGTGGCCACCGCCCGCGCCATTCAGGCGGATCGCTACGCGCGTTGCGCTGCTGCGACGGTGAATGCCGATGCAGAGGGCGCGGTGCTGGAAGAGGTCGCTGCGCTGGACGGCGACAGCCGCGCCTTGATGGCGCAGGCCGCCGACCGCTTTGGCCTCAGCGCGCGGGGCTATCACAGGGTCTTGCGCGTGGCCCGCACCATTGCCGATCTGGACGCGGAGCCCCGGATCCTGCGCGAGCATCTGGCCGAGGCGTTATCGTATCGCATCGGAAGCTGATCACCGCCGCAGATGCGTATTGGCAAAATAGGCGATGTCGCAGAGCGCGCGACGCGCCTCCGGCAGCCAACCGTCACTGAGGTGCCAGACATGGGGCGCGGTGGGGTGAACATATTCAGTCACCTCTGCGCCAAAGCCGCGCAAAACTCCTGCCATACGGCGGGCATCATCGCGCAGGATCTCTGCCGCGCTGGAGTGCAACAGGACCGGCGGGCAGTCCGGGAAGGCCCCAAACAGTGGCGAAATCCGCGGGTCCGCCGGGTCTGATCCGACGGGCAGCACATAGCCGACCAGCTCAGCGATCCGCGCCGCGGGAAACACCGGGTCACGCGCCGCATTGCGGGTCAGGCTCTCGCCGCTCAGCGTCAGGTCACACCAGGGCGACATCGCAAAGAGCGCCGCAGGCGGTGTGCCGCGCTGGCACAGATGCGACAGCAAGGCCAAGGCCAGCCCGCCCCCGGCAGAATCCCCGCCCAAGACCACGTCGGAGGGTCGATAGCCTCGCCGCAAAACGCGCTCCCAGGCGGCAACCGCCGCCTCAAAAGCCGCCGGGAAGGGGGCTTCGGGCGCAAGCGGATAGGGGGCGGCGCAGACCTCCAGACCAGACAATTGCGACAGACGCCCCAACATGGCCGCATGGGTTTTCGGACTGCCGGAGATATAGCCACCGCCATGAAAATAAAGAATGACCTTCCCGGCAAGAGGTGTACCGACGGAGACCCGATCCAGCCCGTCCCGCCCCGTCAGATGACACAGAAAGGGCGGCGGGCGGTTGCAAAGGCGCGTCATCCGGTCAAACTGGACCCGTATCCGAACCGGGTCCCCCACCCGCTGCATATGCGGGCGCACGACCCGGCGCAGGATCGCGGTCAGCGCGCGAAGCTGCCAGCTCACGCCAGACGCCCCTCGATTGCCTCCCAGATCTTTTCTGCGATATTCACGCCATCAAAGCGCTCCAGCTCCTGAATGCCGGTGGGCGAGGTCACGTTGATCTCGGTCAGGTAATCGCCGATCACGTCGATGCCGACAAAGACCTGGCCTTTTTCCCTGAGCAGCGGGCCGATGGCAGCGCAGATTTCCTTGTCGCGCGCGGTGAGGCCGATCTTTTCCGGCCGTCCGCCCACATGCATGTTGGAACGCGTCTCGCCCGCTGCGGGCACGCGGTTGATCGCGCCAACGGGTTCACCGTCCACAAGGATCACGCGTTTGTCGCCGTTAGAGACATCGGGCAGGAATTTCTGCACGATCAGCGGCTCGCGGCTGAAGCCGGTGAACAGCTCGTGCAGCGAGGTCAGGTTGCGGTCGTTGGCGTCCAGCCGGAACACCCCGGCGCCGCCATTGCCATAGAGCGGTTTCAGGATCACATCGCCATGTTTGGCCTTGAACGCCTTGATGGTTTCCAGATCACGGGCAATCGTGGTCGGCGGCGTCAGATCGGGGAAGTTCAGAACCAGCAGTTTTTCCGGGTAGTTGCGCACCCAGAAGGGATCATTGACCACCAGCGCCTGCCCCTTGAGCCGATCCAGAAGATGGGTCGAGGTGATGTAATGCATGTCAAAGGGCGGGTCCTGGCGCAGCCAGATCACATCGAATTCGCTCAGGTCCACTTCGCGCATCTCGCCCAGCACTGCGGGGGTGCCGGCGACGCGTTGCACGGTCATATCCTGCCCGCGCGCGGTGATGCGCCCTTCCTGATAGGCGAGCTGATCGGGGCCGTAGAAAAACAACTCGTGCCCCCGGGCCTGCGCCTCTTCGGCGAGGCGGAAAGAGCTGTCGGCGTTGATATCGACGCCCATGATCGGATCCATCTGAAAGGCGATTTTCATGGCATCTGTTCCTTGATTTCTGTCGTGCAATACATGGCGCAGCGCCGCGCCCGGTTCAATGGGGGACCGGCCGCTCAGCCGTGACCATAGGCATTTTCAAGGATTTCCACCTCGCCCGCGCCCCAGACGAGCACAACATCCAGCCGGGTTTCCGTCAGCTGGCCTTGTGGTTCGCCCTCCAGGAACACGGCGGCGCTGGCCAGGATCCGCTCCATCTGCCGGGGCGTGATCCGGGCAATGGCAAGATCACGGCTGTCGCTGGATTTCACCTCGGCAAAGATCACCTCGTCGCCCTTGCGCAGGATCAGGTCGATCTCGCCATGAGGGCCGCGCCAGCGTTTCTCGGCCAGGCGATAGCCGCGCTGCTCATAGGCGCGCAGGGCGATTTCCTCGGCCACTTCACCGGCGATATGGGATCTCTTGCCGCGATGCTGATTGGCCGTCACCGGATCAATCCTCGCGCGCGATTTGCAGCGCTTGCTGGTAGATCTTGCGCCGGGGCTCGCCATGGGCCTCGGCCACAATGGCGGCGGCGTCCTTCACGGAATTGTCCTTCAGCGCCGCGCGCAGGTCGGCCTCCAGATCCGCAGCGCTGCTTGCGGAGGCACGTTGGCGGTCGATCAGAATCACGATCTCGCCCTTCACCGGGGACTCGATCATCCCCTCGGCCAGATCAGAGAGCGGCGCGCGGCGCACCTCTTCGAATTTCTTGGTCAGCTCCCGGCACATGGCGCCGTCACGGTTGCCCAGCACCGCCGCCATATCCGCCAGCGAGGCGGCAACCCGCTTGGGTGATTCGTAAAACACCAGCGTTCCGGGCACATTGGCCAGCTCCTCCAGCCGCTTGCGCCGTGCGCCGCTGGCATTGGGCAAAAACCCCGCAAAGAAGAACGCATCCGTCGGCAAGCCCGCCAGCGTCAGCGCACAAAGCGCCGCCGAGGCCCCGGGCGCAGCGGTCACCAGATGGCCCGCCTGGGCGGCGGCGCGGCTCAAATCATAGCCGGGATCGGCAATCATCGGCATACCGGCCTCGGAGGCGTAGGCCACCGATTTTCCCGCTGCCAGATCCGCCATCAACCGCGCCCGCGCGCCCTCGCCCGAGTGGTCGTGATAGGCGATCACGGCGCGGCCATTCAGCGGAACTCCGTGAATTTCCAACAACTTGCGCATAGAGCGCGTATCCTCGGCCGCGATCACATCGGCAGAGGCAAGGATATCGAGCGCCCGCAGCGTAATGTCGCGGGCGGTGCCGATAGGCGTTGCGACGAAGTATAACCCCGGCGACAAACTGACGAACTTGTGATTCACGCTGGACCCGCTTTCCTGGTCGTCTATGATCGCCCCAAACCAAAACGGGTATGCGAAGAACGACACCGCAGCCCGGAACAGGGAGTTTATGCGCTTTATGTTTGCTGTTTTCAATCGGGCTCGCAAGATTGTCTTGACCGCCACCGCCGTGGCCGCCACCGCCGTATTGTCGGCCTGTAACCCCGGCACCATCACCGGCGGCGGCCCTACCATCAACACCTCGAAACCGGTGCCGGTGGCGCTGCTGGTGCCGCGCGGCTCGGCCCAACATGGCGATGACGTTCTGGCGAAAAGCCTTGAAAACGCAGCGCGACTGGCGATTGCCGATCTCAACGGCGTGCAGGTGGACCTGCGGGTCTATGACACCGCCGGCAATCCGCAAACCGCCGCCAATGCCGCCACCCAGGCGGTGCAGGACGGTGCGCGCATCATTCTGGGCCCGGTTTACGCCGAGGCCGCAAACGCGGCGGGCATCGCGGCGGCAAAGCGCGGCGTCAACGTGCTGGCGTTCTCCAACAACAGCTCTATCGCCGGCGGCAATGTCTTTGTGCTGGGTTCCACCTTCGACAATACCGCCAACCGCCTGACCCAATATGCCACCCGGCAGGGCAAGCGCACGATGGTCGTCGTTTCGGGCAACAATGCCGCCGGCATGGCCGGGCGCGCGGCGATCCAGCAGGCCGCGGTGCAGAACGGCGTGACCATGGCTGGCAACGTCAGCTTTGATCTGTCGCAGCAGGCGGTGATCAATGCGATCCCGACGATCACCAAGAGCGTTCGCCAATCCAATGCCGATATGCTGTTCATGACCGCCACCACATCGGGTGCGCTGCCCTTGCTGTCGCAATTGCTGCCGGAATCGGGCATCAAGACCACCGATGTGCAATATGTCGGCCTCACCCGCTGGGATATCCCGGCGCAAACGCTGGCGCTGCCGGGCGTTCAGGGGGGCTGGTTTGCCCTGCCCGACCCCGCCAAATCCGAAGCCTTCCGCGCCCGCTATCAAGCCACTTACGGCGCCGCCCCGCACCCCATTGGCGGGCTTGCCTATGACGGGATTGCCGCCATCGGTGCGCTTGTCAGCGCGGGCAATTCAGAGGCGCTCACCGGTGCGGCCCTGACCCAGCCTGCCGGTTTCCAGGGCACCGGGGGGATTTTCCGCCTGCGCCCGGATGGCACCAATGAACGCGGCCTCGCCATCGCCACCATCCAGGATCAGAAAGTCGTCATCCTTGACCCAGCCCCAAGAAGCTTCCCCGGCGCCGGTTCCTGAACCCTCTGAACTCACCGCCAAGACCTATGCCACCCCATTGGGATCGCTGATTTGCGATCCCAATGCGATTTTTGACCCCGAAGCGATGCGCGGTCAGGTCCTCGCCCTCGCGCAAGAACGCCAGGGGGCGGAGTTCCGCGCCGCCGTGGTGGCGCTGTTGCGCGCCGCCAACAAAGACGGCCGGGAGGTGATCGCCGACGCCTTTTCCCTGCGCCCCTTTGCGGCGCGAGAACTGGCGCGCTCCTACACCTATCTGACCGACGGTTTGGTCACCACCGCCCTGATGGCGGCCTCGGAAATTCTGCACCCGCTTGCCACGCCCACCACCGGCGAACGGATCTCGGTCTTTGCGGTCGGCGGCTATGGGCGCGGCGAGATGGCGCCGTTTTCCGATGTCGATCTGCTGTTTCTGACCCCCTACAAGATCACCGCCTGGGCCGAGAGCGTGATCGAATCCATGCTCTATATCCTGTGGGATCTGCGCCTGAAGGTCGGCCACTCCAGCCGCACCATCAAGGACTGCATCCGCCTCGGCGGCGAGGATTTCACCATTCGAACCGCCATGCTGGAGCATCGGTTTCTGGCCGGGGACACCCCCCTGGCAGAGGAGCTCTCAGCGCGGCTCGCCAGTGATCTCTTTGCCAAGGATGCAAAGGAATTCGTCGACGCAAAACTGGCAGAGCGGGATTCCCGGCATGAAAAATACGGCCAGCGCTATGTTGTGGAACCGAATGTAAAAGAGGGCAAAGGCGGCCTGCGCGACCTGCAATCGCTGTTTTGGATCGCCAAATATCTCTATCAGGTGCAGGACGTGGCGGAGCTGGTCTCGCTTGGGCTGTTCCGTCCCGAAGAATTCGACTTTTTCTCCAAGGCCGAGAATTTCCTCTGGGCGGTGCGCGCGCATCTGCATCTGAGCGCCGGCCGGGCCAACGAGCAGCTGACATTTGACATGCAGGTGCAGGTGGCCGAACGGATGGGATACGAGGACACCTCTGGCCGACGCGCGGTCGAGGTCTTCATGCAGGATTATTTCCGCCACGCGACCCAGGTCGGCGATGTCACCCGCATTTTGCTGTCCAAACTGGAAGCCGGGCAGCTCAAGAACGAACCGCTGATGGAGCGGATCTTCCGGCGCAAACGGCGCGTGAAGCCGGAGTATACGGTCACCCACAACCGGCTCGAAATCAAAGATCCGCAAAAGTTCCTGACCGACAAGCTGAACCTGCTGCGCATCTTCGAAGAAGCCCTGCGCACCGGGCTGTTGCTGCATCCCGACAGCATGCGGCTGGTGCGTGCCAACCTGCATCTGATTGACGACGAGATGCGCAATGATGCGGATGCGCAGCGGATCTTCCTGGATCTGTTGCTCAAACATGGCAACCCGGAGCGGGTGCTGCGGCGGATGAACGAGCTGGGCCTGCTCTCCGCCTTTATCCCCGAGTTCGAGCCGATCGTGGCGATGATGCAGTTCAACATGTATCACTCCTACACGGTGGACGAGCACACCATTCAGGTGGTGTCCAATTTCTCCGCCATCGAGCGCGGCGAGCTGGAAGAAGAGCTGCCGCTGTCCTCTGCGCTGATCCGCAAGGGCGTGAACCGCAAGGTGCTGATCGTCGCCATGCTGCTGCATGACATCGGCAAGGGACGCCCGCAGGACCATTCCATTCTCGGCGCTCAGATCGCCCGCAAAGTGGCGCCCCGCCTCGGCCTCAACAAGAGCGAGGTGGAGACCGTCGAATGGCTGGTGCGCTATCACTTGTTGATGTCGGATATGGCGCAGAAACGCGATATCGCCGACCCGCGCACGGTGCGCGATTTTGCCAAGGCGGTGCAGACGGTAAAGCGGCTCGATCTGCTGCTGTTGCTGACCGTCTGTGACATTCGCGGCGTCGGGCCCAACACCTGGAACAACTGGAAAGCAGTGCTCTTGCGGGCGCTGCACAGCCAGACCCGCGAGGCGCTGGAAAACGGCATGGAAGCCTTCAACCGCGAACATCGCGGCACCGAGGCCAAGAAACGCCTGCGCAAGGCGCTGCCCGACTGGGACAAGGGCGACGTCAAACGCGAAACCGCCCGCCATTATGCGCCCTATTGGCAGGGTCTGCACGTCACCGCACATGTGGATTTCGCCGAGATGCTGCGCGAACTGGACGCATTGGATGACCCTTCGGCGATGTTGGTGCGGCTGCACCCGGACGAGGATCGCGACGCCACCCGCGCCTGTTTCGTGATGCCCGATCATCCGGGGATCTTTGCCCGCATCGCCGGGGCGCTGGCGCTGGTCGGGGCCAATGTGGTGGACGCGCGCAGCTATACCACCAAGGACGGTTTTGTGACCGATGCCTTCTGGGTGCAGGACGCCGACGGCCACCCGTTCGAGGCCGCCCGCCTGCCCCGCCTGCGCAGCATGATCGAGAAAACCCTGCGCGGCGAAGTCATCGCCAGCGATGCGCTGAAATCCCGCGACAAGATCAAGAAACGCGAGCGCGCCTTCCGGGTGCCCACCCATATCACCTTTGATAATGATGGCTCTGATATCTACACCATCATCGAGGTCGACACCCGCGACCGCCCCGGTCTGCTCTATGATCTGGCGCGGGCGCTGGCTGCCGCCAATGTCTATATCGCAAATGCGGTGATCGCGACCTATGGCGAGCAGGTGGTCGACAGCTTCTACGTCAAGGATATGTTCGGCCTGAAATATCACTCCGCCGCCAAACAGCAGTCACTGGAGCGAAAGATCCGCGAGGCGATCACCGCCGGGGCCGAGCGAGCCGATACATGAAACCGATCAAATTGATGTCCGGCTTTATGACCGTCGGCTTCTGGACCCTGGCGAGCCGGGTTCTGGGCTTCCTGCGCGAGATTTTGATCGCCGCCTACATTGGCCCCGGCCCCTTGCTCGATGCCTTTGTGGCGGCCTTTCGCCTGCCCAATATGTTTCGCCGTTTCTTTGCCGAGGGCGCCTTCAATGCCGCCTTTGTGCCGATGTTTGCCAAACGGCTGGAGGCCGAGGACAACCCGCAGGGGTTTGCCCAGGATGCCTTCAACCTGCTGGCGGTGGCGGTGCTGGGGCTGACGGGGCTTGGCATGCTCTTCATGCCGGCGCTGGTCTGGGCCACGGCGGGCGGCTTTGTCGGGGACGCGCGGTTTGACATGGCAGTCGGCTTTGGCCGCGTCGTGTTCCCCTATATCCTGTGCATGTCGCTGGCGGCGCTGTTTTCCGGGGTGCTGAATGCCACCGGCCGCTTTGCCGCGGCCGCCGCTGCGCCGGTGCTGTTGAATATCTTCACCTGCGGCGCGATGATTCTCGGCGCCGCGCTGGGGCAGAATGTGGTGGTCTGGCTGGTCTGGACCATCCCTGTCGCCGGGATCGCGCAATTGGCGCTGGTCTGGAACGCCGCCGCCCGGGTCGGCATATCCCTGCGCCCCGGCCTGCCGCGCCTGACGCCAGAGATGCGGCAATTGGTGCACATCGCGGTGCCCGCCGCACTGGCGATGGGGGTCACGCAGATCAACCTGGTGGTCGGGCAACTGGCGGCCTCAAACTTTGAAAACGCGGTCAGCTGGCTGTTTATCGCGGATCGTCTTTATCAGCTGCCGCTCGGGGTGGTGGGCATCGCCGTGGGCATCGTGCTGCTGCCGGATCTGTCGCGCCGGCTGCGCGCCGGAGACGACACCGGTGCCCAGGATGCGCTGTCGCGCGCCGGGGAGTTCTCGCTGCTGCTGACGGTGCCCTCGGCGCTGGCCTTCCTCACCATCCCGCTGCCGCTGGTGTCTGTGCTCTATCAACGCGGTGCAACCGGCGCAGAGGACGTGGCAGCGATTGCGCTCGCGGTGGCGATCTATGGCGCGGGCCTGCCCGCATTCGTGCTGCAAAAGGTGCTGCAACCGCTGTATTTCGCCCGCGAGGACACCCGCAGCCCGTTCCGCTATGCGCTGGTGGCGATGGTGGTGAACGCGGCGCTGGCGATCGGCCTGCTGCCCGTCTTTGGCTGGTATGCCCCTGCGGTGGCGGCAACGCTTGCGGGCTGGGCCATGGTGGTCCTGCTCTGGGCCGGAGCGCGCGGAATGGGGCCGGCAGCGCAGTTTGACGCCCGCTTCCGCCATCGCAGCCTGCGCATTGTTGTCGCCTCTGTCGCGATGGGCGCGGTGCTCCTGGGCGCGGCCTGGCTGCTCTCGCCGCTGCTGGCCATGGCCTATTGGCGCTATCTTGCCCTGCTGGGCCTGATCCTGATCGGAGCCGTGACCTATTTCGGCATCGGCCAGATCATCGGCGCGCTCAAACTCTCCGAGTTCAAGTCAGCGCTCCGGCGCGGCAAAGCGTGACCGCAGCGCGCCGCCAGGCGCGCTGCCACGCCCAACGGAGCTATTGCCCTTCGCCAGAAGGGCGATCTCGGGCGGGAGCGCCCCCGCCCCGGCCCGGCACCATCCTCAACGTTGTTGGCGCAGCTTTTGCAAGATTCGCGCCCAGCCTCCAGGCACCAGAAAGAACGACATCACAAATCCGGTGACAAAGCCCGCCAGATCGGCCACCCAATCCGGGCTGCCGCCAAAGAGCAGACCAAACAGCAGCTGCACCCCCATCAGGAAGGCGATCAGCGAAAACGCCCGATGCTGCTGCGCCCCGACGCTGGCCAGCGAGCGCCACAGCAGATGGGTAAAGCCGCCAATCAGCCCGTAAACCGCCGGAAACCCGCCGATCAGCGCCGCATGGCCGCCCACCAGCACCGCATAGGCCAGCGCGCCGCCGATGGCCGAGCAAAGAAAGATCACGATCACCGCGATCTCTCCCATGGTTTCGCCCACCATCTTGCCCATCGCCAGCAGGAAAACACAGACAAACAGCGCCTGGGTGAACGACCCATGCACAAAGGCATAGGTGACAAAGCGTTTCAGCATGTCAAAGGGCCAGACGCCATTTTCCCACATCCACCAGAAGTACTGCGAGCCAAAGCCGTATTCCTGCAAGGCCCCAAGTCGCCAGCCCACCGCCTGCGGCCCCCCGATGAGCCCCCGCCCCCCGAGCGAGAACACCAGCTCGATGCCGAGGATCAGGATCACCAGCGCCACCACCACCGGCGGCAGCGCATTTACGGGGGATTGATTGGGCTGTTGCATCTGGTCTTGCTCCTCGGCGCATTGGCGCGCCTGTTGACGATAGGCTGCGCCATGGGTAAGCGACGATGGTTCATATTTCCAGACGGGAGTTTTCGACAATGAGCGAAACCAGCTTCACCCCGCGTGTCTTTTCAGGCATCCAGCCTTCGGGCAATCTGCATCTGGGCAACTACCTTGGTGCGTTGAAGCGGTTCGTCGACTGGCAATCGCGTGATGTGGAATCCATCTATTGTATGGTGGACCTGCATGCGATCACCGTCTGGCAAGACCCGGCTGACCTGAAGAAATCCACCCGCGAGCTTTGTGCCGGGTTTATTGCCGCCGGGCTTGATCCGGAAAAATCCATTCTGATCAACCAGAGCCAGGTGCCCGAACACGCGCAGCTGGCCTGGATCTTCAACTGCGTTGCCCGCATGGGCTGGATGCAGCGGATGACCCAATGGAAGGACAAGGCAGGCAAAAACCAGCAGAATGCCTCGCTGGGCCTGTTGGCCTATCCGTCCCTGATGGCCGCCGACATCCTGATCTACCACGCCACCCATGTGCCGGTGGGCGAGGACC
>NZ_JAATOX010000052.1 GCF_011806385.1 Phaeobacter sp. HF9A | reverse complement strand
CTTCATCGGAATCTCCTCGTTCATCCTGCCGAGAAAATTCTACTTCCGCATCCCCTTAAGATCGGGGGGGATTACCGAACGACAAGTCGCGATGGAAGACGCTATCCGCTTGCTAGACGCGGGGGGAGATGTCCCGAATTCCTTCGATGATACGTTGCAAAGAGCGCTGCAGGAGGTTCAGGCCTCAGAGCAGCTAGCTTTGGCCCAACACGTCGTTCGAAGAAAACTTGTACTAGAGTTGTTTCAGCGGCTCTTGAGGCGGGTACGTACTCGCGAGGATAAAGCTGATGATTTTCATCTTGAGAAGACGCTTCACTCGTTCATCGTGCCAATGAATGTGCAAGGGGATGACGCAAAGGAAAAGCGGTCGCGCGCTCATGATCTTTGGATTGTAGACGAGCGTCTGGCGTTCACGAGGGCGTTTTCATCGGACAAGCGGTTCGACAAGCTGTTGGCGGGTTCGGACAGCGCGGATCGAGCGGATCTGGTGGTCTGGGATTTCGCCAGTGGGCTTGGTGTTGCAGATTCTGCGGTGAATGGCGAACGTGTGGATACCTCTCGACCGCTCGACAAGGTCATGATCGTTGAGTTTAAGAAGCCAGGTCGAAAGAGCTATGGTCCTGAAGATCAAATTCAGTACCAAATAACAAAATACATCTCAGAACTTCGTGGCGAGGAGATCGAAGGCTTCGACCGCGAGCGTATCCGTATCGCTGATGATTGTGTTTTCTATTGTTATGTCATCGCAGATATTGTTGGCGACCTTAAGCGGCAGTTGTCTACTTGGCCTAAGACCGCGAACGGCGAGGGTCGGATAATGTACCTACAAGGTGACGTGAACGGATCGATTGAAGTCATCCAGTGGCAAGATCTAGTAAACGACGCTTGGGCACGCAATGAAGCTACGCTTCATGCTGCAGGTTTGAGTAGAGGCCAGTAGGCGAAGGCTTGTGACCAAGGTCAGGAACAGAAGTGGGCTGGATGAGGCTACACTTGGTTTCGAAGTTGGGCTGCGATGTGTAAGTAGTCTGGCATAAGAGCGCCACGAAGATTTGGTGGCGCGCCCTGCTGCCCTATGAGGGAGCTGTTCACCGCAGCGGTTGCAGAGTTCGAAGGGGCTTAAACGCCCCTTCAATCCCACCTCAGCCCAAAACCGCGTTGCTGTAAAAAAGTCTGTAATTCACTGTAAATGTAGGGTGACAGACTTATTTACAGTGATCCCGGAAGAGGCCCGAAGATGCCGGAAGAACTCGGAAGGCCAATGAAATAAGGAGCTTGGGGCGATGCGCTGGCCGATAAACCCCATTATGTTCAGTTTTGCAGTAACCCCTGAAATTGGCCCGAACTGGGACCAGAGGTGCATTCTGCCGGATACCTGGGTTGATGTGACCGGCAGGCGTGAAAACCCGTTTAAATAAGGATTCAAACCTCTGTTTGGCGGCTGTTTGCGGCCCTGATCAGCGACGAAAACAGCTCTCGGAACTGGGACCATACCCGCCCAGTTTAGAGTTGAGGTCCCAGAACGGATAAAGTGCTAAATAAATCAATCGTGTACCGGGAACAGCTTGTTGGCTGTGCCGTGCCCAACTGGGACCCTATTTTTGGGCGCCTGGAAGGCGCGACCGGCTCATTTCGGACCCGTAAGAGGGAAGGGGGTGCCGCAGGAGAACGTCACGGGAGACAATTGTCTTCAGCCAGCCCAAACCAGTAGCATCGCAGGGCGCTTGGATGGAGGCGATGCGCGACCCAATCATAAGAGTTGCCCCTGCTGACCTGCCAAGGTTAGCGCTTATTTTAGAGGTCACATTGTGGTCTCTCGTTTGCCCTCTCACCCTAAATGGAGCATGTTAAAACTGACTAAAGCTCCTTTTGAGGTCGCTCGTGATGATTTCGATTGATGATTTCTCGGCACGGCTCGAGGTTGTGTTTAAAAACTACCGGAAACTGGACGAGAGTTTCCGTGTGGGTGGTCTCGACCCTGAAATTCACCCAACACACCTCCTCTACGCTTTCGAGGACGCCATCCCGTTTCTAGAGGCATTGCTGCCGACAGCCGACACCTTTGCTGCGACCTTCCTTGGACGTCGGAAGAAGTTCTTAGCACGCGGGCATAGTAACGCCGGGAAATACTCTCTCACCCCGACGATATTTCGACGCCCATCCGGCGATTATGCGGGAGATCAGTTCGATTGCTTCATGAGTGGCTACATCTCGGGCGCCACCATCGACTACGAGACCAGCATTTTTGCCTCTTTTCTGTCGGGCTTGAATGACAGTTCGGCACTTCTTTCAAGGGAAAGTATCGAGCTGCTCCAGTCGCATAAGAACAGGGCGGCGACAGAAGTGGCAAATATCCTCGGACCACCTTTGCCTTTTTTCCATGTGAAGAATTTTCCAAACGAAAACCTGCTCCACGAACTGGCCATCGCCCAGCACCACGGCGTCCCGACCCGATTGCTGGACTGGTCGACCAACCCGCTCAAAGCTCTCTTCTTTGCCTGTGCCGGAATTGGCCCCCTCCCAAAGGAAGAAGAGCCCCGTATCGGCATTTGGCTCTTCCCTTTGGACTATCTGGAAATGTGCGAACTGCTCGGCGTCGTCAGAGTGGTCAGGGCTGCGAGTTTTCAGAACACCTATATCGCCAGGCAGAACGGTGTATTCACGCTGCACAACATGCGGCATCAATCTGACTATATGTGGAACGACGTGAATGGAGATACCAAGACGGTGTTGCCGCTTGATGTGTATCTGACGGACAATCCCGACGGCAAAGACTACATCGCTCCCTTAATAGAACACATTGGCAAACCCATCCTCATGACGTTGCCCCACCGCGAAGCGGTGCGTATCCCTGATCGGCTCAGAGAGTTCGATATCAGTTATTCTACGCTCATGCCCGGCCCGCATGGAGCCGCTTGCGACGCACTTCAACGCCTCAAGCACTTTGGGATCACCTATGGTTGAAAGTGTTGCCTTGGGACTGCTCGGATTAGAGAGAGATGCTATCAGCATTTCGACAGATGATTTTCGACTATTCGATCAAATCTCTTCCGCGAAACGCGAGCTCGTCTAGCTTCAGATTTCGCGCCCGCCGCGAATGTCTCCTATGACGAGCTGCATCGCAGCAAGCACAAGGATGGATGAATGACTGGTTTGGGCTCGGAGTGGACTTGCGGCGATGCGGAAGCAGGGTAGTGGCGAATCCGCACCGAATCCTAGCCGCCAGATGACGCCAGCCAGCCCTTTCGAGACATTTGTGTCAGGCGCAGCATGGCCAAGGCACCTACACGGGCAGGCCGAGAACTGCCATTCGCTGCGCGCTGGACCACCTCCGGCGAAAGGCTGGTGATGGTTAGAGGTGAGAGCATAAAGGTGGTCTGTGCTTACAAATCGTTAAGAGATAACGTCCAATAATACTTCTGTATATGTTGCTGTAGATCTACGCCGTGGTGGTGAATCTACTTTTGAGAGGTATTTTGCCACAATGGTCACTGATAGCGCGAAAGAGCGGAAGGTCTCCTCGCTCCACATCCTGGTAGTTGGGTTATCTTTAGCGATGACCATCGGAGCATGGTTGTATTCCAAGCATCAGGTCGATTTGCAGGTTCGAACTCGTTTCGAAGATGCCAGAAATCGCACGATTGGGCTCATCGAGGATCGGATGTCGCGATACGAAGACGCTCTATGGTCGGGCGTCGCTTACGCAGATGCAATGAGTGGCCGCGTGACGGCCACAGATTGGAAAGCCTTTGCTAATTCTCTCAATATTGAGGAAAAATACCCTGGTGTGAACGGTATTGGTCTTATCCGCTACGTCAATAGGTCTGACCTCCAAGACTACATGTCTGAGCGAGACAGCGAGGGGCGAGACTTTTCCATCTATCCCGAGCATGATCTCGATTTCTTGCTGCCGATCACCTTCATTGAGCCAGAGAGTGTCAACGCAGCGGCCGTCGGGCTTGATGTCGCGCACGAGACCAACAGGCGCACAGGGCTTTTGTCGAGCAGAGACAGCGGAAAAGCGCGGATTACGGCTCCAATCTTCCTTGTTCAGGACGATGGCCATACGCCCGGATTCTTGTTCTACACACCATTTTATTCAGGTGACGCTCCGAAGACCGTGGCCGAGCGCAGAGAGCGCTTCGAAGGCGTAATTTATGCGCCTTTCGTGGTACGTAAGCTCGTTGAAGGCTTGCTTTCCAAAGAGCTTCGGGAGGTACGTTTCAGCCTGCGCGACGGGGATCAGTTGATCTATGATGAAGGCGAAACAGAAGAGGCTCTCAACGACGTCTCGCCGATGTTCAAAGATACGGTGAAATTGGACATGTATGGTAGGGTCTGGACCGTAGACATTTGGACAAATTTGGCATTCCGCAAGCAAAACAGTTCAGAGCAGCCGACTTTGATCCTCGCTGGAGGTCTGATCATTGAGATCCTGGTGATTTCGATGTTGGCAATGTTGTCTCGCTCCAATCGCCAGGCGCATCGGTATGCAGCCAAACTCACTCAAGAGCTACGTGCGAAGACAGAGAATCTTGAAAAAGCAAACGCTGAAATAGAGCAGTTTGTCTATGTCGCCTCTCACGATCTGAAGACGCCAGTACGTGGGATAGGTTTCTTGGCAGATGTTATCGAAGAGGACCTTGAGGAGATCATTGGCCCTATAGAGGCTCATAAAGAACTCAAGATGCAATTGAACATGATTCGAGATCGGGTGCGGCGAATGAACGACCTGACCGGGGGGATCATGGAGTTTTCTCGGGTGGGGCACTACGGCTCCGACGCTGAGGCGGCTTTGCCGGTGAGCATATTGATTGAAGACTGCGTTGCGGATTTTGAGGTTGACCCCTCTCAGGTGCGGTTCAGTACCGATGTCGAGGCCATCTCCTGCGACAGTCACAATTTTCGGCGTGTCGTGGAGAACTTGATAGGGAATGCGTTCAAATACCACCCAAACCCAGTCGACGCGCGCGTAGAGGTTTCGATTGAAGATGCCGGAGACCGTCTTCGCGTGTCTGTCAAGGATGACGGAAGAGGTATTGCTCCGGATTTCCACGAGAAAATATTTGATGTCTTTCAGACGCTTCGAAAAGGGACGGACCCCGAGAGTACGGGAATTGGCTTGGCTATCGTCAAGAAGGCAATTCAACGCCACGGGTTCGAAATTTGTGTGAAATCATCAGAAGGAAATGGCGCTGAGTTTACGTTTTGTTGGCCGAAAGAGCGGTATCAATACAACACAAGCTTGGAGGACGTCGCCTGAGATGAAACGTCAGATGAATATTCTACTCGTTGAGGACAACAACCTCGATGCGATGATGATTGAGCGTGCTTTGGGAAAAGTTGCACCGGATACACACGTGACAAGAGCTGTAGACGGCGTTGAAGCGCTCGAAATCATAAACGCTGACAGAATGGTAAAGCCTTACTTTATCCTGCTCGACATCAATATGCCTCGGATGAATGGGCATGAGTTTTTGCAGGCGCTTAGGGGAAGCGCGATCGACTCCGAAAACATGGTCTTTATGTTCACCACATCTGACAGTGCGCAAGATATCGCTAAGGCCTATAGAGAGAGCGTGAACGGCTATATCGTAAAGCCTCAGGGAAGGGCTGGAATGAACGCCGTACTCGATACGCTTCAAAGCTATTGGAGCACTTGTGAACCTCCGTTGAACGCCATCTAGGGCCCAATTCGATCAGATTGCGGGACCATAGGTGTCCCGCGAATTTCACCAGATTAACGCATACTGCTGCCAGTTGTAAGGATGCACTCCATGAAGTCAGATCAGCCGTTCGGAAACGGGAGCTTGCTTCCTCTGCATTTATCCGCCGCCCCTGTGACGGAGACATCAGGTAGCAGCAGGATGCGCCTTAAGGTTCTGACGTTGGACGACGACAACGCCGATAGAATGCGCTTGATCCGTATTTGCGAAAAGTCGGGGATGAATTTTGAGTACTACGAAGCCGATAGCGTGGATGCGCTACGATCTCTGCTGAACTGCGAGACGTTCGATATTGTCTTCTTGGACCACAACCTCGGCGGTGATAGCGGACTGGAGGCATTGCGCTTGGTCATTTCGCATGAAGACCAAACGGGCGCCATTCCGATCATGGTGACCGGCTCCGACGACCTGAAAATCGCTATGAACGCAATGCGGAGCGGCTGCGCCGACTATCTCGTCAAAGAGGAACTGACGGTCGCCTCTTTGACAAAATCGGTTGCCACCGCCGTCGAAAGGCGCATGCTTTACGCCGAAATTTCGGCAAGCAAGGTTGTGAATCGTGAAATCAACGATGTCGTCGAGAGATTTATGCTTACATGTGGACCAGACATCCGCGATATCTTGAAAAATGCCATAAAGAAGGTTCGTGGTATGAAGGCGTTGATGCAAAGCGATGATACGCTGGATCCTCTAATCCTATCTGACCTGACGCTACTCGAGAGAGGTTGCCTCGATGTCACGACATTCGTTGATGACCTGGATAGTGTTCTACACCGACTACGGTGCTGACTTAACATGTTCTTGCTCGCGCTCGCAGCAGCGCCTTCGCTGCACCCTGCATGAATGTCTTGTTTGGGCTGGCGGCAGCCAGAGACCGAGGTGGCCAGTTACTGGACCGATGTGCGCTTCTTCTAATAGTGTCGAAGCCTAAAGTGTTTGATCCCATGGCTTTGAGCTTGCGGGAACTGGGGCCTGATTTTCCGATAACCACAGCTTGATTTTGTGCGCTTGGAGAGTATCGGGCTCGCGGCAGAAGACTTAGATTAGAAGTCCATCTTCAGAACGCAAATACGACCATCGCGCTGGTCCACGACCGGGCCGATCCGGTAGGCGTTCATCCCTGCCCGTAAAAAGACCCTCACAAAAAGCGGGCTCATAAGCCCCAATAGGGATTGGCCGCCCTGGGCGCGGGCGTACCTGCGCGCCTGGTCCATAAGTGCTACCAGAACATTGTTGCGGTCTTGGCTGGGAATGTTCGGGGAAATCGCTAGGCGCGAGGCTTCCCAACATTCGGGGCTCCGGATTTCTTGCTTGAGTAATCCTGTGGGAAGGTTTGGGATCCGTCCGCGGTGGGCGTCCAATATCATGTAGGTCAGTTGGCCTTGAACGTTGTCGGTCCGCAACAGATGCAAGCAACCCACGACCTGGTCGGCAGAAAGCGCGACAACGTGAACAGATGCGGGGGTGTCATATTCGTCAAACTCACATCCGCCGGTGTCTGATAGGTTCATCCTGTTGCGGATATGGGCATCTCGTGCCGACTGACAAGATCAGGCTTATTCAATGTTCCAACCAATGATCTGCCCCAATAGCCGTCGTGCGCGTTGCCAAGAGGTTTTTTCGAGCGCGCTTATATTGTCGAGCGCAGTAATCAGGGTGGCGATACTCTCGGCGTTTCGATCCAATTGATGAAGGCATTCAGCCTTATCTACCAAAGCTCCATTACGCGCCTTATTGACTTTGTGTATCAATTTTTCAGCAGCGGCTATCGCAAGATTAAGTTCCCGATCTCTGTTAATCGCCTGTGTTTGAGGGGAATTACCTTCCGCGTGAACAAAGGGAAGCAAGCTTGGAGTGATAACTTCTAGTGTTAAGGCTGCTCGATCAGCGAATTTTTCGATACTCGGGAGCGCTGCATCGCAACCGTCGCTTTTCAAAAGGTTCCTGTATGCCTTTTGGGCTTCCTGCAACTCGTCCGATGTCATAAAATCGGGCAGGCGTGGCGAAGTTGAAGCTTGGTTCGCTAAAGCGAAGAAAATCACTATGATAAGTCCGTAGCGCATTATTTTCCTTTGAATGTATGTGGATATCCTGCTCTTGGTGTTCAAGATCACCACTCGTGCATGGAGGCGACGACACGCCCTACGACCCGGACGCCATCGGCTTCCGGGTTCTTTATTTCTATGGGGGCATAGTGGGGGTTGCTGCTGATTAAGCGCACGCTGTCGCCGGGGACGTATTGGATGCGTTTCACGAACAACTGACCGGAGAAATGCACGGCGTAGATCTTGCCGTCGCTCAGGTCGGTGTTGGCGCGGTCGATCAGGATCAGGTCGCCGTCGTTCAGCTCCGGCTCCATGCTGTCGCCGCGTACCGAGATCACCGAAAGGGTGGCGGGCTTGAGGCCGCGCCGGGTGAGCCATTCCTGATGGAAGGCATAGGTGTGGGTTTCCGTCTCTGCCAACACCTCCGCGCCGTTGCCTGCGGAGGCCTCGACCTCAAGGCGGGGGATGCTGATGAACTGCGTGTTTGAGTGTGCAGTGTGCTCATTTGGGAGCATAGCATCGCCCTGGCCGGTCAGAATCCATGATGCTGAAACACCCAAATGTTCACTCAATGCCGTCAAGAATTCTGTTCCAACCGATCTGTCTCCTGACAAATAGTTCTGAATGGTGCGGTATTTTATACCGGTCTTTTCTGAAATATCTTTTATTGTCAGTGATTTAGAGGATGCTATCTCTCGGATTCTCTCTGGAATGCCCATTTGTTCATGCTTTCAATTGACAATGCGTACAAATGAGTGCATTGTTGCTCTTGTAACGACACGACGCAAGGCAGCATCGCGAGGACACTATGCCAAAATGTAGCAAACCCTACCAGCCCGGAGCGGTCCTGCACTCCGTTATCGTCGGAGCGCTGCGCGCTTCCGGGTCGAGTTTCGAGGCGTGGTGCAAGCAGAATGGCGTGAAGCCGGCCACAGCGCGGACCGCAACCTATGGGCAATCCGGTGGCGAAACCGGCGCTGCGCTTCTGGACAAGATCATCGAGGCAGCAGGCCGCGATATGGTCGAAATGGCATATTCCAAGCGCATCCGGGCCGAGGTTGCGCGGTTGGAAGACACCTCAAAATGAACCAGTTTCGCGACACCCCACACCAAGAAACCACTCACGGGCAGTCCGGGGTGTTCGCGACCACCGGGGCCGAGGTCCCGGTCGGGACAGGCCGCGCGCAGCTTGCACTCGGCGTGCGCGCGGCCTGGACCCGGTTCCGCAAGGCAGAGCGGAAATTTTCAGACAGCATTTGGGGTGACGCGCTGGCGTGCGTCTGCCTCGCCATCATCTTTGGCGGCTTGCTTTTTGCGCCGCTGTTTTGGGCGAATTGAACAAGGGTTTTAACGCCATGGCGGCAACGATCATTCAATCAATCGCAGAACTGCCGGTTGATGAGATCCAGATGGGCAACCGGCTGCGGCCCGTATCTCCGGCAGGGGTGGAGGCGATCAAGGCCTCAATCACCGAGCTTGGCGTGATGAAGGACGCGATCCACGTCCGCAAGGTCAGGCGCAGCGGCAAGATTGAACTGCTGGCAGGGGGCCATCGACTGACCGCCGCCCGGGAGCTGGGCTGGCCCACGATCAAGGTGGTCTGCTGGGACTGCAACGATGATTTTGCCCGGCTGATGGAGATCGATGACAACCTCGCCGGTGCGGAACTGACCGCGCTGGACACGGCGGTTTTTCTGGCCGAGCGCAAGCGGGTATATGAAAAGCTACACCCGGAGACGAAAGCCGCTACTGGATCCGACCTGGTCGCCAAGCGATGGGATACGGCGGACACGATGTCCACCGTATCGTTCGCCAAGTCCACAGCCGAAAAGTTCGGGATTTCAGACCGTCATGTGCGTCGAATGGTCAGCGCCGGGTCGGTGCTGACCGGCGGCGACACGCATCGGCTGCGCTCCTCCGAGCGCCCGGTCACGCTCAACGACCTGACCGAGATCGCCAAGATCGGCGATGTCGCGGAGCGTTATCGGGTGATCGACCTCCTGGCCGAGGGTCAGGTCAAGAGCGCCAGGGATGCGCGCAAGACCTGGGCCAGCGAGCAGGGCAAGGGCGTCACGCCGCCGATGAACAACACCGAGAAAACGTGGCAGCGCCTGCAAGACGCGTGGAAACGCGCCCCCAAGGCGGGCCGGGTGACCTTCCTCGAAGAACACGGGGACGAGGTCCAGGCGCTTCTGGACGAGATCCGGGGAGGGCAGGCCTGATGGATGCCCCGACGCAAGAATGGTGGAGCGCTGCCGAGATCGCAGACGCGCGCCTTCCTGATCTGCCCGCCACCAAGCGCAAGATAAACCAGCGCGCAAAGGATGAGGGCTGGGACCGCCAGCCGGGCAAGGTCCGTCGCCGCAAGGGCAAGGGCGGTGGGCTTGAGTATCACTATTCGCTGTTTCCGATCCGGGCGCGTCTGGCGCTGATCGAACAGCCGCAGGAGCCGGAGCCGAAACGCAGCCGCGAGGCCGCATGGGCGGACTTCGACAGGCTGAACGACAGGGCCAGGACCAAGGCGGATCAGCGCTTGAAAGCGGTGCGTCTGGTCGCGGAATGCGAAGGGGCTGGCATGGTTCGCTCTGCCGCAGTGTCCACAGCGGCCCTACGGGTTGAGGTCTCCGAAAAGTCCATCTGGAACTGGCTCGCGCTGGTCGAGGGTGTGGCCGAGGCGGATTGGCTGGCGTATGTCGCCCCAAAACCGACCGGCGGCACCGGCAAGGCCGCGCCTCTGGACCCTGAGTTTTTCGCGCTGGTTCGCTCGGATTGGCTACGGCTGGAACAGCCCTCGCTGACCTCTTGCTATGACCGCGCCAAACGGGTGGCGAAAAAAGAAGGCCTCCCCATCGCGCCGATCCATCAGGTGCGGCGGGCGATGAAGGCTTCAATTTCCAAGCCGACCGAGATCGTCTTGCGCAAAGGGACCGAGGCCTTGCGTCGCTACTATCCTCACCAGGACCGCGACAAGAGCGCGCTCGGCGCGCTGGAGTGCATTTGCGGCGACTATCACAAGTTCGATGTCTTTGTGCGCTGGCCGAGCGAACCTCTGCCGGTGCGGGTCCAGGGCGTGTTTTTCACGGATATCTATTCTGGCAAGATCCTCTCCTGGCGGCTGTCCCTGACCGCCAACAGCCACACGGTGCAGCTCGCGATTGGGGATCTGATCGAGCGCTACGGGATCCCGCAGGCGGCACTTCTGGACAACGGGCGCGAGTTCGCGGCGAAGGTGATCACCGGCGGCGCGCCGACGCGCTTTCGTTTCAAGGTGCTTGAGGACGATATCCCCGGTTTGCTGCCGATGCTGGGCGTCAAGGTTCATTGGGCCACGCCGTACTCGGGCCAGTCCAAGCCCATCGAGCGGGCCTTTCGTGATCTCTGCGACCGGGTGGCAAAACACCCGGCGTTTGAGGGGGCCTATACCGGCAACAAACCCGACGCCAAACCAGAGAACTACGGCAACAGCGCAGTGCCGCTGGATGACTTTATCGCGGTCTTGACCGAGGAGGTCGAGGACCACAACGCCCGCGAAGGTCGCCGCAGCGAAATCGCCTATGGCCGGTCCTTTAATCAGGTGTTTGAGGCTTCTTATAAGAGCCGCCCAATCCGCAAGGCGACCGAAGAACAGCGCCGCCTCTGGCTGATGGGGGCCAAGGGGCTGACCGCCGCTGCCAACAATGGCGAGCTAAAGCTGATGGGGTCGCGGTACTGGGCTGAATGGATGTACCGCATCGCCGGTCAGAAGGTGGTTGGCCGCTTTGACCCCGATAACATCCATGCGGGTCTGCATGTGTACGACCTCGAAGGCCAGTACATCGGTCACGCGGCATGCGTCGAGAAAGGCGATTTTCTTGGTGTCTCTGACGCTCGCGAAGTTGCCCGCAAACGCAGCCAGTTCCAACGCGCCGCCAAGGAAGAGGCCCGGGCGTCGCGTGACTATTCGGCGGCGGAAATCGCGGCGCGGCTCCGGGCGGCGGGCGAGGATGTCACGCCGAGCGACTTGCCGCAGGCCGAGGTGGTTCAACTGGTCACCCCGCACCGCAATGCGCCCAAAGCGCCGCGTCTGGTGGAGAACAGCGACCAGGAGGAGCGGCTGGAAGCGCAGATCGCGCGCCTCGCAGACCGCCGCGCGCCCACACCCACCGAGGACGACCCCGAGGAAATGTTCAATCGGTGCGTTGAGCTGGAACAGCTCGACGCCGAAGGCCACCCGCTGACCGAAGAGCAGCGGAATTTCATGACGGATTATCAACGGTCCGCCCAATACCGGAGCTTTTTGCGCATGCGCAAAGCTTTGGGCAGCGAGGAATAAGGAGAGCAGAGCATGACACCAAACATCGCCCCTCTGCGCAATGTCGCAGCGCTAAGTTCACTGGTTGAGCGGGTTCAGGACCGCTCAATGGGACTACCGGGAATGGCGGTTTTCTACGGGCCTTCGGGCTGGGGGAAGACCACCGCCACCACCTTCGCGACCAACGAATATCAGGCCTACAACGTGCAGGTCCTGAGCTGCTGGACGCCGAGCTACTTCTTGCAATCCATCATGAACGAGATTGGCCTCAAGGCTGTGCGCGGGGTGCCCGCCATGGTCGAGAAGATCGCCGGGCACCTGGCCCGCGCGGATCGACCGCTGATCATCGACGACGCGCAGTACCTGACCAAGAACAAGAAGCTGATCGAGCTGGCCCGCGACCTTTATGAGGCCAGCCAATCGACGGTGATCCTGGTGGGCGAAGAGGAACTGCCCCAGCACCTGACCCGGTGGGAAAATATCCACAATCGGCAGCTTGCATGGGAACCGGCACTGGCCTGCAATCTCTCGGACGCAGAGAAGCTGGTGCAGATCTATAGCCCCGATGTCGCCATCGCGCGGGATCTGCTGACCGAGATTGTCGAAGCCTCTGGCGGCTCCATCCGCCGGGTGGTGACCAACATCGACCAGGCCAAAGAACTGGCCCGCTCGCGCGGCACCAGTCACGCCGATCTGGCGCTCTGGGGCGACCGGGTGTTTGCCACCGGCCAGCCACCAACGGTGCGCAGGCTGGCCCCCCAGACCGCCGCGCCCGCTCAACGTCAGGCACCGAACCTCAAGGTCGCGAAGGGCGGGAAGCAATGACTGTGTTTCGATCCGATATGGAAGCCTCGGTCTGGCGCGCAGCCAAAGGGCTGACGCGGATCCATTGGTCCGACTTGTTGGCCTTCGGGGTGGTGCGCTCTACCGCCAAGACCTTTGTCGCCCGCTGGGAAAAGGCAGGTCTGCTGACCCTGATCGAAACCGACGACAGCCGTAAGGTCTATGTCCACGCCGATATGGCGGGGGAGGCCATGGCGGCGGTTGAGCCGAGCTATGACGACAGCGCCGAGGGCAATATGTGGCGCAGCATGCGCGGTTTGCGCGAGTTTTCCGCCACCGACATTGCCGCGCATTCCAACGCCGGAGGGGTCGAAGTGACCGTCGCCAAGGCACGGGCCTACTGCCGCCTTCTGGTGCAATCCCAGCACCTGACGGTGCGCCAGAGCGCAATCCGGGGCAAGCGCGAGCCCCGCTTTAAGCTGGTGAACAACACCGGCCCGGTCGCCCCGAAACCTCGCTCTGTCAAAGGCGTGTTCGACGCGAACACCGCCGACTTTGTCTCTCTCGATAAGGAGGTTCTGCTGTGAGCGCAGACGCATTTGCATTGAATAAGGCCCGCATCGGCTGGAACGGAAATGTCCCGGATTGGGTGGAAGCACTGGCGCGGGAATGTGACCTGAGCAGTCAGGCGAAGGCGGCAACCCGGCTTGGGTATTCCGCCGGGGCTGTGAACCTTGTGCTGAGCAACCGCTACGGGGCCAGCACCGACGCAATCGAGCAGTCGGTACGTGGGGTGCTGATGGCGGAAACACTGACCTGTCCGGCTCTGGGCGAGATCGGCAAGGATGTCTGCCGCAAATGGCGCGAGCGCTCCAAGGTGTTTTCCGCCGCCAACAGCCAGCACGTCAAAATGTTCAAGACGTGCCCGACCTGTGTGCACTTTATCTCCGCCAAATGAGCGAGCGCCGCGAATACTACTACGCCCTCGGGCGCTCGGTGTTTCGCGGCAATCCGACGGCGGCACCATGGGATCCAAAGCGCCTCGAAGGCTGGCGGGTCCTGACGGTCGAACCGGGAGTATGGGCCGCAGAGGCAATGGCGGTGCAGATCGCAACCGCCCTGAATTTCCAGACCGAAATCCTGAACAGGAGTACAGGCGAATGACCGAGCAACACGTACAGAAGACTACCCCCTCCCGCCAGCCGGTGACTGTGCCCGGCGCTGAGGAAACCATCAACGGCGTAAGCTACATGCGCAACGCCAACGGAGACCTGCGCGCGACCGAACTGGTAAAGCCGCAGGACAAGCTACAGGACCAGACGGTGCGAGAGATTATCGGCTACGCGCTTTCTCTGAGCGCTGAGGTCAGCCGGTTCAAACAGCACACCTTCGAGGATATCGGCGCCTTCGAAGCCATCTTGGCGGGGCAGTATGGTGCCACGGTCGGCGGCAAGAAGGGGAACAAAACCCTGATGAGCTATGACGGGCTGTTCAAGGTGCAGGTCCAGGTTGCGGATTTGATCGACTTTGGCCCGGAGTTGCAGGTCGCCAAGAGCCTTGTTGACGAGTGTCTGACGGAGTGGGCGGCAGATGCGCGCCCAGAGATCCGCGACATCGTGACCCGCGCATTCAACACGGACAAGGCGGGTCAGATCAACCGCTCGGAAATCTTCATGCTGTTGCGGCTGGAGATCGAGGACGAGCGCTGGCTGCGGGCCATGCAGGCGATCAGGGATGCGATCCGCGTGGTCGGCTCAAAGACCTATGTGCGCTGCTATCAGCGCCCGGCGCTCGATGCCGGTTGGAACGCCATTCAAATTGATTTGGCAAAGGCCTGAGGGGGAAACGGCGATGCAGATTGCAAAGTTCATGGATGTGACACGGGTCTCGGCTCGCGTCGACACGGACGATCAGCCTATCTCCGGTGGCGCGTCCAGCGTGATGTCGCGCGGCTTCGCTGGCCAAATCGCGGCGGCTGGGGTGGATCACCTGTTGCTCGCCGCAAGTGACGCCGAACTGGAGCAGATGGCTGACAATTGGGGGATGCCTGCCGAGTTCGTCAAACGGCGAGCGCGCGCGTTGCGGGGCGCTTTGTCCCACATGATTGCGCAAGGGAAGGGTTAAGCCATGGCGACGAACGGCACCCTGAAACGAAAGATCCACCTTGGCTGCAAGACGCTTGGTCTCGACAACGACGCGCGACGCGATCTGCAACTGGTGGTGACCGGCAAGGCCTCGATGTCGGATATGACCGAGGAGGATTTGAAAGCCATGGTGAAGCGCCTGGAGGCTGACGGCTTCACATCCTCGAAAGGGACGGGAAAGCGGTTCAAACCCGCGTCCCGCTCCGACCTGCGGCTGGTTCATAAACTCTGGAGCGAGCTGGGCAAGGCCGGTCAGCTCCGGGACAAGAGCCGCGCGGGGCTGAACCGCTTTATCCGCGCTCGCTTTGGTGATCATTGGGCCATGGTCCCGGCAGATGTGGATATGTTGACCGATTGGTCTCAGATCGACGCGGTGATCCAGGCGCTTAAAAGCTGGGGGCAGCGGGCGGATATCGACTTCGATTGGGGGGCGCACCTCAAATGACCCGCGACCGCCAGCCCTCCAATGACAAACTCCAGAATGCCTTTCCCAAGCCCACCGCGCAGGTGGAGCCTTATGTTCAGGCGCTCGGGCTGGAGGATGCGCTCAAGTTCATTGGCGCTTTTGGCGGAACCGAGATCTATATCGCGACCGCTCCGAAGTCCCGCTCTCGGGTGGTTGAGGTGGTCGGCTACGCAAAGGCGCGAATACTGGCGAGTATATCGGAAACCTTGCCCCGGCGCGTCCCGCTGGCCAAACAGTGGCGGGCACGGGTCTATGCATCAAAAGGATTGCCTAACGCGGAAATCGCCCGCATGTTGGGCGTGACAGATGAGACCGTCAGGTCTTATCTTCGCGATAGAGGCCCCCCGCGAGACACCGATCAATTGAGCCTTTTCTAGGCATCGCCCCCAAATCCTTGGGGGCGTTTTTCGTTTTGGACCTCAGCCATTCTGAAACCTGCACAGCAGGTTTCGAGGTGGTTCAAATGGCATTTAAAGACGGCATTCTTGAGGGCGTAGACTACACCGCCGCGCGCCATATGGGCGGCAAAATTACGCCTGAACTGGTGGTGCTGCATGACACCGCCTCCAGCCTCCAGGAAGGCAGCGCCGCTGACTATCTGCAAGACAACGACACCAAGGTCTCCGTCCATTTTGTGATCGAGCTGAACGGCAAGCTGCGCCAGCTTGTGCCGATCAATCGCCGCGCCAATCACGCGGGTGCATCCAGCTACCACGGGCGCAAGGGCTGCAATCAATTCTCTATCGGCATCGAACTGGTGAACCCCGGCAAGATGCGCGCGGCGGGAGAAAATGGCGTGACCTGGTTCGGCTCGACCGTGGAAAATGGCCACCCGTACTCCATCGAGATTGCAGAGACGCCAGAGCATGGCCGGGGCATGTGGATGCACTACCCCGAGGCGCAGCTCGACACGCTGCTCTGGCTTCTGCGCCTGCTGTTTTCCGAGGTGCAAACCCTGCGGGATATTCGCCCGCACTGGTATGTCTCGCCGGGGCGCAAGGTGGACACCAACCCGCTTTTCCCGCTGGACCACGTCCGCTCCTATATCCTCGGTCGCGATGATCCCGCCGAGGAAGAGGCAACCGCGCTGAGTAAGCCTGTCGGCGCCGACGAATTGGCGATTGTCAGCGCCAATGGCGACAGGCTGAACCTGCGGCGCTGGCCAAGCTTCAACCCCAACATCATCGCCAAGATCCCGGATGGCACCACGGTGCCGGTCCTGCGGCGCGGCACCTTTGACGGTCGCACGTGGCTGCTGGTGCTCTACGCCGGGCAGGAGGGCTGGATCGTGGCGAGCTACGCCGACCCCGTGACCTATGCCCCAGCCCGATAAAGGAGCGCTCCCGTGAAGAACAAAGACAAGATTTTGCAGATCCTCGGCGGCATTGCCCCGACCCTTGCCACCGCCCTCGGCGGGCCGCTTGCCGGTGTCGCCACCAAGGCGCTGGCCGATAAGCTGCTGGGCCGCCCGGAAGCCACGCCGGAAGAGGTCGAGGCGGCAATTATCGGGGCTGCGCCCCAGGACCTCCTGAAACTGAAAGAGGCCGAGGCCGATCTGGCGCGCTATCTGGCCGATGCCGGGATCGAGCTGGAGACCATCGCGGCCAATGACCGCGACAGCGCCCGCAAGCGTCAGATCGCCACCAAGGATCGCGTCCCTGGCATTCTCGCCGGGATCGTAATCGTCGGCTATTTCTCGGTCCTTGCCTACCTCTTGAAATACGGTCTGAAAGATTCGGGCGAAGAGGTTCTGCTACTGCTGATCGGGGGCCTGTCCATCGGCTTGGGGCAAGTGCTCAACTATTATTTTGGCAGCTCCTCCGGGTCGAAAAACAAGGATCAGATGATCGAGCGGCTGAAGACCGTGCCAGGGAACCGCGCTTGATGACCTTCGACCCGACCGTCACGATGGGCAATCTCCTCGCGGGGCTGGCGTTGCTGGTGTCTCTGGGCACCACGGTCTTTGCGTGGATCGCAACCCGGCGCTCCAATGTCGAGGCGCGGTTTCAGCAGGTAGACAAGCGGTTCAAGGAAGGCTCCGACCGCATGGACCGCCATGAAGGTCGCATCGCCCGCGTGGAGCAATCGGTTCAGTCCCTGCCCAGCAAAGACGACCTCCACCAGATCGAGCTGACCCTCGCCAATGTGGCCGGGACCATGCAGCGCATGGAAGCGGTGATGGAGGGCAATCAGATGATCATGACCCGCCTCGAAAACGTGGTGACCCGCCACGAAGAACACCTTCTGAGTAAGTAGGACCGCCATGAGCTACGCTGACGACCTTCGCAAAGACGCCCGCCTCTCCATTCTCAGATTTTTGGAGGGCGCGCCGTGTTACACCTCCAATGTGTTCATTCTCTCCGGCCAGTTACCCCGCGTCGGCATCGCTTACACGCGCGACCAGGTGACAACGGAAATTCACTGGCTGGAAGAGCAGGGCATGCTGACCACCGAGAACCACGCCGGTTTTATTGTGGCTGTTGCGACCATGCGCGGGGTGGAGATCGCCCAGGGCATTGCCCGCCACCCGGATATCCAGCGCCCGCGTCCGGGAGCGTGACCCATGCCGCCGCCTAAAAAGCTGGACCTGATCCCGCTGGAGTTCCGGCAGCGGCTTGCGATGGTGTTGCAGGAGCGTGGCTTCAGCGACATCGTCGCGGTGACCGAGGATCTGAACTTCTGGCTTCAGGAGGCCGGTCAGGAGATCCGCATCGGCAAGTCTGCCGTGGGCGAATACTCCAAGCTGCTGAAAGATCAGCGTGACGCCTTTGCCATGGCGGAGACGCTGCTCGGGGATCTCGATATCGAGCAGGAAAGCACCATGCACAAGGTGCTGATGCAGATGATCGCGACCGCCGCCTTTCAGATGATGAATGCGGTTGCAGAGAAAGACGACGCCAAGTGGGATCCGAAGAGCCTCGCGCATCTTTCCCGTATGCTCAAAGACCTGATGCAATCCGCCGGGCTGCGCGAACGTCTGCGCGAAGATGAGGAACGGCGCGTCACCCGCAGGGAACGCGAGCGCCTCGCCGGTGAGATCGAGCAAAAAGCGCACCAGCTCGGCATGACGCGGGAAACCGTGCAAACCATCAAGGCCGATATTCTTGGGGTCGGAGCGTGACCGCCGTTAAAGCCATTGCCGATGCGGAATGGGAAGCGCAGCGCGCCGCCGACCGGCAGATGCTGCCGGATGTGCTGGACGCCAGCATGGACCTGCCGCATGTGCTGCTGTCCTACCAGCAGGACCTCCTGCAAACGACCGCCGCTTATCAGTTTGTGGTCTGCGAGAAGTCCCGCCGCATTGGCATGACCTGGGCGGTCGGGGCCGATGCGGTCCTGAGCTCCGGTCTGGCCCGATCCGAGGGCGGCATGGACACGCTTTATATCGGCTTTAACCTCGACATGGCGCGGGAGTTCATCGACACCTGCGCCATGTGGGCAAAGGCGCTTATGCCCGCCGCCAGCGCGGTGCAGGAATTCCTGTTCAAGGATCAGGAAGAGGGAAAGGAAGACCGCGACATTCAGGCCTTCAGGGTGCGCTTTGCCTCCGGCTTCGAGATCGTCGCCCTGTCCTCGAAGCCGCGCTCTCTGCGCGGGCGTCAGGGCTATGTGATCTTTGACGAAGCCGCCTTCCATGACGAACTGGAAGAGATGCTGAAGGCAGCAAACGCGCTTCTGATGTGGGGCGGCAAGGTCCTGGTGATCTCGACCCATGATGGCGATGCCAATGCCTTCAACGTTCTGGTGCGTCAGGTCAACGCGGGCGAGAAAGGCCCCACCGCCAAGGTGGTGCGCGTGACCTTTGATGATGCGGTTGAAGCCGGTCTCTATGAGCGCATCGCCCTGATCCAGCGTGCCCAGGGCCGCGAGCCGATGAGCAAGCAGGAATGGATCGAGAGCACCCACGCGGTTTATGGCGATGATGCCGATGAGGAGCTGCACTGCATCCCGAAGGCTGGCACCGGCGCATGGCTGACCGCGCCGCTGATTGAGGCCCGCATGAATGCGGAGGCCCCCTGTCTGGAGCTTGAACTGCCCGGCGACTACCTCCAGCGCAGCAGCGCCGAACAGCAGGAGCTGATGCGGGAATTTCTGGAGCGCCTGGAGGAGGTGCTGGGCGAGCTGCCGCTCGACGTGCTCTATGCGCTCGGTTTCGACTTTGCCCGCGTTGCCGACCTTTCGGTTCTCTGCCTGCTCGCTATCGAGAAGAACATGCACCGCCGTGAGGCGCTCTCTATCGAGATGCGCAATGTTCCGGGCAACGAGCAAAAGCTGATCGTTGGCATGGTGATGGAGCGGATCCGCTCCCGCTGCATCGGCGCGGCCTTTGACGCGACCGGCATGGGTTGGACCGTGGCCGAGGATCTGGGGCGCAAATTTGGCCTGAAAGACGGCGACGACAGCCCGGGCCTAGTCTGGGCCATCAAGTTTAGCCAGGACTGGTATCGGGTGAACATGCCGCCCCTCAAGACCGCCTTTGAGGAGGCGACGCTCTCCATCGGGCGCTGGGATACGCACATGGGCGATTTGCGCGCCGTCAAGAAGGTGCGCGGCATTCCCCGCGTGCCGGAGATCCGCGAAGCTGACGCCAAGGGCAAGAAGCGCCACGGCGATTATGCCATCGCCCTGGCGCTGGCGCATTTCGCGACCCGGATGCGCTGGGTCGAAATCGCCTACACCCCTGTGCCCGATGCGCGCCACGGCGCACCGCAGGATGGTCGCATGGGCACGACGGCTGACGAACAAGACGCAATGGACCGCCCCTGGTGGACGCCTCCGCTCGGGGCCGAAGTCAGAGGCGGATTATGAAAGGTAGTGAGGCATGGCGAAAAATCCGCAATTGCTAGACCGCTGGGGCAACCGGGTACGCCGGGGTGAGCTGACAAAGCAGGATGAGCCGTCAATGGTAGGCGGCGTGCGCAGCCCTTTGACCGGCTATCCGGGCGACGGGCTGAACCCCGGACGGCTGGCAAACATCCTGAAGGAAGCCGATGCCGGTGACCCGATCCGCTATCTGGAACTGGCGGAAACCATTGAGGAACGGGACCCGCATTACATCGGCGTTCTGGGCACCCGCCGCCGGTCGGTCGCCCAGCTCGACATTTCCGTAGAGCCGGGCGATGACACCCCGCTGGCCAAAGAGATCGCGGAGCGGGTTCGCACGTGGTTGCAGCGGGACGAGTTGACCGACGAGCTGTTCGATATTCTCGATGCCCTGGGCAAGGGCTACTCCTTCACAAAGATCATCTGGGACACCTCGGCGGGGCAATATGAGCCTGCAACGCTGGAGTGGTGCGACCCGCGCTGGTTCCGCTTTGATCGGAAAGATCTGAAGACGCCCCGGATGCGACACCCGGAAACCGGGCAAGAAGAGATCCTGCCGCCGTTTCAATACATCTATGCGCCCATGAAGGCGAAATCCGGCCTGCCGCTGCGGTCCGGTCTGGCACGGGTCGCTCTTTGGGCATGGTTGTTCAAGGCCTACACGCAACGGGACTGGGCGATCTTTACGCAGACTTATGGTCAGCCTTTGCGGATCGGCAAATATGGTCCCGGCACATCGGAAGACGATCAAAAGAAGCTGTTCCACGCGGTGGCAAATATCGCGGGCGATTGTGCCGCGATCATTCCCGAAAGCATGATGATCGACTTTGTAGAGGCCAAGAGCCTCGGGGCCTCAACCGATCACTATGAGCGCCGCTGCGATTGGCTGGACAAGCAAACCTCCAAGTTGGTGCTGGGGCAGACCGCGACCACCGATGCGGAGACCGGCGGGCTTGGATCTGGCAAGGAACACCGGCAGGGCCAGGGGGGTATCGAGCGGGCGGACGCAAAGCAGCTTGCGGCGATCATCAGCCGCGATCTGATCCGGCCATGGATCCAGCTCGAATATGGTCCCGACGCTCCGGCCCCGCGGCTGAAAATCGGGCGCCCGGAGGAGGAAGACCTCGCGGCGTTCTCTTCTGCCCTGGCTCCGCTCCTGGCGCAGGGGCTGCGGGTGAAGCCCTCAGAGGTGCTGGCGAAGTTCGGCCTTTCTGAACCGGCAGCGGGAGAGGCCGTAATCGGCGGAAAACCGGAAAATTCGGCCTCAACTGCGCCGCAGCGCGCATCTGCGACCGGGGAAACAGGATCAGCAGCGCCACAGAGCGAATTTAAAGGGTGTTTTAAGCAGCATCTCGACGGCTCAGGCGTGACCATCGCGACGCAGGCAGAGGAGGCCCCACAGGGACGCTCTCAGCCAGTCTCGCCAGAGGCGTCACTTGCGGCGCGCCTGGAAACCGAAGGTCGCGTCGGAATGGGCGCGATGCTGGGGCAGGTGGAAGCCATGCTGGCGGCGGCGTCGAGCTTTGAGGAGTTTCGGGAAATGTTGCTCGCCAGCTCTGACACGCTGGATGCCAAGAAGTTGCAGGGTGTGATCGCTGAAGCGGTGCTGGCGGGCGCGGTTGGCGGGCGGGCCGTGGTCGAGGAAGAAGCCAATGAGTGATCTCGCCGCCACCTTTCGCAAGCCCTTTGCCGAGCAGGTTGCCGCGTTCCGGCTGCGGCTTGGCGATCTGCTGCCCACCGCGCGCTGGGACGATATCGAGCGCAGCGCCCATGACCGGGCGTTTATGGTGGCGGGCGCGATCAAGGCGGATTTGCTATCCGATCTCGGCGCCTCCGTGGATCGCGCTATCACGGATGGCACCGGCTTTGAGGCCTTCAAGCGGGATTTCCGGCAGATTGTTGAGCGCCACGGATGGCATGGCTGGACGGGGGAGGGTACGCCCGGGGGCGAGGAATGGCGGATGCGGGTCATCTACCGCACCAATATGCGTGTCTCCTATCAGGCGGGCCGCATGGCCCAGCTCCGCGAAGGTGGGTTCAAATATTGGGTCTATCGCCACGGCGGCTCACATGATCCGCGCCCGGAACATCTGGCGCTTGATGGTCTGATCCTTGAGGCGGACCATCCGTTTTGGTCGATCTGGTTTCCGCCGAATGGCTGGGGCTGTTCATGCCGGGTGTTTGGCGCGCGCTCGCTGGCGGCAGCGATCCGGCGCGGCGGCAAGTCGAATGTGCGTCTGCCTGCGGGATGGGGTGTGCGAGATCCTCGCACCGGCGCGCCCAAGGGGATCGACAAGGGCTGGGACTATGCGCCAGGCGCGAGCGCTGCCGATACCATCCTGGCGTTTCGGGACAAGCTGGAAAATCTCAGCGCGAAGCCGTCACAGGATCTGATTGAAAGCTGGGTTCAAGGCCCGTTCAAAGATTGGTTTGAACACCCGCGCGGGGCCTGGCCGATGGCGCGGCTCTCCGACGAGGATGCCCGCCGTATCGGCTCTCAGCGCCGGGTGGCCGAGCTTTCCGCCCAGACGCTGGAGAAACAGCGCCGCCGCCACCCTGAACTGACCTTGCAGGACTATGCCCAGGCGCAGGCGACCATCAATCTGGCCACGCATCGGGTGCAGGACGGCGAAAGCAGTTTGATCTTTATTCGCGATGATCCCGCTCAGGCGGGCCATGTGCTTGTGGTGAAGGCCACACGAACCGGGCAGGGGCTATTCATTACCAGCATGCGGCGCCTCAGCTCAAATCAGGTCAAGCGCGACATTGAAGTGCAGCGGCTCATGTCCAAGGGCAACACGTAGAAGGTTGCAGGCGGTGGGGCCTCCCTCCAGCGAACTGGCAACCCCACATGGCGCTCCGATCATGAAGATCGTGCTACGGCCGGGAGTATATCACCGTGTCACGCCTGCAAGGGAGATTATAGGCATGTACACCCTGAGTTTCAATGAAGACGGGTTTGAACTGCGCCTGAAGCAGCTCGACGGGCGGCTCGATGATATGTCGCCGGTCTTGCAGGGTTTGGGCGAATATCTGGTGCAATCGACGCAAGACCGGATGTTGAAGGGCCAGCAGCCAGACGGCAGGCCCTTCGCGCCGCGTTCCGAAACAACGCTGGCGGTCTATGCCGCAAAGGGGTTTCGGTTTGGGGCGCAGCCGCTGAACAAGAGCGGAGAAATGCGCCAGCAGCTCCACTACCAGGCCAGCGCCACCGGCCTCACCTGGGGCAGCAATGCCATCCAGGCGGCGGTGATGCAGTTCGGCGCGGCCAAGGGCACATTCGGAACCTATGAGGGCAAGGGGTTCGGCGGCACGACCCCGACGATCTCGATCCCCTGGGGCGATATCCCGGCGCGTCCCTTTCTGGGAATTTCGGACGCAGACCGCGGCGCGGTGAACGAGGAGCTGGAGGACTGGCTCGGGGATGCTGATTGACCGGGGCAGGAATTCCGGCCACAGTCTGAGCCAGTGATTGATTGAGATATTTCGCGCTTCGCCCCCAAATGGTTGGGGGCGTTTTGCGTTTTGCGACTCTGGCACATTCAACGTCATGAGCAGAGCATCGCATATCGCCATGATGGCCGCACAAGACCTCCCGACCGTTGAATCGGACGGACAGGTTCCTGAGTGGATCCATCTTGTCCCGGCAGGGCGCATCGAAACCTTCGATGGGCGCGGCCCCTATGAAATCTCCGATCCGCAGGCCGTCATCGAGGCCAGCTTCGCCGCGCGCGGTGAAATCGAGATTGATGTCAATCACGCAACCTTTCTGGCCGCCAAACAGGGTGGTGAGGCTCCGGCCCGTGGCTGGATCACCGAGATGCAATCCCGAGAGGACGGTATCTGGGGAAAGGTGCGCTGGACCAAAGAGGGTGCGCGCCTGGTAGCGGAGAAGGCCTATCGCCGGATCTCGCCTGTGCTGGGGCTGCCCCATGAGGACAGCAATCAGGTGATCTCGATCCGCAATGCGTCCCTTGTGAACCGCCAGAACCTGCGCGGGCTGACCGCGCTCAACTTTGAGAAGGAGGACGGCAGCATGTCGTTTCTTGAACAACTCGCGGCCCGAATGGACCTCGGCGCGGATGCGACCGAGGACCAGGTCATTGCCGCGATCAATAAGCTGAAGGCCGGGGGCGATGGTGCGATTGCCGCGCAGTCCCAGCTTTCCGAGGTCGCCACCATTCTCGGTGTTCCCGAGGGGGGCGACGTGGTTGCGGCGGCCAAGGAAAAATCTGCGGGGTCCCCGACGGTCGCCGCCCTTCAAAGCACGGTTACGGAATTGGCCGCGAGCATGGCGGCGCAAAGCGAGGAGCTGAAAGCGCTCAAAGGTGGTCGGTCTAAGGAAAAGGCTGAGGCATTCCTGGCCTCTGAAATCCAGCGTGGGCGCTTCCTTCCTCCATCCTTCCGCGAGAAAGCGGTCGCGTTGCATCAGGAAGACCCGGAAGGCACTGAAAAAATGGTGGCTGGGTTTCCGATGCTGAATGAGCCCGACCTCTCCCAGCTCCGCCCTCCGAGTGAGGACGGCAAGATCTCGATGAACACGGAAGAGCTTCAAGCGGCAAAGCTGCTGGGTCTCTCCGCCGAGGACTATCAATCCGTGCTTGAAGCCGAGCGCAAAGCGCAGGGGGGCCTTTAAATGGCTGCATTGACCAACACCCGCAACACGCCGCGTCTTGAGGGCGATCTCCGGCGGGGGGCCGCAGGCGCAAGCGCGCTGATTTATTCCGGTGCGCTGGTGATGCGCGCGGCGGATGGCTTTCTGGAGGAAGGGCGCACCGCCACCGGCTTTGTCGGCGTGGGGCGTGCCGAGGCACTGGTCGATAACCGCCAAGGCCTCGATGGCGATGAGAATGTGCCCTATCGCGTCGGCATTTTCAAATACGCCAATTCGGCAGGCGCCGATGAAATCTCCTTCGCGGACGTCGGCCAACCGGCCTTCATCGTGGACGATCAGACCGTCGCCAAGACCGATGGCACCGCCACCCGCTCGCCTGCTGGCATCATTGAGGGCGTGGAGCCGGACGGCGTCTGGATCCGCTTCGACGAAGCCCTGACCAACGTATCCTGAAAGGACTAAACAATGGAGATTACCGCAGCAGGCCTGCAAGCCCTTCGGGTCGGGTTCAAGAAGCACTTCGAGAACGGATTGGGGCAAGCCTCCTCCGACTGGAGCAGCGTCGCCACCGAAGTGCCGTCGATGACCAAGGAACAGAAATACGGCTGGCTTGGCAAATTTCCGAACGTGCGGGAATGGATCGGCCCTCGTGCAATCCAGAACCTGAGCCAGCACGATTATTCCATCGCGGAAAAGCCCTGGGAACTGACCATCGGCGTGGACCGCGACGACATTGAGACCGACAACCTCGGGATCTATGCGCCGATGTTCCAGGAGCTGGGCGCATCCACCGGCTCCAAGAAGGACACGCTGGTCTTTGGCGATACCCTGAAAAAGGGCTTCGATCTGGGCTGTTATGATGGCCAGCCCTTCTTTGACACGGACCATCCCGTCCTGGACGAGGCCGGGAACGTGATCACGGTCGCCAATACCGATGGCGGGACCGAGGCCCCGTGGTTCCTGATCGACGACACCCGCGCGTTGAAGCCGATCATCTTGCAGCGTCGCAAGGATTTCGAGTTCACGAATATGGACAATCTGACCGACCAGAATGTCTTCATGAACAAGGAATTCATCTACGGCGCGGACGCCCGGTTCAACACCGGCTTTGGCTTCTGGCAGATGTCCTGGGGATCGAAGCAGCCGCTCACTGCCGCGAACTATGCCAAGGCGCGGGCCGCGCTCTCCGGCATGAAAGGGGATCACGGTCGCCCGCTCGGTATCCGTCCGACCCTGCTGGTGGTGGGGCCGAGCAACGAAAGCGCCGCGCGCAAGATCCTCAATTCTGAAAACGCCGCTGGCGGCGAGACCAACGAGTGGAAGGGCACCGCCAAGCTGCTCATCACTCCCTGGCTGGCATAAGGAGCTGACCCATGAGCGAACGTGATGACCTCAAAGCCCGCGCGGAAAAGCTGGAGCTCAAATTCGCGCCGAACCTGTCCACCGACAAGCTGGCTGAGCTGGTGGCCGAGGCCGAGGCGAAAGCCGCCTCCGGTCAGGACACGGTTCAGGCTGGCGACAGCACCACGCCCACGGCGGATGACGGGAGCAACTCCTTCGAGGAAGCCTTGGCCCTTGCTGCTGCGTCCCAAGAGACCTGTGAGAACGCCCGCGTCCCCTCCCCGCATGAAGCCGCGTTTCATGGCAGTAAGCCTCTGGTAGGTC
>NZ_JAATOX010000051.1 GCF_011806385.1 Phaeobacter sp. HF9A | reverse complement strand
AGGCCGCCCTGCGCGCCGCCCGACCGCGCCCCGGTTTTGGTCTGGTGGTGGATATCGGCGGCGGCACCTCTGACTTTACCTGTTTTGAACGGGGACAGGATGGCAGCGCACAGATTTTGGCCAGCCATGGTCTGCGCCTCGGCGGCACGGATTTTGACCGCCAGATCAGCATCGAGCATGTGATGCCGCATCTTGGGCGGGGGGCGCTCATTCGCAATACCTTTGGCGGCGGCAGCCTGCCCGCGCCGAACCGGCTGTTCAACGATCTGGCCACCTGGCAGATGATTCCCTTCCTCTACGGCGCCGAGAGCCGACGGGCGGCCCGGGATCTGGCGCAGAATGCCGAGGACCCCACCCGGCTCAATCGTCTGGTGCGGGTGCTGGAGGACGAGCTTAGCCATGACCTCGCCTTCGCCACCGAAGCAGGCAAGATCCGCGCCAATGGCGGCGCGGGCAGCGCCGCCCAGATCGACCTGCGCATGATCGAGCGCGGCCTCGCCGCTCCGCTCCCCGCGCAGGCCATGGAGGAGACGCTGGCCGATATGGTGCAGGAGATCCGCACGGAGGCCGAAGAGACCCTGAACCGTGCTGGCGTGACGCCCGATCAGGTGACAAGCTGCGTCATGGTGGGCGGCTCTGCGCTTCTGGGCTCGGTCGGGGCGGCGATCCGCAGCCTCTGCCCGAGGGCCGAGATCATAACCGAACGCGCCCTGACCGCCGTGGCCGATGGTTTGGCGCTTGCGGCCCAAGATGCCGTCTTCTGAGCGAATTTCCCCATATAAAACAGGTGAACATCTCGGCCCAAGCGCCTAAGCTCGGCTCAAACGATATGTTTGAGGGATTTTGATGCTGAGTTTGCGCTCCACTGTCGCCTGTCTTGCCACAACTGCCGTGCTTGCGCTGGCGCCGATGTCCGCCATGGCGGCGCCCTGCGGCAATACCGCCTCCGGTTTCAACGCCTGGAAAGCCGATTTTGCGCGCACCGCCAAACGTGCCGGCGTGGGGCAAGCCGGCCTCAACGCGCTGGCGCAGGCGCAATATGCCACCGGCACCATTGCGGCGGATCGCAATCAGAAAAGCTTCAAATACTCGCTTGAGAAATTCATGCAGGTACGGGGCGCGGCGACCATCGTCGCCCAGGGCCAAAAGCGCAAAGCCCGCAACGCCGAGTTCTTTGCCGCACTTGAGAAGAAATACGGCGTGCCCGCCGGGATCCTGCTGGCGATTCACGGCATGGAGACCGCTTTTGGCAGTTACATGGGCGACAGTCAGGTTGTCTCCTCGATCGTGACGCTGACCTATGATTGCCGCCGTTCCGCGTTTTTTGAACCGCATGCGATCGGCGCGCTGAAACTGGTGGATCAGGGCGCCATCACCCTCAGCACCCGTGGCGCCAAACATGGCGAGCTGGGACATACGCAGTTCCTGCCCGGCAATGCGCTGGAGTACGGTCAGGACTGGAACCGCGATGGGCGGGTGGATTTCTACGATATGGGCGACGCGCTGGCCTCGACCGCCTATTACCTGCGCCAGAAGGGCTGGCGGCCCGGGCGCGGCTATCAGCCGGGCGAGCGCAATTACAAGGTGCTGAAGGAATGGAACGCCGCCACCGTCTATCAGCAATCGCTTGCCATCATGGGGCGCCAGATCGACGGAAACTGAGTCTTTCGACGCGCTTAAGAACAATCAACCTTTCCGTAGCCAGATTGTAAAACCTTGGGCATCAATGTGGCTGCCCGGGGTCCAGCTTTGGCCGCAATTCAGCGGTGCGACCGGATGACTGGCGCGTATTGCGTTGATTTAAATTAATTTATCTAGAGACCACGGATCACAGCCCCGCCCTGCGACATTTTGCATGGCCTGCCAAACTTTCTACTCTTTCAAATTTTAGATTGGTGTCTGAACACAACCCAAGGAGGCTTTCACGGTGTTGGATCAGACTACACAGAATGTGTCGCCCGCTGCCTATCGCGGCAAGATTGGATTTGTGGAGCGCGACGAGCAGGCCCTTGCCAAGGCCACCGCGATCGTGGTGCGCGTGCTGGAAAACGCTGGCCATGAGGTGGACAGATGCCGCAACAGACCGGCGCATCGGCGCGTGTTGGACTGTGACACCTATCTGATTGACCTGCGGCACCGTCGCACGCCCGCCCCGATGCGACAGGCCGATGGTCTGGCCTGCAACAGCGCACTCTGTCTGACCCTGACACCGCGCTACCCGGATCACACCGACGAGGAACTCTCCGAACTGCTTCTGGCGCGGCTTTTGCAGGCGTTGCTGCTGGATCTCTCGGCGACCACGGTCGAATGGCGCGAGACCGGGCTGACGCTGGAGCGCGATGATTTCCTCTCGGCTTTTGTACCGGATGGGGCGCAGGTCAGCGACCAAGGCCCGCTTTGCGATATTCAGATCCCGGTGGAGATCGACGACGCCACACCCGTCGCCCGCAGCCCCGGCCCTCACAGCTTTGCGCCGGTGGAACAAACCGCAGAAACGCTCAGCCGGGAATGCGATCGTATGATCGACGATCGCGCCACCCCATTGCCCGCGATGGCCGCCACGGCTGGGCCGAGCTTGATCCGCAACGGGCTGGCCTGGGGGCTGACCGCTGTGCTTGCGGTGCTGGCCTTTCCCTTTGGGCTGGCGGCGGCAGTGGTCAACCTGGTGCGCGGCGGCGATATGCGCTTCAGCTTGCAGATGGCGGCGGTTCTGGCGCTGCTGATGGTGCTGCAATCCTCGGGTCTGGGCAACGCCGCTATTCAGTAGCTCCCCATTGCGCCAGCACATCTGCGCGGCGCAAGACGCGGGTGTGGATCGAAAACACCACGGCCCCGGTTTTTGGCAGGCGCGAGATCGTCTGCAATTCGCTGCGCAGGTAGGTCTGCGTCTGCGGCGTCGAGGTCGCGCGCGGATCGCTTTCAAGGCGCGGTTGATGCAGCGTCGGATCGGCATACCACAGGGCATTGAACCGCCAGAGCGGCCGCCCCAGCTGCACCCCGTCAAACAGCCGTTGCACCCGGCGCGCCAGCGTGGCGTCATAGCTTTCGACCGGGACATGGATCGCCAGCAGGGGTTTCATGAACTTCTCCGCCAGCGTCCAGCTGGCCGGGAAACACAGAACCGCCGCGCTCAGGATATGTTCTTCGGAGCCTTCGGGTTTTTGCAGGATACAGAAGTCCTGCTGCGCGATCCGGCCCAAGGTGTCGAGCGGCGCGCTGCGGTCAATGGTGACCTCCTGCCCGTCCAGACGCCGGACGCTGGATGGCTCGGCCCCGCCCCCGTAGCGCAGCGTCAGCACCGCATCCAACAGCTCCTGCGCCGCCGCCTTCGCGCCAGGATCCATGCGCAGCACATCATCGCGCCGCTCTGACAGCAGCCGCTCACGCTCGGCCATCTGGGCGGCAAAACTTTCGTCGAATTGCAGCCAATCCTCGGGCGGCAGAGGACGGATCCCCGGCAACGGCAGCGGCTTCAGCGGATCATAGGGTAGCGTGGTTTGTAGAATCTCGGTCATGGCCTTCTGTAGCAGCCACCAGGGAGAAAGACACTGCAATCCAGCCGCCACCGCCGGGCGACGCTGGGGAACGGGTTTCACCGTCCTTCACAGGCCAAGGCGCGCGCGCAGCATGGGCCATTTGCGCGCCAGCAACAGCACGCTCTCGGCCTGGGTCATCTCGGCGAGCTCATCCACTGGCACCCAGGCCAAGGCATGGGATTCGACGCTGGGCGTAATCTCGCCGGCCTCGGCCACAAAGAGATAGCGCACGTCATAATGCAGATGCGCCGGCTCTTTCGCCGAAGCAGGGATAAGGTGGATATCGACGTCGAACACATCCGGCGAGAGCAGACGCAACCGCGAGAGGCCGCTTTCCTCATAGGCTTCTTTCTGCGCCACAAATCGCGCGTCCGCGATGCCGTCGCAATGGCCGCCCAGTTGCAACCAGCGGGCAAGCCTGGCGTGATGGGTCAGAAGCACCGATTGCAGATCCGGCGAGAGCACAAAGGCCGATCCCGTCACATGTCCGATCTGCGGGTCGCGCTCAAAGGCGCGCGGCTCTTCGGCGCAAAACCTGCCAAGACGCTGCCACATCTCGTGATCGCGCGCATCTTCTGGCCGGTAGCCGCCAATACCCTTCAGCTCTGCTGTTGTCATGTGACGATCCTTCACCTTCCCGTGACGGTTGCACTGAAACCCTTGTCGTGCCCGTGATCCCTGCGCACCTTAGGGGCAGAGCGCCTCCCGCGCCAAGCCCTTGAAAGCCGCCCATGCCCACCGAACGCATCACATTTCCCGGTCACGCCGGGTTTGATCTTGCCGCCCGCCTTGACCTGCCGGAGGGGGCAACGCTTGCCACCGCGCTGTTTGCCCATTGTTTCACCTGTTCCAAGGACATCGCCGCCGCCCGCCGGATTGCCGCGCGGCTCGCCGCGATGGGCATTGCGGTGTTGCGGTTTGATTTCACCGGGCTGGGCCATTCCGATGGCGAATTCGCCAATACCGGCTTTTCCTCCAACGTCGAGGACCTGATCGCCGCCGCGCGCTACCTGGCCAGCCGCAATATGGCGCCGGATCTGCTGATCGGGCATTCCCTTGGCGGGGCCGCCGTCTTGCGCGCCCGCGCCGGGATCCCCTCTGCCCGCGCCGTGGTGACCCTGGGCGCGCCTTTTGATCCGGCCCATGTTGCCCATCATTTTGACCACGCGCTGGAAGAGATCGCCCAGAAGGGCGCCGCGGAGGTCTGCATTGGCGGTCGTCCCTTTGTCATCGGCCAGCAGTTTGTCGAGGATATCCGGGCAAGCGAACTAGGCACCGCCATTGCGGAGCTAAACGCCGCGCTTTTGGTGATGCATGCGCCGCGCGACGCCACCGTGAGCATCGACAATGCCGCAAAGATCTTTCAGGCCGCCCGCCACCCCAAGAGCTTTGTCACGCTGGACGAGGCCGACCATCTGATCAGCCGCGCCGACGACGCGGAATATGCGGCGCAGATGATCGCCACCTGGGTCAGCCGCTACGTGGAGATGAAGCCCCCCGCCCCGCCGCCCGGCGCGCCCGAAGGGGTGATCCGCGTCACCGAAGCGGATTCGGGCACATTCTTGCAGGATGTGCAAAGCGGGCCCTATCTGCATCTGCGCGCCGACGAGCCCGAAGCCTATGGCGGCAGCAACAAGGGGCTGTCGCCCTATGGGTTCGTCGCCGCCGGGCTTGGCGCCTGCACCTCGATGACCTTGCGGATGTATGCGCGGCGCAAGAACTGGCCGCTTGCACGGATCAGCGTCGAGGTCAGCCACGACAAGGTCCACGCCCAGGACGCCCAGCCCACCGGCCCGGCCAAGATCGACCGCTTTACCCGCGTCATTCACCTCTGCGGCGATCTGGACCAGGCGCAGCGCGAAAAGCTGCTGGAGATTGCCGACAAATGCCCGGTGCATCGCACCCTGGAGCATAGCTCGACGGTCGAGACCCGGCTGGAACTCACCTCAGGCGACGAGCGCACAGAGGCCGAGACCGACAGCTAGGCCCCGCGCCCCGCCCTTGCCGTTTGCCGTAACGTCGCTTATGACCGCGCACATCTGCCGCGCAAATCTGACAGAGGTGCATTCGCCTATGATCCCCCGCTATTCCCGCCCCGATATGGTTGCCATCTGGTCGCCCGAGACGAAATTCCGCATCTGGTATGAAATCGAGGCGCACGCCTGCGACGCCATGGCGAACCTCGGCGTGATCCCACGCGAAAATGCCGATGCGGTCTGGAAAGCCAAGGACGTGGAATTCGACGTCGCCCGCATCGACGAGATCGAAGCCGTCACCAAACATGACGTCATCGCCTTTCTCACCCATCTGGCCGAACATGTCGGCTCGGAAGAGGCGCGTTTTGTGCATCAGGGCATGACCTCTTCGGACGTGCTGGACACCTGTTTCAACGTACAGCTGACCCGCGCCGCGGATCTGCTCATGGTCGGCGTGGACGCGCTGCTGGCGGCGCTGAAGAAACGCGCGCTGGAGCATAAAGACACCGTGCGTGTCGGCCGCAGCCACGGCATTCATGCCGAGCCCACCACCATGGGGCTGACGTTCGCGCGCTTCTATGCGGAAATGGACCGCAACAAGAAACGCCTGATCGCCGCGCGCGAGGAAATCGCCACCGGCGCGATCTCTGGCGCGGTGGGCACCTTCGCCAATATCGACCCCGCCGTCGAAGAACACGTCTGCGCAAAGCTGGGCCTGAACCCGGAGCCGATCTCCACCCAGGTGATCCCGCGCGACCGCCATGCGATGTTCTTTGCCACCCTCGGCGTGATCGCCTCCTCGATCGAGAATATCGCCATCGAGATCCGCCACATGCAGCGCACCGAGGTGCTGGAAGGCGCGGAATTCTTCTCCATGGGGCAAAAGGGCTCCTCGGCGATGCCGCATAAGAAAAACCCGGTGCTGACCGAAAACCTCACCGGTCTGGCGCGTCTGGTGCGCATGTCGGTGATCCCGGCGATGGAGAATGTGGCGCTTTGGCACGAGCGCGATATCTCGCACTCCTCCGTCGAGCGCGGCATTGGCCCGGATGCGACCATCACCCTTGATTTCGCCCTGCACCGCCTGGCGGGCGTCATCGACAAGATGCTGGTCTTCCCGGAGAACATGCTGGACAACATGAATAAATTCCCGGGTCTGGTGATGTCGCAGCGGGTTCTCCTGGCGCTGACCCAGGCCGGTGTCAGCCGCGAGGATGCCTATTCCATGGTCCAGCGCAATGCGCTCAAGGTCTGGGAAGAGCGGCTCGATTTCCGCGAGCTGCTGTTGGCCGATGCCGATGTGGTCGCCGCGCTGGGCAAAGACGGGATCAACGAGAAATTCGACATGGGCTATCACACCAAACATGTCGATACGATCTTCAAGCGGGTGTTCGGCGCCTGACGCGCCCCCGCCGTTGACGCCCCAAAGCAAAGCCCCGCCAACACTGGCGGGGCTTTCTTTTTGCCTCGGTGAAAGCCTGAATCGTGATCAGGCGCGGCCGCCTCAGCCCCATGGCACAAATAGCATCCGAGCCTAGGAGCACGGTCCGGATGTCGCGGCAGCATTGGTGATCACGCGTTCGTGAACGAATATGTTCATCGCTGGGCGTGTTTTCATCGTAGTCACAGATGACAAACGCCCAGGAGGTTATCATGCGTTTCACAACTCTCGCCCTCGCGCTCGCCCTGCCCATGTCCGCATTTGCAGCGGGCGGCGATTCGACAACGCCGCCGACTCCGTCGGAAACAACCAAGAAATGTTGGGGAAAGCGCGTTTGGGATGCCGAGGCCCAGAAATGCGTAAAACCGCAAGAATCATCCATGAACGGCGACCAACTGCTGGAGACCGCACGCGAGCTCGCCTACCTCGAACGCTTTGAGGACGCCCAGGCGGTTCTGGCCGCCCACCCGGATCAGACGAATAGCCGTGTCCTGACCTATTGGGGGTTCACCAATCGCAAAATGGGTCACACCGATCTTGCGAATGAATACTACGAGCAGGCCATTGCGCTGGACCCCGACAATATCCTGGCGCGCAGCTATATGGCACAAGGCTTTGTCAGCAATGGAAAATATGCCCAAGCCCTGGCCCAGTGGAAAGAAATCAAGGCACGTGGCGGAGCTGGAACCTGGGCCGAAGCCTCCTTGCGCCAGGCAATTGAAACAGGTGTGACGGTTAACTACTAACCTTCAGGCTTTCTTTACTGCTGACAGCATATCTTGTTCCCTGACAGAAAGAGAAGCTTTTCGGGTCAAGGTTCAAGAATGGAACAATCATCAGCCTTAGCGCTACCAATGGCGCCAATGGGCGGCGGACTTGGCGATTTTTCGTCCCCGGCGCCCGCACCTGCCCTGTCAGGTGGCGTTTCCCACTTAAGTGGGAAAGCAAAAGCGGCAATCGTCGTGCGTCTACTTTTGAACGAGGGCGCGGATGTGCCTTTGGAAGAACTGCCGGACGAGCTGCAACTGGAGCTCACCCAGCAGATGGGGAAAATGCGTCTGGTGGATCGCCAGACCCTGCATGCGGTCGTCGCCGAATTCGCAGAACAGCTTGAAAACATTGGGCTCTCCTTCCCCAATGGTCTCGCCGGAGCGCTGACCGCCATGGAAGGCAAGATCAGCCGCCACACCCACAGCCGCCTGCGCAAGGAAGCGGGCGTGCGCCAGTTTGGCGATCCCTGGGAACGGCTGCGCAAGCTGCCGCCCGAGGAGCTGGCCGAACTGGCCAAGGCCGAAAGCACCGAAGTCGCCGCGGTGCTGCTCTCGAAGATCGACACCAACAAGGCCGCAGAAATGCTCCAGCATCTGCCCGGCCCCCTCGCGCGGCGCATCACCTATGCGGTCAGCCAGACCAGCAATGTGACGCCGGAAACGGTGGATCGGATCGGCCTGTCGCTGGCCTCGCAGATCGAGGCACGCCCGCAGGTCGCCTTTGAACAGACGCCGGGCCAACGGGTTGGCGCGATCCTGACGCAATCACAGGCCGCCAAACGCGAAGAGGTCCTTACTGCTCTGGATGAGGAGGATCAGGAATTCGCGACCGATGTGCGCAAGTCGATCTTTACCTTCGCGCTGATCGCGCAAAAGGTCGAACCGGTCGATGTGCCGAAACTGGTCCGCGCACTGGGTCCGCAGGAAATCACCACGGCGATCGCCTTTGCCACCGAAGAAGACGACGTGGCCTCGGTGACCTTCCTGCTGGAAAACATGTCCACCCGTATGGCCAACAACCTGCGCGAAGAGGCAAACCAGCTGGGCCGTGTCAAACGCGCCGATGGCGAGGCCGCCTTTGGCCTGATCGTCAACATGCTGCGCGAAATGGTCGTGAACGGCGATATCGAGCTGAAATCCGATGAGGGAGAGGAGGAATAATCCTGCCTCTCCCCGCGCACCACAGACCTTCGCGGCGCCGATATACCTGACAGAACACCCCCGCGCCTTGACCGACGCGGGGGTGAAGGTCTGTTTTATCCGCCTCGCTTTCTTGTACAGCGCGGCGCAGGGGCCTATGGTCTGGCGTTGCGACACCGCTATCAAGAACAGGCCAAGCTTCATGCCCGTAGCCCCCTCGGAGCTGACATTTTCCCAGCGTCTGAAATATTTTACCGTCAATATCGCCCTGCGTGGGCTGATTGGCGGGCTGAAGCTGATCCCCTACCGGTCGCGTGTCCCGGCGATGGGTTGGGTCATGCGCAAGGTCGCGCCACTGGCGGGGTTTCACAAACGGGTACGTCGCAACCTGCACTACACGCGGCCGGATCTGACCGCAGCCCAAGTTGACAGCCTCTGCCACCAGGTCGCCGACAATGTGGGGCGCACCCTGGCGGAGCTCTACGCCGGCGCCCCCTTCTGGGCCCGCGCCAAGGCCGCCGGGATCAGCGGTCCCGGGCTTGCGGTGCTGGAACAAGCGCGCGCGGAGGGGCGGCCCGTGGTTCTGGTCACCGGGCATTTTGGCAACTACGACGCGGCCCGCTCCAAACTGGTGCAGATGGGGTTCAACATGGGCTCGCTCTATCGCCGCATGGCGAACCCCTATTTCAACGAACACTACGTGAAGGCGATCTCAGCCACCGGCAAGCCGATGTTCGAACAGGGCAAACGCGGCATGGTCGAGATGGTCAGACATCTGAAATCCGGTGGAAATATCGCAATTGTCGCGGACATGCACGCGCAAGGGGGCGAGTATCTGCCCTTCTTCGGGCGCCCTGCCCTGACCTCGACCGTGCCGGCGGAGCTGGCGTTGAAATACAAGGCCGCCTTTATCCCGGTGTACGGGGTGCGCCGCGACAACGGGCTGGATTTCGACGTGGTGCTCTCTGATGAAATCCCGCACTCCGATCCTGTCACCATGACGCAAGCGGTCTGTGACGATCTGGAGCGGATGGTGCGCGGCCACATGGGGCAATGGTTCTGGGTGCATCGCCGCTGGAAGCCGATCCACGACACGCCGCACCCGGATTATGCAGACTAGCTATGCGCTATTCGACCCGTTCGGCGGCGAGAATCTGGCCGTAGGGCCATTCCTGCACCAGCACCGCAGCCGGTAAGTTACCGGGCAGAGACACCGTCAAATTCAGCGGCGTCATGCCGTCCCACTCTGCGATCTCCTCGTGGCTTTGCACCACATTGGCGTAATCCTGCGTATGACCGGCAAGCTCCCCGCGCTTGATCGCCACCCGCTGCATCGGCGTATACCGCACCAATTGCACCCTGAGCGCGCTGCCCTCCGGGTCCGGCGTTGCCGGCAAGGACACCGTAAGCGTGTCGCCCTGACGCGACAGGGACAGCTTCATCCGGGGCTTGTGGCCAATATAGTCCGACATCGCCTCCGAGAGCTTCATGGTGTCGGCGCCCACGACGTCCTCGCGCCCCATCACGATCATCTGCGGCGTGTAGATCATATTGCGCCCGGCCACATGGGCATAACCGCGCTGACGGTTGGTATAGGCCGGATCGGCAAAGTCATCTTTCCAGCCGATATAATCCCAGTAATCAACATGGTAGGCCAGCGGCAACACATCTTCACGCTCTGCCAGCTGGGCCAGAACGTCATCCGCCGGCGGGCAGGACGAACAGCCCTGCGACGTGTATAGCTCCACCACCACCGGCGAGGGATCCGCCAGCGCCGGATGAAAAGATACGCACAGAGCCGTAAAAAACAGCGCAGGAAGCGAGAAAACACGCATGAGTCGACCGTCACCTTGTTAGGCTTTCGGGTGTAGCGACCCCATGGCGGAATGACCAATCAATCATTCTTGAGAGCTCTGTTAGCAAAAAGCGCAAAAAACTGTGTACTATTGCATACAAAATCACGCCGCGTGGCGTTTCTTCTATTGAATGAAGCCCCTGCATCAGGCAGATAAGCCCCAGCGAAGTCCCTATTTGTCATTTATGAGGGAGGCCAACATGCCTATCACCGTCGGACAGGACTCTGCCAAGACACGCAAAACGATCAGCGTGAACGGCAAGTCGATTTCCTATTACTCGATCCCAGCAGCCACAGAAGCGGGGCTTGGTGATTTCTCCAAACTTCCCGCCGCCCTGAAGGTGGTGCTGGAAAACATGCTGCGGTTTGAGGATGGCGGCTTCTCCGTCTCCACCGACGACATCAAGGCATTCGGCGAATGGGCGAAGAACGGCGGCAAGAACCCGCGCGAGATCGCCTATCGTCCGGCCCGCGTGCTGATGCAGGATTTCACCGGCGTTCCCGCCGTTGTGGACCTGGCCGCAATGCGCGACGGCATCAAGAACCTTGGTGGCGACGCCAACAAGATCAACCCGCTGGTGCCGGTTGATCTGGTCATCGACCACTCGGTGATGATTGACGAATTCGGCAACCCGCGCGCGTTCCAGATGAACGTTGACCGCGAATACGAGCGCAACATGGAGCGCTATACCTTCCTGAAATGGGGTCAGACCGCGTTTGACAACTTCCGCGTTGTGCCCCCCGGCACTGGCATCTGCCACCAGGTGAACCTGGAATATCTGGCGCAGACCGTCTGGTCTGACACCGACCAGAACGGCGAGGAAGTCGCATATCCCGACACGCTGGTCGGCACCGACAGCCATACCACCATGGTCAACGGCGCGGCCGTTCTGGGCTGGGGTGTTGGCGGCATCGAGGCCGAAGCCGCGATGCTGGGTCAGCCGATCTCCATGCTGATCCCCGAAGTTGTCGGCTTTGAGCTGACCGGCGAGATGATGGAAGGCACCACCGGCACCGACCTGGTGCTGAAGGTTGTGGAAATGCTGCGCGAACTCGGCGTGGTTGGCAAATTCGTGGAATTCTACGGTGCTGGCCTCGACAAGCTGCCGCTGGCTGACCGCGCCACCATCGCCAACATGGCGCCGGAATATGGCGCGACCTGTGGCTTCTTCCCGATCGACGCGGAAACCATCCGCTATCTGAAGAACACCGGCCGTGACGAGGACCGCATCGCGCTGGTCGAAGCCTACGCCAAGGAAAACGGCTTCTGGCGCGATGAGACCTACGCGCCGATCTACACCACCACCCTGTCTCTCGACATGGGGACCATCGTTCCGGCCATCTCCGGTCCGAAACGTCCGCAGGACTATGTTGCCCTCACCGGCGCCAAGGATGCCTTCCGTAAGGAAATGGAGAACACCTTCAAGCGTCCGATGGACAAGGAAGTGGCCGTCCAAGGTGAAGACTACACCATGGCGTCGGGCAAGGTCGTGATCGCCTCGATCACCTCCTGCACCAACACCTCCAACCCCTATGTGATGATCGGCGCGGGCCTTGTGGCACGCAAGGCGGCGGCTCTTGGCCTGAACCGCAAGCCCTGGGTCAAGACCTCTCTCGCACCGGGCTCGCAGGTTGTATCCGCCTATCTCGAGGCCGCTGGCCTGCAAGAGGATCTGGACAAGGTTGGCTTCAACCTCGTTGGCTACGGCTGCACCACCTGTATCGGCAACTCCGGTCCGATCCAGAAAGAGATCTCCGACGCGATTTCCGAAGGCGACCTGGTGGCGACGGCGGTGCTCTCCGGTAACCGCAACTTCGAAGGCCGGATCTCCCCCGACGTGCGCGCCAACTACCTGGCGTCGCCGCCGCTGGTTGTGGCCTATGCGCTGGCTGGCACCATGGATATCAACCTGGCAACCGATCCGCTCGGTCAGGACAAGGACGGCAATGACGTCTACCTGAAAGATATCTGGCCCACGACGCAAGAAGTGGCCGATACCGTCGAAGCGACCGTGACCCGCGAGGCGTTCCTGTCCAAATATGCCGACGTCTTCAAAGGCGACGAAAAATGGCAGGGCGTGGATGTTCCCGATCAGGAAACCTACGACTGGCCGGCGACCTCGACCTACATCCAGAACCCGCCCTACTTCCAGGGCATGGGCGCGGAGCCGGGCACCATCAAGGACGTCGTTGGCGCCAAGCCGCTGCTGATCCTCGGCGATATGGTCACCACCGACCACATCTCTCCGGCGGGTTCTTTCGCGACCACCACCCCGGCGGGCAAATATCTGCTCGACCGTCAGGTGCAACCGCGCGAGTTCAACTCTTATGGCTCTCGCCGTGGCAACCACGAGATCATGATGCGCGGCACCTTTGCCAACATCCGTATCAAGAACGAGATTCTGGATGGGGTTGAAGGCGGCTATACCAAAGGCCCCGACGGCGCGCAGACTTCGGTCTATGAGGCCTCCATGGCCTATCAGGAAGCTGGCACGCCGCTGGTCATCTTCGGTGGCGAGCAATACGGTGCCGGGTCTTCCCGCGACTGGGCGGCCAAGGGCACGGCGCTCCTGGGTGTCAAGGCCGTGATCGCCGAGAGCTTTGAGCGTATTCACCGCTCCAACCTGGTTGGCATGGGCGTGATCCCGTTTGAGTTCACAAACGGCGACACCCGTAAATCGCTCGGTCTGACCGGTGATGAAACCGTGGATATCAAAGGCTTGGAAAGCGTTCAGCCGCTGCAAGAGATTGACTGCGACATCACCTATGGCGATGGCTCCACCAAGACCATCACCCTGAAATGCCGCATCGATACCGCGCCGGAAATCGAGTACATCGAGAACGGTGGCGTGCTGCATTACGTGCTGCGCAAGCTCGCCAAGAGCTGATCCGCACCCCATAAATTCCATGAAGAAGGGCGACCATCGGTCGCCCTTTTTGCGTCAGCGTTAAGTTCGCAATATTAATTACCGTAATATTGTCATAAACTATCCAAGGAGTGTTTGGGATGCAGCCATGAGGCATCAAAATGATTGCAGTGATTACAAGGTATTACCCTCTACGCGAGATGTATGACGAGGTTCTGGAGCGAACCGAAAACTTCGCGAGAGATGACAATAAAGAGCGCGTCGGCTGCTATGAGACGCGGCTATTTGCCTCTCGCACCACAGGAGAGATCATTTCCGTCAGCCTCTGGCAGAGCAAAGATGTCTTTGACACCTATATCGACGGGCTGATTCAGGGCGACAATCTGCTGCAATTCCAGGAGACATTCATGCGCCGTGAAATCGACACCCAGATCTATGACGCCGTGGATACCGGTGTCGCCGGGCACCTGCCCGAAAACACCGCACACGCCCGCGCCGCCTCCGAGTGATCCAGGCCGCGCCGGCCCGGTCTCTCGGAGAAGGAGCTATTCGGCGGCCTTCTTGAGCGCCGGCAGAATGGTTTCCTTCATCACCCGCTGGGTGATCGGACCAGGAAAGCGCAGGATCACCGTGCCATCGCCATCAATGACATAGGTTTCCGGCACGCCGTAAAGCCCCCAGTTCAACGCCATACGGCCGCTCTCATCCCGGCCAAGCGCGGTATAGGGATCACCAAGCTCGGACAAGAACGCCTCGGCATTACCGAGCTGATCCTTGTAGTTCACCCCGTAGATCGTGATGCCGCCCTTGGACATTTGCTCCAGGTTGGGATGCTCCGCACGGCACGGCCCGCACCAGCTCGCCCAGTAGTTCACCAGCTTGACCTGACCATCCCGCAGGGTGGCATCGTCAAATCCGGCCTTGCCCGGGAATTCGGTCACCGTCACCGGCGGCGCGGCTTTGCCTGCCAGTGCAGATGGCAGATTGTCGGGATCCTCGCGCCCCATGCCCACCAGGGCCAGGCCGACAAACCCAAAGAACACGACAACCGGCACCGCCATCATCGGAGAGATTTTAGCCATTCGACTTGACCCTTTGTTCAACTGCGGCGAGCTCCGCACGCACTTTGGCGCCGCGCCGCAACGTCATGACCAGGAGGCCAAGCAGAAGCAAGGCAGACAGCCCATAGGCCGAGAGCACCGTATCGGCGTATTTCCCCAGATCAGGCATCCGACATCCTTTCGCGCGCCAACAGCGCCTTCATCCGGCGCAGGCGAATTTCAGTGCCGGTGCGATAGAGCACAAGCACCAGAAAAAACAGAATAAACCCGGCCATGCAGGCATAGAGCGGATAGGCAAAGACATCCGCGACGTTCTCCTGCTTGTCCAGCGACAGCGAAGCGCCCTGATGCAGGCCCTGATTCCAGAAGTTCACCGCATAGCGCGAGAGCACCGCAAAAACAGACCCCACCAGACAGAGGATCGAGGTCAGATCGGCAGCGGTGTCCGGGTTATCAATGGCTTCCCAGAGCGCGATATAGCCCAGATAGAACAGAAACAGCACCAGAAACGAGGTCAGCCGCGGATCCCAGGCCCACCAGGTCCCCCACATCGGCTGGCCCCAGATCGCACCGGTGATCAGCGCGATCAGCGTCATCACCACGCCCACCGGCGCGGCGGCCTTGGCGGCCAGGGCACTGACATGGTGGCGCCGGATCACCCAGATCAGCGAGGCCACCAGCATCATGAACCAGGCATTGATCGCCATCAGCGCGGCGGGCACATGCAGGTAGATGATTTTTACGGTGGAGCCTTGCCGGTAATCATCCGGCGTAAAGAAAAAGCCCCAGATCAACCCACCAAGGATCAAGACGCCCGACACCAGCCAAAGCGGCGGCAGGATGCGTTCCGTGGTGCGCAGGAACTTCTTTGGATTGGCATATTCCCAGATCGACATGGTGGCTATCTAGCTCTTGTTTCCGGTCTTCACAATCTCTGTGCCTAGCGCAAATTGACGCGCAGCACCGCGGCGGAGGCAAAGGGCAGCAGCGCGATACTGCCAAGGGTGATCCCGCCGAGCATCAAAAGCGGTGTTTCCACCGCCATGCCCTGCGCGCCGCGCCGCGCAACCTCGGCACCAAAGATAAGCGTCGGCACATAAAGCGGCATCACCAACAGCGACATCAACAGCCCGCCCCGCTTGAGCCCCACGGTCAGCGCCGCGCCAAAACAGCCAATCACCGAAAGCGCCGGCGTGCCGATCAGCAAGGAGAGCGTGATCCAGAGATATCCGCCCGCAGGCAGGTTCAGCAGCACGCCCAGCACCGGCGCCGCCAGCACCAGCGGCAACCCGGTGGTCAACCAATGCGCCAGCGCCTTGATGGACAATACCCCCTCCAACGGCAGCGGCGCAGTCGCCAGCAGATCGAGCGAGCCATCCTCCCAGTCCAGCGCCAGGAGCCGGTCCAGCGACAACAGGCAGGCCAGAAGTGCGCCCAGCCACAGAACCCCCGGCGCGATGGTCGCCAGCGTCGCCGAATTCGGCCCCACCGAGAAGGGCACCATCACCGTGACGATCAAGAAGAACGCCAGCCCCAGCCCAAATCCGCCCCCGGCGCGAAACGCCAGCCGCAGATCCCGCATCAACAGCGCCCTCACAGAAAGCCTCCGTCGTCGAAATCCAGCGCGGGCAGCCTGGCCTTGAAAGGCGCAAGATCGAGCAGGCGACCATCAATCCCAAGGTCGATATGGGTGGCCATGATCGCCGCGCCACCTGCGCTCAGATGCGCCACGACCGCGGATGCAAACAACTGCACCGAAGCAGTGTCGAGACTCACCGTCGGCTCATCCAGGATCCAGATCCGGCGCCCGGTCACCATCAGCCGTGCCAGCGACAGCCGACGTTTCTGCCCGGCCGAGAGGCTCCCCGCAGGCCGCGTCCGCAACCCAACAAGGTTGAAGGCCGAAAGCACCGGCGCGATATCCTCACTGCCAAAGACGCGGGCCCAGAACCACAGGTTTTCTTCCACGCTCAGCGTCAGCTTCAGCCCGTCCGCATGGGCGGCATAGGCGATCTGCTCCCTGTCTCCGATGATTTCGCCCCGCAGCGGCGGCTGTAACCCGGCCAGCGTCCGCAACAAGGTGGTCTTGCCAATGCCATTGGGCCCGCGCAGCACGAGGGCTTCGCCGGCGGCAAGGCAAAACCCCACGGCTTCAAGCACCGGCACAGCGCCACGGCTCACCCCCAGATCCCTGACCTCGATCATCCTGCTCCCGACGATTTTATGGCGCGGCCTATCGCGCGAATTCGACGCATGGAAATCCGATTTCTACGCCGGACGCCTTGCGCCAGATCAAACCGGCAGCGCCGCAAGCGCAATACGCCGCCCCTCGGAGAGCAGCACGTTATAGGTGCGGCAGGCGGCAGGCGAGTTCATCACCTCAACACCGATTCCGGCCCCTTCCAGCGCAGCCCGCAGATCCGCCGGGATATGCGCAATCTCGGCCCCCGTGCCGACAAACAGCACATCAACCTGCCCCACCAGAGCCAGCAATGCTTCGCGATCCTCATAGCCCCCCCAACGGGAGGTTCCGCCCGCCCCGGTCAAGATCGCGCCTTGCGTGACCTCACCACCAACCCGGAAAAACCCAGCGCCATAGCCGTCGATCGGCACCGCATCGGAATAGACCACTTCATTGAGGCGCATGGGACTCTCCTGTTGAATTTCTTGGGGTCGTCATTACCACGCCCGGATCCTCGCGAAAACCGGCAAGTCGCCAGATGCGAGGCGCTGCCTCGCGCTCCGGGATATTTGAAAAAAGATGAAAGACAGGCTTCTTCTAACCTGAAATATCCCGGGGGTTTGGGGGCAGAGCCCCCATATATGAAACAGCCGCAGCCTCGCGGCTGCGGCTGTTGGTGTCAGCATCTTTGACTGAATTGCCTTAGGCGTCGATATTGGCGAATTGATTGCCCGTGGTGTTGTCCGGTTTGGACCAGTCGCGCTTCACGCCCAGCCACAACAGGATGGTCGAGGCCACGAAGATCGACGAATAGGTCCCGACCACAACGCCCCAGATCATTGCAAAGACAAAGCCCCGGATCACGTCACCGCCCAGCACATAGAGCGAAATCAGCGCCAGCAATGTGGTCAGCGAGGTCATCACCGTGCGGCTCAGGGTCTCGTTGATCGACATGTTCAGCACTTCGGCCAGCGGCTTTTGTTTGTAGCGGCGCAGGTTTTCACGCACCCGGTCAAACACCACCACGGTATCGTTCAGCGAATAGCCGACGATGGTCAGAAGCGCGGCAATGATCGCCAGGTCGAACTTGATCTGCACCTCGGAAAACACGCCGATGGTCAGGATCACGTCGTGCACCAGCGCGATCACGGCGCCAAGGGCGAACTGCCATTCAAACCGCAGCCAGATATAGACCAGCACCGCCCCGATCGCGAGCACCACCGCCAGCACCGCCGTCTGCACCAGCTCTCCCGAAACCTTGGGCCCGACGCTTTCAACCGAAATGAATTTGATCCCCGGCGCCACCGCATCAAGCGCGGCTTGCACCTGTGCGATCACCTCGCTGGAGAGCGCCTCGCCATCGGCCTGGGCCTCGATGCGGATCATCGCCACATGTTGATCCTCGGCAAAACCGGGATCGAAGACTTCGGTGATGGTGATATCCCCAAGCCCCAAGGGCGCGATGGCATCGCGGTAAACCCCGATATCGAGATTCTGTGTCGCCTCGGTGCGGATGGTGGTCCCACCCCGGAAATCAATACCAAAGTTCAACCCACGCAGGCCAAAGGAGGTCAAGGCGAGCAGGATCATGAACCCGGACAGGCCGAGCCAGAGCTTCCATTTCTTGAAGAAATCAAACGAGGTTTCTTCGGGAACAAGTTTCAACCGCATCGGTTACACCTCGATTGTTTTGGGTCGGCGACGTTCGAACCACATCACGATGATCAGTCGGGTGACATAAATCGCGGTGAAGACCGAGGTCAGAATGCCGAGGCCAAGGGTGATGGCAAAACCACGCACCGGGCCAGAGCCCATGGCAAAGAGAATCACGGCGGTGATAAAGGTGGGGATATTGCCGCCCCCAATCGCCGAAAGCGCCTTGGCGTAGCCCTCGTCAATCGCCTTCGCCGGTCCCCGACCTGCTTTCAGCTCCTCGCGGATCCGCTCAAAGATCAGCACATTGGCGTCCACCGCCATACCAACCGTCAGAACGATCCCTGCGATCCCTGGCAGCGTCAGCGTCCCCCCGATCAGGCTCAGCGCGCCAAAGATCATCGCGATGTTCAGCACCAAAGCGATATTGGCAAAGAAACCAAACATGCCGTAGCTCAACACCATAAAGATCAACACACCCGCAAAGGCGACAACGGTTGCGACTTTGCCCGCATCAATGCTGTCCTGCCCCAATTCGGGGCCGATGGTGCGTTCTTCGAGAAACTCCAGCTTTGCAGGCAGGGCCCCGGCGCGCAGCAGCACAGCGAGATTTGTGCTTTCCTCAACGTCGAAATTGCCGGTGATGATGCCAGAGCCGCCCGGGATATGAGAGCGGATCACCGGAGCGGAGATCACCTCGTCATCGAGCACGATGGCGAAAGGCGCGCCGATATTCTGCGCGGTATAATCGCCGAACTTGCGCGCCCCGGAGGTATTGAAACGGAAGCTCACCGCCGGTTGGCCGTTCTGGTCAAAGCTCGGTTGCGCGTCCACCAGCTCCTCGCCGGTGACAACGGGGGCCGATTCTACCGTGTAGTAGGTGCCAGGCTCATCGAGCGACGGGATGACCTTGTTGCCGACGCCAGGATTGGCATCCGGGTCGGTGCCACGGCCGACAACCGGGTTGAAGGTCAGCTGCGCCGTGGTGCCGATGATGCTTTTCAGCTCTGCTGCGGAGCCAACGCCCGGAACCTGGATCAGGATCCGGTCACTGCCCTGGCGTTGAATGGTGGGTTCGCGGGTGCCGACCTCGTCGATACGGCGGCGAATGATCTCAAGCGACTGGCGCAAGGGGCGAGCATCGGAGGCGAGCTTTTCCTGGTTCGAGAGCGCAATGGTGATCACATCCCCCTGGCCGCTGACATTGATGTCAGTGGCGCCCGCGCCGGTCAGCGAGGTCACCGGAGTGGCCAGCCCGCGGATCAGCTCCATCGCGCGGGCCATGCCCTCGGGCTTGGACAGACGCAACCGAATCTGGTCGGCAGGCGCATCTGGGATGCGGCGGAAGGTGCCAACGGTGGCGCGCTCGTCGCGCAGCGCGTTGCGCACTTCCGGCCAGAGCCCATCCATACGCGCGGCATAGACGTCCTCGACCTGAACCTCGGCGAGCAGATGCGCCCCACCACGCAGGTCAAGACCGAGATTGACCAGAGACGACGGCATCCAGCTTGGCCATTTTTCGGCCTGGGCCAGCAGTTCGGGCGTTTCGCCCTGCGCTTCGATCGCGGCATAGGCGTCGTTTGACTGTTCTACGCGGCTGTAGAACGCATTGGGCAGAGCGAGCAAAAGGCCGGCCACACAGACCAGCCAAATCAGCGCCCTCTTCCAGGTATCAATATGCAGCATTACCCTGCCTTTTCAAAGGATTGAGAGGCGAGGCTCAGGATGCGGGTTCGGTCTTGTTCAGCACCTGGGCGATGGTGGTCTGCACAACGCGCACCTTGACGCCCTCGGCAACTTCGACTTCGATCTCGCCGTCATCCTTGACCTTGGAGACTTTGCCGATGATGCCGCCCTGGGTGACGACCTGGTCACCCCGACGCAGGGCCTTCACCATATTCTGATGTTCTTTCATCTTTTTCTGCTGCGGACGGATGAGCAGAAAATACATGATCGCGAAGATCAGGATCAGCGGGATGAACTGGGCAATAGCGCCACCTTGCATGGGGTATTCCTTCTGTCTTTGAGGGGCTCTGTGTCAATGCCCGATTTTGCCGGGAACCTATGCGGTGGAACGGGGCTTTGCAAGACAGGCTGCCGCGACGAGCGGAAATCTTGCGTCACGCTCTCTTGATCCGCGGCGACGCGCGGCGCGCGACGCGGGCATTTTGGTCCGGTGGGCTCTCCTTTTGGACGTGGCGACTGCGCTTCTGCGCCGCCCGTTATCGAAAGGGAACGTTAAGTTGCGCCGGATAATGTCGGGTCCCCGTAGCCTGGCAAACTCATAATAGCCACTTTCAGGAGCCAATATGTTCTCACGCCGCACCCTCTTTCCCGCTAGCGTCTTTCTCTCCCTTGCGCTGGCCGTGACCTGCGTCAACGCGGAGCCAATCAAAGCCTATACCGCCCATCTGCCGCCCTATAGCATCGCCCCCGATCTGGAGCATCCCGGCATCGCGCATGAGATCGCCGCCGAAATGGCGCAGCGCGCCGGCGTGGAGCTGGAGGTCGAGTATCTGCCCTGGAGCCGCGCGCTGAACATGGTGGAAAAGCAGCCTGGCGTTGCCCTCTTCCCGGCCGCCCGCACGGCCACGCGCGAGGACACATTGGGTTGGGTCGGGCATCTTATCTCGGCCAATCAGGTGTTCGTCTCCAAAGGCGCACCGGTGAATTCGATGGAAGACGCGAAAAAGCTGAGCAAAATCGCGGTCCTGAACAGCACCGTCATGGACAAGATCCTGACCGGCAAGGGATTTGAGAACCTCAGCCGGGTGAATTCCTCGGTGCAGGCGGTGAAACTGGTGCAATCCGGGCGGGTCGATGCCTGGTTCGCCATCGAACAGGAAACCGTTGCGCTCTTCAAGGCGGACGGGATCGACCCTTCGGTCTTTACCTTTGGGGAGACAATCCAGGAGGTGCCGCTGTGGCTGGCCACCAATCACAGCTTTGATGCCGAAACCGCAGCCGCCCTGGCCGCCGCGCTCGACAGTATGAAGGCCGATGGCAGCTATGACGCCATCGTGGCACATTACCTCGACTAGGCCTGCGCGCTCCCTCGCCGCCGGTCCGGTCCCGGGGTGAGGGAGCCACCTCCCTATGCACTGCGCCGCTGCAACATCACCGCGCGCAGCCTGCTCTGCCCCCTTCCCCTTGCCCCCCTGCTGGGGCATAGCTGTGAACATTGATTCACAACTGCATGACAGGAGCAGACCCATGCATGACATCCGTGCAATCCGCGAAAACCCGGCCGCTTTGGACGCCGCCCTGGCGCGGCGTGGGGAGTCTGCCCTGTCCTCCGAGATTCTCGCCCTGGACGAGGCCCGCCGCGCCAAGATCCTCGCCGCCGAGACCGCACAGGCCGATCAGAACAAGGCCGCCAAAGCCATCGGCGCCGCCAAGGCCAAGGGCGACGACGCCGAATTCGAACGCCTGCGCGCGGAAGTCGCCGACAAGAAGGCCGAAGTCGCCACCATGCAGGCCGAAGCCAAGGAGCTGGACGCCAAGCTCACCGATATGCTGGCGCGCATCCCCAACAGCCCCGCCACCGACGTTCCCGAGGGCGCCGACGAGGCCGACAACGTCGAGGTCAAGCGCTGGGGCAATATTCGCGAGTTCGACTTCACCCCCAAGGAGCATTTCGAAATCACCGGCGTGGCGCAGGCGATGGACTTTGAAACCGCCGCCAAGATCTCCGGTTCCCGCTTTGTGGTGCTGAAGGGCGCTGTTGCGCGCATCCACCGCGCGCTGGCGCAATTCATGGTCGACACCCATGTGGATGAAAACGGCCTGACCGAGGTCAACTCGCCCGTGCTGGTACGTGACGAAGCGATGTATGGCACTGATAAGCTTCCGAAATTCGGCGAGGAAAGCTATCAGACCACCAACGGCTGGTGGCTGGTGCCGACCTCCGAAGTGCCGCTGACCTATTCGGTTGCCGGCGATGTCGTCGAGGAAAGCGTGCTGCCGATCCGCATGACCGCCCATACGCTCTGCTTCCGCTCCGAGGCTGGCTCGGCGGGCAAGGACACCTCCGGCATGCTGCGCCAGCACCAGTTTGAAAAGGTCGAGATGGTCTCCATCGTGCATCCCGACAATTCCGACGAGGAGCAAAAGCGCATGCTCTCCTGCGCCGAGGGTATTCTGGAAAAGCTGGGCATCCCCTATCGCACCGTTGTGCTCTGCACCGGCGACATGGGATTTGGCGCCCGCCGCACCTTTGATATCGAAGCCTGGGTTCCCGGCCAGAACACCTATCGCGAGATTTCGTCGGTCTCCACCACCGGCGATTTCCAGGCGCGCCGCATGAATGCCCGGTTCAAACCTGCCGATGGCGGCAAGCCGGAATTCCTGCATACACTCAATGGCTCCGGTCTTGCGGTTGGGCGCTGCCTCATTGCGGTGCTGGAAAACGGCCAACAAGAAGACGGCTCCGTGACCCTGCCGGAGGCGCTCGCGCCCTATCTCGGCGGTAAGCGCACCCTCACCGCTGATGGGCAGCTCGCCTAAGCTTGGGGTTTTGTTGCGCCGCCTCAAACATCTTGAGGCGCGCGCGGAGCCTTGGCAGCCAGCTAGGCCCAGATCAAAAAAACCGGCGCTGCCCCGCGCCGGTTTTTCTTTTGCTTATGTGCTCCGCCCGCGTTCAGCGACAGGCGTGATCAGCTATTTTCCGGCTTTCTTCTTGTTCTTCTTTTTCTTCTGACCATCTGATTTTGCAGATAGAATTTTCAACGCCTTGGCTTTTTCCTTGGCGATATCCTTCTTGGCCTTGCCCTTTTCCTTCTTGGCCTTGGACTTGGCCTTGACCTTCGCCTCGGCGAATTCCGCCATCAGGGCCTTGGCTTTTTTTGCAGCCTTTGCGGCCTTGGCTTCCGCCTTTGCGGCTTTCTCTTCCGCTGCCAGGCGCGCCGCCTCCGCCGCTGCGACACGGCCCTCCGCGTCGGAGAGATCCGTTGCCGGGGCAGGAGCAGGCTCGGCTTGCGCAGCCTCCGTCTGCGGCGCCTCTGTCACCGGGCGCGCGGCGCGCTGAGTCGGGGCTTTGCGAACGGATGATCGAGCGGCCGGAGATTTCCGGGCAGGCGGTTGCGACGCTGACGCGCCGGACAGCAGCGCAGTTGCGGCAGCCTTCAAGCTGGCAATGCGATTTGCCCCAAGACCCGGCACGCTCAGCAGGTCATCGGTAGACCCGGCGACGAGATCCTCGGCGGAATGGATGCCATGATCCTTCAGCGCCTTCGCCAGTGCCAGCCCTACACCGGGGAGCTTCAAAATCGGGGTCATACAATGCGTCCTATGTCTGGATTGGTTCCTTGTTCAGACATGAGCTTAACATCGAGATCTTTATTTTGTCCAACCTTTCATGACCTTAGGCCGCAATCATGATGGAAATGGCACCAATCGTTGCTGTTCTTCATCCCAAAGTTTCAAACCCAACGCCCGGAGCGCTTCGCCAAACTTGATCCGGCGCGGCGCGAATTCCTCCGGCAGGTTGTAGTGACACTGCCGCAGACGATAGCTGGGAATGCGAGCGTTGAAATGATGGATGTCATGCAGGGTGATATTGGCGACGGCAAAGTCAAAGAACCAGCCGAAATCCAGGCAAGAAGACCCCGCCAGCGCCGCCACTTGTGGATTGAGATCCGGGCGACGGTCCCAGTAGGTGTCCTCGAAATTGTGCTGAAGATAGACCAGAAACACCCCCATCATCCCACCGAGGAAGGAAAACCCGAGCCAGATCAGCAGCGCGGTGCCACCGCCCAAAAGATAGAGAGCGTAGAGCCAGGCGATAATCGAAAGATTGTGCAGGACAACCGGCATAATACCGAACCGCAGCGTATTGCGGGGCCAGCGATAGCGGATGAAATAGGTGAAGGCCGCGCCAACCGGCACCAGGATCAGAGGATTGCGATAAAGGCGATATTGCAGCCTTTGCCAAACCCCGGCCTTTTCCCATTCCGCCAGGGTCATTGTGTAGATCTCGCCAGTTTCGCGGTGATCCAGGTTACCGACATTGGCGTGGTGCAGATTGTGGTTCTGCTTCATCACCTCAAAGGGCGCAAAGGTGAACGGCGACAACCCGTGCCCGGCCCATTCGTTCTGACGCCGCGTTTCAAACAGCGAGGCATGGCCGGTGTCATGCTGCAACACATAGAGCCGCACCGCGCTGACCGCAAAAACAACCCCGGCGGGCCAAAGCACATACCAGAGATGTGAATAAGCGACCGCCAGATAAAGCGCCGTGAAATAGACGGCAAAGGTTCCAAAATAGCTCAACGCGGCAAGCCGGTTGTCTTTTTCTGTATATTGACGTGTGTAGGCTCTCAGATCCATGTCTGACCCCATAGAAAGGCTTCATGTCACCCATATGACGACCAAACCTGGCGCCGGGGCGGTTCAAATGCACTCTGCAAAATTAATATGCGGAGCCTCTGAGACAAGAGGCAAGGTCTAAGGAAAATTCAGGACGCGCAGGCATTTGGCCGCCGATCTCTCAGCGACCGCATGTCATACGCGCTGCACCTCTGGGGCAAAAGAGCCAAGCGTCAGGATCTAGACGCCGCAGAGCAAATCAGCCCCGGCGGCCCTCGATGTGTTTGCGCAGGCGCGAGGGGGTGGATTTTTTCTTGCCCTTATAGGGGTTCTTGTCCCCCTGCCCGCGCAGCGTCAGCCGGATCGGGGTGCCGGGCATGTTGAAATCATCGCGCAACCCGTTGATCAGATAGCGGTTGTAGCTCTCGGGCATTTTATCGGGGTGCGAACACATCACCACAAAGCCCGGCGGACGGGTCTTGGCCTGGGTCATGTAACGCAACTTGATCCGCTTGCCCTGCGGCGCTGGCGGCGGGTGCTGCTCCAGCATGCCCGCAAGCCAGCGGTTCAGGGCGGCCGTCGGAATACGCCGGTTCCAGACATCATGCGCGCGCAGAATCGCGTCATGCAGCCGCTCCAGCCCGCGCCCGGTCTTGGCCGAAACGGTGATCAACGGCGCACCGCGCAGCTGCGGCAGCAAACGCTCAAAGGCTTCCTTGAGCGCCTTCAGCTTTTCTTGTTTTTCGTCCTCGATGTCCCATTTGTTCACCGCGACGACCACCGCCCGCCCTTCGCGCGCGGCGAGGTCGGCAATGCGCAGGTCCTGCTGTTCAAAGGGGATCGCCGCATCCAGCAGGATCACCACCACCTCGGCAAATTTGACCGCCCGAAGCCCATCGGAGACCGAGAGCTTTTCCAGCTTTTCCTGCACCTTGGCTTTCTTGCGCATCCCGGCGGTGTCAAAGATCCGCATCGGGGTGCCGGACCAGTCGATTTTCAGGCTGATCGCGTCGCGGGTGATGCCCGCTTCGGGCCCGGTCAGCAGCCGATCCTCGCCGAGGATCTTGTTGATCAGGGTGGATTTCCCCGCATTCGGGCGGCCGACAACCGCAACCTGAAGCGGTTTTTCCATTGTGGGAACGGGAGTTGCGGCGATTTCCTCACCTGCGTTGAACTCCTCGTCGGCCTCTTCGTCGAATTCCACATCCGTCAGCGGCGCGGTCTCCGCCGCGAGTTTTTCGAATTTTTCCGAAACCGGCAGCAGCTCGGAATAGAGATCGTTCATCCCCTCGCCGTGCTCGCCGGACATGCGGATCGGCTCGCCAAGACCCAGGCCATAGGCTTCCAGCACGCCGGCGTCGGCGGCAGAGCCTTCGGATTTATTGGCCGCAAGGATCACATGGGCGGATTTCTTGCGCAGAATCTCGGCAAAGACCTCATCGGTCGGGGTCACCCCGGTGCGGGCGTCGATCATGAAGAGGCACACATCGGCCATCTCCACGGCGCGTTCCGTCAGGCGACGCATGCGCCCCTCAAGGCTGTTGTCGGTGGCGTCCTCCAGCCCGGCGCTGTCGATCACCGTAAAACGCAGATCACCCAGCCGCGCTTCGCCCTCCCGCAGGTCGCGCGTCACACCGGGCTGGTCATCGACCAGCGCCAGCTTCTTGCCGACAAGACGGTTGAACAATGTGGATTTGCCCACATTCGGGCGCCCCACGATGGCGAGGGTAAAGGACATGGGTCGGAACTTTCCGTAACTGTGAAACGCGCGCATAGCCTATCTCAGGCCACCACGCCAGTA
>NZ_JAATOX010000005.1 GCF_011806385.1 Phaeobacter sp. HF9A | reverse complement strand
GGCCATGCTGTTGGCGTGGTATTCGGGCAGGAAGCCGACGCCCTCGGCGGGGGAGCCGGTCCAGATCCACCAGGGATAGCCCGGCAGCCAGGTTTCCGGGAAGGCGATCAGTTTGGCCCCGGCGCGCGCGGCCTCTGCGGTCAGCTCTGCCGCTTTTTCGATCGAGGCGTCGAGGTTGAGAAAAACGGGTGCGGCTTGCACGCAGGCAGCGATGATCGGTTTCAAGCGATGTCCTTTCCCTATTGGGCCCCCGACTTGCCGACGGGTGGCGGGTCTTTCCGCGCTCTTTGGATGGCGCGGTGCTGTCCTGATATCTCTGCACGACCTGCGGACGCTGACTTTGCAGCCGGCGACAAAACGTTTGACTTTCGACGCCACAGGCAGATCATGCAGTGTCAATTGAGGCAGGAGGGGAGCTGTTGCGCAACAGGTCGACAGAGTCTCGGCGCATGTGGGACACATGGCGCGAGCAGCTTTGGTCGCGGTTCGTGCGGCTTGACAGCTCTTCCAGCGACGAGGGCTTCTTTGGTCATGTGATCGAGGCGGTGCCGGGATCAAAGCGGCTTTCTGCGGTTTATTCCACCACCCAGATTACCGAACGCACGCCGGTGCATATCCGTCGCGATCCGCAGGATTACGCGCTTGTTGCGCTTCAGCTGGAAGGGCAGGGGTTCATCGAACAGGATGGCCGGCAGACGCGGCTCGATGCGGGTGACTTCGGCTGCTACCTGACCGAACGGCCTTATCGGCTCGGCTTTGACAGCCCGTTTCGGCAGCTCATCCTGCGGCTGCCCCGCGAAAGGTTGGCGGAGCATTTTCCCTGTCTCAGCCAGGTGACCGCGAGGCGGTTCAACGGCAGGGCCCGGGCTGGCCTGCTGGCGGCTGGTTTCATCCGGCAGATGGCGGAGAACGGCGGCGGGCTGGCAGAGGCGGATCTGGCAAACATGGAAACGGTGACGGCGCAGATGTTGGCCACCGCCATGCAGCAGGACACAGAAGGGCAGAATGTCGCGAACACAAGCCGCCTGGAGCGGGTTCAACGCAGCCTGAGGGACCAGCTGCGCGATCCCGATCTTGATCTGTCGCGGGTGGCCGCGCAGCAGGGGATGAGCCTGCGCACCCTTCAGCGCCTGTTTCAATGCGAAGGTCTGTCCCCGACCCAATGGGTGGCAGAACAGCGGTTGCAACGGGTCGCAAGCCTCCTGCGCGATCCCGCACAGGCCAAGCGGTCGATCACCGATATTGCGCTGTCATGCGGCTTTGGCGATTTGTCTCATTTCAGCCGCGCCTTTCGGCAGCGATACGGCGCCAGCGCCCGGGAATGGCGCAGGCTGAGCTAACACATGCAGGCTGGCCCGGACAGGCCGGACAGCGGTGGCAAAGCGCTGCACGCGTTTGTGACGTCATAGTTTTTGTAGCGCCGCATGCATTTCCGACATGAGCTGGTTCAACGCGCGCACCCGCTCGGGGTCGATCCCGGCAAAGGTCAGGTCATAGACGGAACGGGCCTCGGCAAGCGCGAGCGTGCGCAGGCGGTCTCCCTTTTCGGTCAGGCAAACCTCGGTGACGCGGCCATCGGTCGGGCGCACGCGGGTCTTGACCAGCTCATCCTTGATCATGCGCTGAATGACCTTGGTCGTGGTATTCAGCTTTTGCGCGGAGAACGCGGCGATTTCGGAAACCGAGAGATATTGATCTTCATAGAGGCTCATCATGGCGCGCCAGCGCGGGATGTCGATCCCGATATGCCGGATGCGGCGTTCCAGAACATCCGCATAGGCAGAGTTGATCTGGCTGATCCAGTAGAAGGGCCAATCAGCCTTCAGGTGTTTCGGGTCGTCGATGGTCAAGAGCATGGGTCCGGTGGCAAGCAATCAGAGGGAGGATAGCGCGGTATTAAGCGGCGCTGGAACGTGAATTTGCCCGTTTTTGCGTCAGTTTCGTCGCCGTGTCGAGGGTGCTTCACCGGTCCAGCCGCGCCAGGCCCGCCAAAATGCTGTCGGATCGGTGTACCCAAGCGCCTGCGCGACCTGTCCCACCCGGGCACCGGGCTGTTCGAGCAGCCGCGCGGCGCGTTCGTGGCGCAGTGCGTCCAGCAGGCTGCGCAGGCTGGTGCCCTCGGCGGCGAGCCGGCGTTGCAGGGTGCGCGGACCAAGATGAAGCGCGGCAGCAACCCGGTCCAGCGTGATCGCGGTGAGGCCGAGATTGGCGTCGATCACGGCGCGGGCGGCGGATGTGGTATCGCCTAGCGGGGTCGCCTCGCCAATCAGGTCGCGCACATGACGTTCGAGGGTTGCAAGCAGGCCCTGATCTTCCTGCCGCATCACGCGAATGGCATCGGGGCGCGCGATGACCAGGCGGTTGATGGGCTGAAGATAGCGCAGCGGCGCACGAAACAGCCGTTCCAGCGGGGTGGGATCATCGGGGGCGGGATGTTCGAAATGCACTTCGAGCGGGGCAAAGCGCGACGAGAAATTGTCGCGGATCACCTGCGTGAGCGACGCCAGCGAGAACTCCGCATCCTGCCGGCGCGGCCAGATCGACCCGTCGGCGATCCGGTAGGAGAACACGAACTGGTCGCGATCCTCGATCCATTGGCTTTGGGTGCCGCCCTGGAGCGCGTTCACATAGCGGGCAATCCGGGTCATGCCACGTTCCACACTGGCCGAGAGCGACAGGATCAAGCCCACCGGCCCCATGTCGGCGGCCTTCAGCCCGGTGCCGATCCGCGCGCCCAGGAACGGGTCGTCGGTCATTTCGGCGGCGGCTTCGAGAAACGCGACAAACAGCGGCAGCGGAATCGCCCCATAGGGGTCGGACAGCTGCGCAGTGGTGATCCCGACGCGGTTCAACAGCGGCTGCGCCGAGCGCTCCTGTGCCTCGAATCGCTCGATCAGCGCGGCAAGGAAAGAGGCCCGTATCGAGGAAAAGGCGGTCTTGGGCGCTGTACGCCCTGTCTGGGAGATATTCAGTAAATTTACCATTATGTCGTAAAGTATCGGATTTGTGACGGAAATTACAATGGATAATCCACGTGCTTCGACCGCACCCTGACCTAAAGGCGCAGAGCGGAGCGACATCCGCGCTCCAGAAGCCGCCGATGCAGGGAGACATAGATGCTGGACCGCGACAATTTTCTGCGCGCCGAGAACACGCGCCACCAATTCCACCCGATGATCCATCCGCTCATCAGCAATGACCACCCGCCGCAGATCATCATGGAAGGTGACGGTTGCTATGTGACCGATATTGACGGCAACCGGCTGGTCGATGGCCTGGGCGGCCTGTGGAACGTCAACGTCGGCCACAACCGGCCCGAGGTGAAACAGGCGATCATCACGCAGATGGACCGCATCAGCTATTATTCCTCCTTTGCGGGCACCGCCACTGCGCCCTCGATCGAGCTTTCGGCCAAGATCTGCGAGATGGCCGCCCAGGAAGAGATCACCAAGGTGATGTTCTCCGCCAATGGCTCTGACGCGGTGGAAACGGCGCTGAAACTGGCGCGGCAGTATTGGCATCTTATGGGGCAGCCGACCCGAACCAAGTTCCTGTCGCTCAAGCAGGGCTATCACGGGGTGCATTTCGGCGGGCTTTCGGTGAATGGCGCGCCCTATTATCGCAACGCCTACGAGCCGCTCCTGCCCGGGTGCTTCCAGATCGACAGCCCCTGGACCTATCGCAACCCCTACTCCGAGGACCCGGAGACGCTGGCCGATGCGGTGATCACCCAGATCGAACGCACCATCCTGGCGCAGGGCCCGCAAACCGTCGCCGCCTTCATCGCCGAGCCGGTGCAGGGCGCGGGCGGCGTGATCGTGCCGCCAGAGAGCTTCTGGCCGAAACTGCGCGCGCTGTTGGACAAATACGAGGTGCTGCTGATCTCCGACGAGGTGGTCACCGGTTTCGGGCGGTCCGGCAGCATGTTCGGCGCGCGCGGCTGGGGGGTAAAGCCCGATATGATGTGCCTCGCCAAGGGGATTTCCTCGGGCTATGTGCCGCTTGGCGCGACCGCGCTCAACAAACGCGTCGCGGATGCCTGGTATCAGGGGTTCAGCGAGCAGGGCATCATCATGCATGGCTATACCTCCACCGGGCATCCGGTGGGCTGTGCCGCTGCGCTTGCCTGTCTCGATATCGTCGAAAAGGAAGACCTGCCCGGCAATGCGGCCAAGATGGGCGCGCGGTTGCTGGAGGGGCTGAAGCCGCTGGCGGAGAGCTGCTCCGTCATCGGCGAGGTGCGCGGCAAGGGCTTGATGGTGGGGCTTGATTTCGTCTCCGACAAGGCCGCGCGCACGCCCATGGATCCGGGCAATGGCATTGTCGAACGCATCGCCGCCTATGCCCGCGAAGAGGGGGCCATCGTGCGCCCGGCTGGATCGGTGATCATCCTGTCGCCGCCGCTGGTCATTCAGGAGGCCGAGATCGACATCATCGTGAACGCGCTCACCCGGGCCTGCGCCCGCTTTGACGCGGAGCAATAAGGTGATCGGAACCCTGCCGCGCGATGGTTTCCAGTTCAATCCGCTGCCCACGCGGGTTCTGTTCGGCTCGGGCACCCGGGTCCTGCTGGCAGAGGAAGCACGGGCGGCGGGGATCAACCGCGCGCTCGTGCTGACCACGCCGCAACAACAGGCCATGGGCGAGACCGTCGCGCAGGACCTTGGCGAACTGGCGGTGGGGCTGTTCTCCGGTGCGGCCATGCACACGCCGACGGATGTGACCGACACCGCGCAGGAGGCGCTGACGGCGGCAGGCGCGGATGGGGTGATCTCTGTCGGGGGTGGATCGACCATCGGGTTGGGCAAGGCCCTGGCCGCCCGCACGGGTGTGGTACAGGTGGTATTGCCCACGACCTACGCCGGCTCTGAAATGACCCCGATCCTTGGCGAGACCGAGGATGGCCTGAAAACCACGCGCTCCGGCCCGGAAATTCAGCCCGAGGTGGTGATCTATGATATCGAGCTGACCCGCAGCTTGCCGGTTGCGATGAGCGTCACATCGGGCATCAATGCCATCGCCCATGCGGTTGAGGCGCTCTATGCGCAGAACGGTAATCCGGTGATGGATGCGCTGGCGCTTGAGGGCATTCGCGCCCTGGTCGGGGCCTTGCCCGGCATCGTTGCGGACCCGACCTCGATCGAGGCGCGGGAAAAGGCGCTCTATGGCGCCTGGCTCTGCGGCACCTGCCTTGGCAACGTCGGGATGGCGCTGCATCATAAACTTTGCCACACGCTGGGTGGCAGTTTCGGGATGCCCCATGCGCAGACGCATACCGTCGTGCTGCCGCATGCGCTGTCCTATAACGCGCCCGCCGTGCCGCAGGTGATCGAGGCGCTCCGCCCGATCCTTGGGGATGATCCGGCCGCCGGTCTGCACAGGTTGGCCCAAGGTCTTGGCGCCCCGGTCAGCCTGCGCGAGCTGGGCCTGCCGGAGGAGGCCATCGCGCGCGCCACGGACCTGGCCATGCAGGCCCGTTATCCAAACCCCAGACCGCTGGAGCAAGGCGCGATCCGGGCCATGCTGGCCCGGGCCTGGGCTGGCGATCCCCCAATCAGCGAGGCACAGCTATGACCCGTTATTTCTCAGAGGCGGATTCAGTCGAGACCGTCAACGCCAGAATGTCGCCCGACGCCGATGCGCGGCTGACCGAGGTCATGGCCGCGCTGGTCAAGCACTTGCACGCTTTCGTCAAGGAGGTGACCCTGACCGAGGCGGAATGGGAAACCGCCATCGCCTTTCTGACCCGCACCGGGCAAATGTGTTCGGACACCCGGCAGGAGTTCATCCTGCTGTCGGATGTGCTGGGCCTGTCGATGCTGGTGGATGCGGTGAACAACCGCAAACCGGCGGGCTCGACCCCTTCGACCGTCTTTGGCCCCTTCCACGTGGATGGTGTGCCCGAACGCGAGATGGGCGCGGAGATTTCGCTGGATGGCGTGGGAGAGCCCTGCCTCTTTGAGGGGCGGATCGTCGATCTTGACGGCCATCCCATCGAGGGCGCGCTGGTCGATGTCTGGTCGGACAACGCCGATGGGTTCTATGACGTGCAACAGCCCGACGTGCAGCCCCAGCACAACAATCGCGGGGTGTTTCGCACCGGGGCCGATGGGCGCTACTGGTTCACCGGGATCAAGCCGGTGAGCTATCCGATCCCCGATGACGGCCCGGTGGGCGAGATGCTGGGCCATCTCGGCCGGCACCCCTATCGTCCGGCGCATATGCATTTCCTAGTCACCGCGCCCGGATATGACCGGCTGATCACCCATACGTTTGTCGCGGGCGACGCCTATCTGGAAAGCGATGCGGTCTTTGGTGTGAAGGCGCCCTTGATCGTTGATTTTGAACGGTGCGAGCCGTCGCAGCCGGGGCCGCTCTGGCGTGCCAAATATGATTTCGTCCTGCCGCCACGCGGTTGAGACCTGACCCTTGGCCGGGCCGGCCATCACGCCGAAAAATCGGGCGAAAGACCTGATCGGCGGCAGTAAGAGTAAAAATGACGTGAATAATCACGCAAATAAGTGTAAGCTCAAACAGCGAACAGGGAGCAAAAATATGAAAAATCTTCTCAAGGCCAGCGCCATAGCCATGCTTGCCGCCATGCCCATCGCAGCGCAGGCGGATTACCCGGAGAAACCGGTGGAATTCGTCGTGCCCTGGCCTCCGGGGGATCTGGAGGACATCCTGACCCGGATGATCGCCGACAAGTTCCAGGAAACCTACGGCGTGCCCGCGGCGGTGGTGAACAAGCCCGGCGGCGGCGGCGGTCCCTTCCCCGGTGCGGTCGAGGTCGCGATGGCGCCTGCCGACGGCTATACCATCGGATCCTTTGTGATCGACGTGCCGATGGTCGGCCCCTATATCGGCATTCCGCCGCTGGAGGGCAATCCGTTCGAGCCGATTGGCATCTTCCTGTCCTATCCATTTGTCCTCGCGGCCGCTGGTGATGCGCCCTACAAGACGATGGACGAGCTCGCCGCCTATGCCCGTGAAAACCCCGTGACGCTGGGCCATTTCGGCGATGTAACCAGCCCGGCGCGTCATTCCTTGGCGATGGCCAAGGCGCTTGAGTTCGAGTTTGCCTCGGATGCCGCCTTTGACGCGCTGGATTGCAACACGCTGGCCTCGGGGGATGCGGATGTCATCAACACGACACTGCAACTGATCCGCCCCTGTCTTGATGATCTGACCATCCTGATGGCCGATACCAACAATCGCATTCCGGTCCTGCCGGACGTGCCCACCGCAGGTGAAATCGTGCCGGAGCTGGATTTCTCCACCTGGAACGGGCTGTTCGTTCACAAGGACACCCCGCAAGAGGTGCGCGACGCCATTGCCAAAGTGGCCCAGGAGGTGATCGCGTCAGAGGCGGCCAAGCAGGTGTCAGAAGAGACCGGCGCCGAGATATACTGGCTGGATGCGCAGCAATCGGACGCGCAGATGACCAAGGACGCCGCGACGCTTGAGCGCATTTCCACCTTCCTCGGTGAATAAGGTCGCCAGGGGGGCGCATGTCTGCGGCCCCCTGCTCGCCTTGCGGAAAAATCCATGAAACAGGTTTTCAACTTCCTTGCGTTGTTCCGCCGTGAACGGCGGCCGGGTGATCTTGTGTTTGCGGTGGGGTTCTTTCTCTTCGCGGTTCTGGTGGCGCTGGTGCTGCCGCAACAGGCGAAGTTCCTGCCGGACAAGGCGCTGATCACGCAGCCCGGGTTCTGGCCTGCGGTCGGGGTCGCCATGATGCTGCTCTTTGGTGGGGTCCATATGATTGCGACGCTGAATGCGCCGCGGTTGCCGGGACGGCTGCGCGAGGTGCTGGTCTGGGGGCGATCACTCGAATTCGTGGGCTGGTTCGTCGTCTATGTGCTTTCGGTGCCGCGGATCGGCTATTTGCCTGCCACCGTGGCCCTGGCGGTTCTGCTTGGGGTGCGGCTTGGCTATCGGACGCGCCGGGCGCTGCTGGCTGCGGTCCTGTTTGCAGTGGCGGTTGTGCTGATCTTTCGCACCGGGCTGCATGTGCGCCTGCCGGCGGGGGCGCTCTATAGCTATCTGCCGGATGCCATCCGCAGTTTTGCCATGACAAATTTCTGAGGCCCGTAGATGTTGGAAACGCTCTTTCTCGCGGCGGATCACCTGCTGCATTGGCAGGTCATCGTGGCGCTGTTCATCGGCTCGATCGGTGGCGTGATCATCGGGGCCATCCCCGGGGTTGGCCCGGCGGTGGCGATCGCGATCCTCTTGCCCGCGACCTTCTCGATGGAGCCGCTGGTCGGGCTGACGCTGCTCTTGGGCATCTATGGCTCGTCGATGTACGGCGGCTCGCTGCCCGCGATCCTGATCAACACACCGGGCACCGCCGTCAACGCGCTGACCACCTATGACGGCTATCCGATGACCAAACGCGGCGAGGCGCTGCGGGCGCTTGGCCTGGCCTATGGCGCCAGCTTCTTTTCCGCGATTTTCTCGGTCGTGGTGCTGATCCTTTTGGCCCCCGTTCTGGCCAAGGTGGCACCGATGTTTGGCTCGCGCGAGATTTTCCTGGCGGCGCTTTTGGGCGTCGTGCTGGTGATCGTCGCGCATAAAGGGCAGATGGCGGCCGCGGGCATGATGGCCGGTTTCGGCATCCTCTTGCAAAGCGTCGGGATGGAGCCGGTCAACTATACCATGCGCTTTACCTTCGGGCTGGCGTGGCTCACGTCGGGGCTGGATCTGATTGTCGTGGTGCTTGGGCTGTTTGCGATCTCGCAGGCCTTTGTGCTGATGGTCGAACCGGAAAGCGCGCCGGATGCGAAATCGGTCTCGGGGTCGATGGGCGGCGCCGTGCGCGAGGTGCTGGGCTACAAGCGGGTGGCGCTGACCGGATCGGGCTTTGGCGTTCTGATGGGCATGATTCCCGGTGTTGGTGAATTCACCGCACAGTTCCTGAGCTACACCACCGCGCGCAGATTTTCCAAGGACCCGGACAGCTTTGGCAAGGGCAGCCCCGAGGGGCTTGTCGCATCAGAAAGCGCCAACAACGCCGTGCCCGCCGCCGCCATGATCCCGCTGCTCGCGCTTGGCATTCCGGGCGAGGCGCTGACCGCGATGATGCTGTCGGTCTTTTATGTGCACAACGTGGTGCCGGGGCCGAACCTGTTCCAGAACCAGCTGGATTTTGTCTATGCGCTCTATCTCGCGCTGATCGTTCTGAACATCATCGTCATTCTGTGGATGCTGGTGTCGTCGAACCTGCTGATCCACCTGATCCGGGTGCCGACGCGGTTCCTCGGCATGGGTATTCTGATCCTGAGCTTCGTCGGCATCTATTCGCTGCGCAACTCGGCGGTGGATTGCCTTGTGGCGGCGGGCTTTGGGGTCTTTGGGCTGATCGTTAAGCGGTTGAACCTGCCGGTGGTGCCGATCATCCTTGGGATGGTGCTGGGCAATATCATGGAAGTGAAGCTGCGGGCGGCCGCCGCCCGGATCGAAAGCCCGCTGGATTTCGTCAGCCGCCCGATTTCGGCGCTGCTGGTCATCGCCATCGTTTTGATCGTGGTCCAGGCCCTGCGCACGACGCTGCGCGATTGGGCCGAGGATCCATCCGCAGAGACTCATTCTTAAAAGCCAAGTGCCGAGAGCACAGAGGCGGATACCCATGCGTATTGGCGCACCAGATCAGGCCCCCGGTGGGGTCGCCCCCGACGTCACCGCGTTCCTCGACGCGCCCCAAATGCTGATTGGCGGTCAAAGCTGTGCCGGCGAGGCCGGCAGCTTCGATGTCTTCAACCCCGCCGACGGCAGCGTCCTGGCGCAGGTGCCCGAGGCGAGCGAGGCGGACGTGGACCGCGCCGTGCGCGCCGCCGCGGCCGCGATGCAGGGGCCATGGGCCGCGATGTCGGGCGCGGCACGGACTGGCCTGATGCTGAAGCTGGCTGACCTGATCGAGGAAAACGGCGAGGAGCTGGCGCAGATCGAGACGCTGGAAAACGGCAAATCCATCATGATGAGCCGCCTGATCGAGGTGATGTCCTCGGCGGAATACATTCGCTACATGGCCGGCTACGCGACCAAGATCCGGGGCGAGACGCTGGATGTCTCCATCGCCATCCCGCCGGGCACGCAGTACACGGCCTTCACCCGCAAGGAGCCGGTTGGCGTTGTGGCCGCGATCACGCCCTGGAATTTCCCGCTGAACATGGCGGTTTGGAAAATTGCCCCGGCGCTGGCGGCGGGTTGCACGGTGGTATTGAAACCCGCCGAGGAAACGCCGCTGACCTCGCTGCGGCTGGTTGAGCTGATCCGCGAGGCGGGCTTTCCCGACGGAGTGGTGAACGTGGTGACAGGCGGCGGTGCGGTCGGTGCCGCGCTGGTTGCGCATCCGGGGGTGAACAAGGTCACCTTTACCGGCTCTACCGATACCGGCATCAAGATTGGCACGCGTGCCATGCAGGATGTGAAACCGGTGACGCTGGAGCTTGGCGGCAAGGCGCCGATGGTGATGTTTGATGATATGGATCTGAGCTTGCTTGGCCCGGCCACCGGCATCGGTATTTTTCTCAACACCGGCCAGACCTGCTGCGCGGGCGCGCGTCTGTTCATCCAGCGCGGCATCTATGACGAGGCGGTAAGCACGCTCAAGGGCATCGTGTCCTCGCTGCCGATCGGCCCAGGCATGGATCCGGCCAACCAGATCAACCCGCTGGTCAGCGCCAAGCATCAGGCCCATGTGACCGCCGCCATTGAACGCGGCATTGCGGATGGGGCCACGCCTTTGCTCGATCTGACCGCGCCGTCCGACGGCTATTTCGTTGCGCCGCAACTGTTCGAAGGGGCCGCGCCGAGCTGTGCGCTGATGCAGGAGGAGGTCTTTGGTCCGGTCGCGGCAATCACGCCCTTTGACACCGAAGACGAGGTGATCGCGATGGCGAATGACGTGCGCTACGGGCTGGGTGCGTCGCTGTGGTCCAAGGACATCAACCGGGTCATGCGCCTGGTGCCCAAGGTGCAGGCCGGGACGGTCTGGGTGAACAGCCATAACATCCCCGATCAGAACATGCCCTTTGGCGGCTTCAAACAGTCGGGGCTTGGCCGCGAACACGGCTCCACCGCGCTCGACAACTTCCTGGAAACCAAGGCCGTCTGTGTCGCCTATAGCTGACGCATCACGGGTCAAGATATGAAAAAGCCCGCCGGTCGGCGGGCTTTTTTTTGATGCGCTTGCGGCTGGTTCAGGGCTGCATCAGCACCGACGCCGAGGGATAGTCCGACGCCCAGGTCGCAGGCAGCGGCGCGACAAAGACGTTCTCGGTGCGGTTGCGGGTGTAGCGCCATTTGCCGTCTTCGCATTTGCGATAGCTGTTCCAAAGCCGCGACGAGCGCAACAGCGCCTTGCCGTCCGAAAACAGCCAGGGCTGCATGTGGACCCAATTGCCTTCGGCGGTCATCGCGTCGTCCGACACGCGGATCTGCTCGGAGGTGAGATAATGACAGTTCAGGATCAGCGCCGGATCGGTCTTGCCGCCCCAGAACCCCTGAAAGTGCTTTTTCACCGCGTCCCAACCTTCGGCGCGGCCGAACTGGTTGTCGTAATATTCGCCAACGCCTTCCCAGACCGCTTCGGGGGCGAAAAGCTCCATGATCCGGTCGATTCGGTCGGCGTCGTCATTTGAGCCAAACTCCGGGTTCGGCGTGTCGCACAGGAACATGTACCGCGCCTGAACCCGACGCACTTCGGCCTCTGCTTCGAGAATCGCGAGCCGCTGTTCCAGCTTGGCAATGGTTTCTTGTGACATAGTGCTCCTCCGGGTTGTGGTAATTTTCCCGTAATGTAGCGAAGTTGGGGCGATCACGAAAGAACAATTCAAAATTCACGTGAAAATTCTTGACCTAGATCATTTAAGCGGTAATTTTACCGTAATGCTCACGCCACAGATGGGCCAATGTTCAACAGGGAACCGCGCGATGACCGCTCTGACGGATCAATATTCTGCACTGCTAGGCCCGCTTGAGCTTGGGGCCGAAGGCGGCCTGTCGGTGGTGGTGAAGGATTGTATCGACATCGCCGGGCAGGTCACCGCGTCGGGCTCTGCTGCGCTTCGGGATCAGCCGCCCGCTGATAGTCATGCGCAGGTTGTCGAGGCTCTGCTGGGTTCCGGGGCACGCATCATCGGCAAGGCCAAGATGCACGAGCTGGCCTATGGCATGACCGGGATCAATGCGGGATTCGGAACCCCGGTGAACCCACGCTGGCCGGATCGAATTCCGGGGGGGTCCTCCTCGGGGTCCGCGGTAGCGGTGGCGGCGGGCCTGTGTGATGCCGCGATCGGAACGGATACCGGCGGGTCGGTGCGCCAGCCCGCGATCTGCTGCGGCGTCTACGGGATCAAGCCCAGCTTTGGACGGATCAGTCGCAAGGGCTGTCACCCGGCCAAGTCCTCCCTTGATTGCGTTGGCGTTTTTGGCCGCAGCCCTGCGATGCTGACCCGCATGATGGCGGCGATGGACCCCGAGTTCACGCCCGAGCCCCTGACCCGGGCGCCGCGTCTGGCGCGGGTGCAGGCGCGGGATCTTGATCCGGCAGTCGGAGAGCCGCTGGTCTATGGCATGATGGAGGGCCTGCCGGAGGCGGGCTATGTCCAATTGCCCGGACTGGAGGATGCCTTTGATGCGGCGATGACCATTATCGGCGTGGAAACCTATGCGGCCTGTTATCGCCTGCTGGCAGATCCGCGCCTTGGTGACGACGTGCGGGCCAGGATTGCGGCGGCCGGGGAAATCACCTCGGCGCAGCTGGTGCAGGCGGAAGAGATCCGCGTCAGTTTCACCGCAGAGGTCGATGCCGCGCTGGCAAAGGTCGATGCGCTCATCACGCCGGCGCTGCCGATGGTGCCGCCGCTGCTGAGCGAGGCGGCAGAGCCATCAAAGGTGCTGCCGCTGACCCGCTTTCTGCGTCCCTTTAATCTGAGCGGCCATCCGGCGATCGTCCTGCCCGTCAAGGCAGAGGTGCCGCTTGGCCTGCAAATCATCGGCCGCAAGGGCGAGGACGCGCGGCTTTGCGCGATCGCCGAATGGATGGCGGCCACCTGTAGCTATTTTCTGACGGAGGAAGAGGAATGAATGCTCAAGCCGCAACGGCGCAGAGGCCTGATAGCAAGGAGAGGGTCCTTGCCGATATCCGGGCGCGCGCTGGCGAGTTCCAGGCCCTGCGCCATATCCCGCAGGATGTGGTGGACCAGTTCAAGGGTCTTGGCGTCTATCGTGCCTTCGTGCCGGAACGTTTCGGCGGCGATGCAAAATCGCCCTCGGCCTTTTGCCGGCTGATCGAAGACATCGCCGCCGCCGATGCCTCTGCCGGCTGGGTGGCGAGCTTTGGCGTCTCGGCGACCTATCTCGCGACGCTGCCGGTGGACACCTATGCCGAGATCTTCGGCAAGAACCCCGATACCGTCTTTGCTGGGGCGATGTTTCCGCCGCAGCCTGCCAAGACGGTTCCCGGCGGCTATGAGGTGCGCGGTCAATGGCCCTGGGGCTCTGGCATCATGGGGGCGGATCTGGCCGGGGCTGGCATCAAGGTCGAGGACAACGACACCAAGCTGCCACTGATCGCGATCATGCCACGCGACAAGGTCGAGGTGGTCGATACCTGGAACACCGTGGGCCTGGCCGCGACCGGAAGCCATGACATCAAGGTCGATGGCGTCGTGGTGCCGCGCGAATGGACATTCGTGCGGGGATCGACCCCGACCATGGACGACAAGCAATTTCGCTACCCTTCGATGGCGCTGGCCAGCCAGGTGCTGGCGGTTGTGGCGCTGGGTGCGGCGCGGGCCAATCTGGAGTTCATTCACGAGTCCGGCAGCCGCCAGTCCGTGACCGGCGCGCCCAAACCCGGCGCACGGCCCTATCTGCAAACCGAATACGCCAAGGCGCGCAGCCTCTATCTGGGCGCGCAAGCGATGTTTTACGACACGCTCGACGAAGCCTGGGAGCAGCTCGAGCACAACGAAAAGGTTGACCGCGACCTGCACATCCGCCTGCGGCTGGTTGCGTCAAAGGCCGCCAAGGACGGTGCCGAAGCCGCGCGCATGGCCTTTGCGCTTGGTGGCTCCAACGCCATCGAGCAGGGCCACCCGCTTATTCGCAACATGATCGACGCCGCCTCCGTCGCGCAGCACGCCTTCCTGTCGGAAGGCACGCTGACCGGGGCCGGTGCCGCGATGTTCGACGAACCCACCATGCCCGGCTACCCCTGAGGAGGTCCCGATGTCCGAACCGCAACCCATCCGCACGCTTTTGTGCTTCAACAACCACCCGACGTTCTTCTCGCTGCCGTTTGACCAGATCGGCCCGGTCTGGACCGCAACGCAGGCGCTGATGCGCGGCATTGCAGATCTGGAGGGGGTCGAAATCGTCGGCACCTTTGACGACGACCAGACCATGGTCGGCGCGACGCAGGGCTTTCCCTTCACCTGGTACATCCTGGCCGATTTCCCCGACCGCGCCACGGTGCAGGCTGCCTGCAACCTGTTGCGCACCATCGTGGTCGGTGAAGGCAACGACCGCTTGTGGAAATACATGACCGTCGAGGCGCGCATGGGCCGTGCCTTGGAAATTCCCGCGAAACACAGGAGCTGAGACATGTCGCTTGATATGCCGAAATTCAGCGATCTCGACGCGCTCTATGATGAAGAGAACGCCAAGGTTGCCACCGAAATGTATGAAGACCCCGATCTCTTTGCCGAAGAGATGGAAAAGGTCTTTAAACGCACCTGGGTCTTTGTGGCTCATGAAAGCGAATTTCCCGACAAAGGGTCGTTCAAGCTGTCCCATGTCGGCCTTGAGCCGGTGATTGTGGTGCGGGACCGCAAGGGCGTGATCCACGTCATGGTCAACCGCTGCCGCCACCGTGCCGCGACCGTCTGCGAGGTGAAGAAGGGCAAGACCGCGTCCTTCCAGTGCCCCTATCACGGCTGGGGATACGGGCTCGACGGGAGCCTGCGCGCGCTGCCCTACCCCGAGCAATACGGCGATGATTTCAACAAGGAACAGCATGGGCTTCTGAAGCTGCGCACCGAGTCCTATCAGGGCATGGTCTTCGCGACCTTCAACGATGACATCGAACCCCTGACCGATTTCCTCGGTGCCGAGGTTTGCCGCTATATCGACCTCTTCATGAAGCAGGGCGGCGGTTTCCCGGTCAAGGTGCTGGGTGAACATCAGTTCACCGTGCCGATGAACTGGAAGGTGCAGCTGGAGAACACCACCGACGCCTATCACTTCCCGGTCGTGCACAAGAGCTTCCTGCAATCGCTGGATGGCGCGACGAATGAGATGTTCGATTTCCTCGACAAGGGGCGCGGCTGGGTCGAGGACCTGGGCAACGGCCATTCGGTGATGATGATGATCCCCGAGCTGGAGGATCTGGAGGCCAATCTCGACGATCCGATCCCGGCCCGTTTCGAAGAGCTGGCGCAGGAGCTGCGCGACGAGGGCTACCCCGAGGACCAGGTGCGCCGCATCGTCCGCGCCGTTGGCGGGGCCGGGTTCAACTTGAATTTGTTCCCCAATGTGTCCTTCAGCCTCGCCTTCTTCCGCGTGCTGACCCCTGTCAGCGTGGAGCAGACCGACATTCGCCATATGGCGCTTGGTATGGAGGGCGGCCCGCAGGCGGCGAACCAGATGCGGATGCGTCTGCATGAGCATTTCCAGGGGCCGATGGGCTTTGGCAGCCCCGATGACGCCGAGGTCTGGGAGCGCGTGCAGCGCGGCACCAAGGGCGGCGAGCAACTGCCGATCCTGGTGAACCGTGGCTTGGTCGATGAGGAACCCGGCACCGCTGGTCCGCGCGGCCATATCAGCGCCGAGACGGGCATGCGCGCTGCCTACAAGATGTGGAAGAGGATGATGGCATGACCGAGATGTCCAAGATCGACGCTGGCGCCTTGCTCGCCGATGTGACCCGGTTCCTGTGGCAGGAGGCCGACCTGCTCGACGCCTGCGCCTATGACGACTGGCTGGACCTCTGGACCGAGGATGGCATGTACATCATGCCGATCGGCGAGGGCGAGGATTACGCCAATCAACTGAACCTCTGCTATGACAATGCCAAGATGCGCCGCGACCGGATCGGGCGGTTTCAGGCGGGGTTCTCTATTTCCTCGGCGCCGCCGGCGGTGACCGTGCGCACCGTCAGCCGGATCGTGATCGACAAAGCCGAGGGCGATCTGATCACCGTCCGCGCCGCCGAACACCTGATCGAGGACAAGTTCGGCCGCCAGCGCAGCTGGGCCGGGAATGTCCGCTATGTGCTCAAGGCCACGGACGAGGGCTTCAAACTGCATCAGAAGGTGATCCGCCTGCTGAACTCCGACGGGATGCTGAATTCGTTCAGCTATCTGTTCTGATGGTGGCCCCCTTGCCTGATCAGATCCAGACCGCCGTCATCACCGGCGGTGCGCGCGGCTTCGGGGCCGAGGTCGCCCGCGCCCTGCACCGCGAAGGGTTCCGCGTCGTCATCACCGATATGGACCCGGAACCGGCCAAGGCGCTGGCGTCAGAGCTGGATCTTTCCGGCGAAACCGCCACCACCGCGACGCTGGACGTGACCAAGCCGGAGGACTTTCAGACCGTGCTGGACCAGTGCATCACCTTCTATGGCTCGGTTGAGGTGCTGGTGAACAATGCCGCCCGCACCGCCGTGCAGCCGGTGCTGGAGATCGACCCCGCCTTTTTCAACGAGGTGATGGCCACCAACGCGGGCGGCACCTTTGCCGGTTGCCAGATCTTTGGCCGCCACATGAAGGATCGCGGCTATGGGCGGATCGTCAACATGGCCTCGCTGGCGGGGCAGAATGGGGGCACTGCCACGGGGGCGCATTACGCGGCTTCAAAGGGCGCGATCCTGACATTGACCAAGATCTTTGCCCGTGACCTTGCGCCCTTTGGCGTGACCTGCAACGCGATCGCGCCGGGCCCGATGGATACGCCCATGGTGCGCGAGGTGCTGGGTGACAATATCGACGCCGCCAAGAAAAACATCCCCGTGGGCGATTTGGGCGATCCGAAGTTCGTTGCCGAACTTGTCGCGATGCTCGCGGCGCCGCGCGCGGCCTTCGTCAACGGTGCCTGCTGGGACGTGAACGGCGGGATATACATGAGATGAGCCTTGATATGACAGACAATCAGACCTTGACCCTCACCGTTTCCGAACGGATCGACGACAGGGGCGATATCGCGCGCATCCGGCTGGTGGGCGACAATCTGCCGCCGGTCACCGCCGGGGCGCATCTTGATCTCTACCTGCCGGAGGTCGATCTCTGGCGGCAGTATTCGCTGTGTTCCGACCCTGCCGAGACCGGCTATTACGAGATCGGCGTGCTGAAGGATCCCGCCTCGCGCGGGGGGTCTCTGGAGGTGCATCGGGTGGCGCAACCGGGTGCGGCGCTCAAGGTCGAAGGGCCACGCAATCACTTCCCGCTGGAGGAAAGCGCGACCAAGACCGTGCTGCTCGGCGGTGGCATTGGCGTCACGCCGATGATCGCCATGGCGCGACGGCTGCATGCGATCGGCAAGGATTTCACGTTGCATTTTTGCACGCGCTCCCGCGACGTGACAGCATTCTACGAGGAGCTCAAGGCCGCGCCCTTTGCCGACCGGGTGGTGTTTCACCACGACGACGAAGACGCGGCGCAAAAGCTCGACCTGGCGCGTGACCTGCCCGCGCCGTCGCCGGATACCCACCTGTATGTCTGCGGCCCGCAAGGTTTCATGGATTGGGTGATCAACACCGCCGAAGCGGCAGGGCACGCCACGGCGAATGTTCACCGCGAGTATTTTTCGGCGGATGTGGAGCTGAGCGGCGACAGTTTCGAGGTCGAGGCGCGCGCTTCCGGCGTGACGCTGACCATCGGCCCGGATGACACCATAGCCAAGAAGCTCGCCGAGCATGGCATCAAGGTCGAGGTCAAATGCGAAGAGGGTGTTTGCGGCACCTGCGTCACCGATGTTATCAGCGGCGATATCGACCACCGCGACCAGTTCCTGACGGATGAGGAACGCGAGGATGGTGACCAGATGTGCGTCTGCTGTTCGCGCGGGCGCGGCACGCTTGTGCTCGATATATGAGAGGGGACGACATGGAGCTGACCGAGAACCAGATCGCCTTTCGCGAAGGCATGAGCCGCATGGGCGCGGCGGTGAACCTGCTGACCACCGACGGGCCAGCGGGCAAGCACGGGCTGGTTGCCTCGGCGGTCTGTTCGGTGACCGACAGCCCGCCCACGGTCCTGGTCTGCATCAACCGGGGCAGCTTTGTGCACGACAAGTTCCTGCGCAATGGGGCGCTTTGCGTGAATGTATTGGCCAGCCAGCATCAGGATCTTTGCAACACCTTTGCGCGCTATGTCGAAGGCGTGGACCGCTTTGCCCAGGGTACATGGACCACGCTGGCCACCGGGTCGCCGGTGCTGACCGACAGTAATGTCGCGCTGGATTGCCGGATCGGCAGCGTGCTGGAGCAGGGCACCCATTCCGTCATGTTCTGCGAAGTGCAGGGCGTGCATCTGTCAGCGCGCCCGGGGGCGGGGCTTGTTTATTTCAGCCGCGATTTTCATCACCTGCACAGCTCCGCTTCATAGCCCAAGCCCGCAGCGACCGCTTTGCATCCGGTCGCGCGGCGAGGCTGCGCCGTGGAACTCTCAGCGATCCGGTTCTGTGTTCAGTCGTTTGGCCAGCATCAAGGCCAGGATCGCGGCGATGACAAGAAACCCTGCTCCCAGGATCCATGCGACAGCCGTGGAATAGAGATCGGCGATCGCGCCGGCCAAAGTCAGACCAAATGCGGCCCCCAATTGTTGTATCAGCGATCTGAGCGATAGCATGGTCGACCGCTGACGGTCTTCGACGCAGCGATGCAGAATGCTGCTCGCCGGTGTTTCGCTGACGCCGAGGATCACGGAATACAGGATGAAAACCGCCAAAAAGCCGATGATATTGCCTTGCAAAGCCAATGCGATCTGAACGCCGGCCAAGCCCGCATAGCTCGCCGCCAGCGTCCGCGCGTGTCGCCGCTTGAAGAACCGGCTGATGTGCGATGACACAGAGGCGCCAAGCGCGATCGCAAAGAAATACGACGCAGTGACAACACCGATTACGGTATTGGCATAGCCTTCATCCAACATCGGTTTTGCATATGTCGGCCAGATCACCTCGACCGGGTTGCTCGCCATCAAGAAGAAGGCCAGCGCAGCCAGAAGCATCGACAATGCGGGATGTTTGAGGGCCAGAAGACCTGCATCCTTTATTACCGTCGGCACGATCACAAAGCCTAGCTTGAGCGCGGCCAGGTTCATGGGGCGCGGCTGCTCGACAATGGCGAATGTGGTGAAGGCAAAAACGACTAACATTACGGCAAAGCTCGCCGCGTAGGAGACGTCATAGATGCTGAAACCCAGCTGTGTTGCGACCTGGCCCAGCATATCGGGTAGAAGTCCGCCGAGGACGGCCCCGAGGGCCAAGCCGACAGCATTGGCCCATTGCGCTTTTGCCAGCGCGGGCTGGACATCCACATTTGGCGCGCTGGCCCTGAATGTTTCGACAAACCACGCATCAAGCGTGCCCGACCGAAGCGCACGGCCAAAACCGATACATGCAAAGGACAGCGCCAGCACATAAAAATCGCGGGTCGAGAGAAAAATCGAAAGCGACACCAAACTGGCGATGACCGCGGTCAGAAAGACAGGCTTGCGCCCGATACTGTCTGCCAGACCGCCAAACGGCAGCTCCATCACCATGGTGGTGAGCGAGTAGACCCCAAAGAGCAGCGAGATTTGAAAGAGATCCATGCCTCGATCGCTCAATGCCAGGGCCACAACAGACACCGTCAATCCCATCGCAAAGCGATCAAGAAACTGATGGGCCTGAAACACCCGGATATGCCGTCGCGCCGAATCGGAAAGCGCAGCGAAGGAGAACTCTGTTTCAGCGGTCATACGGCCACTATCCCCCCTGCCGCCAGCGCATACAATCCCAAGTGGCATGACCCGATCAGCCCCCGCTTGGTCACGCGCTGTGCGGGAGGCCAGCGCAGAGGGCTGGCCAGCCTCCCGGCAAGCAATTCATGCGGAGTGGAACGCCAGATCGAGCGCTTTGACGCCGTGGATGTGGTTTGAGCGCAGCAGGTCGACCCGGCCTGTCGTTTCGATCCGGGCGACGCGCTTGGCCAGTTCCTCGATCAACACCCGCACCTGAAGCTGGGCGACATAATTGCCAAGGCAGAAATGCGGCCCCCCCTTGCCAAAGGCCATATGCGGGTTCTTTTCGCGTCCGATGTCAAAGCGGTCCGGCGCCTCGAAATATGCCTCGTCCCGGTTGCCGGAGGTGAAATACATCGCCACCTTGTCGCCCTTGGCAATGGTGACCTCGCCCAGCCGGGTCTCTCGGGTGGCGATGCGACGCACGAAATGCACCGGGCTGGCCCAGCGGAGGATCTCATCCGTGGCGGTCTGGCTCTTGATGCCGCCCGCCCGGAAACGATCCCATTCGGCAGGATGATCCGCCAGCGCGCGCAGCCCGTGGCTCATGGTGTGGCGCGTGGTTTCATTGCCTGCAACGACCAGCATGAGGAAATAATTGAGAAATTCATCCTCGGTCAGCGGGCGGCCATCAACCTGGGCCTGAACCAGCATGGTGATCACATCGCTGCGCGGATTGGCACGCCGGTCGGCCGCCAGCGCGCGACCCATCTCAAAGGCCTGAAGCGCGGCGGGGTGGCCAAAGGGCATCATGCGGCGCTCTTGCTCGGAGTATTGCTCGACGATCGGATCGACGAAATCCGGGTCATCCGAGCCGATCAGCATATCCGACCAACGGATCAGATCCGCCGTGCGCTCGGTCGGGATGCCGAGCAGGGAACAGAGCGTGATGATCGGCACCTGTTTGGTCAGCGTCTCCACCGCCTCGAAGCTGCCGGCATCGGTGATCTGGTCAAGGAGCGCGGCCACACGGCTGCGCACATCTTCCTCCAGGCCGCCGACGCCGCGCCGGGTAAACCCGGGCAGTGTCAGCATCCGCATCTTGCCATGTTGCGGCGGGTCCATTTCCAGGAGGGTGCGGCGTTTGTCGTTCTGTGCGTCGTCAAAATCGTCCAGCGAAATCACTCCGTTGCGGGAGGAAAACGTCTCGGTGTCCTTGGAGACTTCTACGATGTCGTCATAGCGCGTCACCGCCCAGAACCCGCGATGACCGTCGTGGCGGGGGTTCCAGGCCACCGGCGTCTCGGCCCGGAGGCGGGCAAATTCGGCGCGCGGCGGGCCGTCCTGCCAGAGACCGGCGTCGGACAGGTCGATCCGTGTTTCGGGGGCATTCAAGGTTGTGGTCATGTCCTGTCCTCCAATTGATGCGCAAGGAAGCCCATGATCCAGCGCGCGGCGCGGCTGGTGTCGCGGGGGTGGTCCAATGTCCGCAAGGCCGCGTCGGTTTCGGACTCGCCAATGCGGTGGCGTTCAAAATCATAGACCTCGGCGGCAAAGGCCGGGTCCATTTCGGGATGCGGTTGAAAGGTCAGCGTGCAGGGGCCGATTTGGGTCACGCCATAGGGGCAAAACGCCGATCCGGCGAAGACGCGTGTATCCGGCGCCGGGCGTGTGACCTGATCGTGATGCAGCGCCACCAGGTCAAAGCCCGCCGCGTCGGCTTGATCCTCCAGCCAGTCCGGCGCGTCTTTCAGCGCATAGTGCTGCACGCCGACGCCCCAATCGGGGCATTCCTCGACGGTGCCGCCCAGCATCCGGTGCAGGTGCTGGTGACCATAGCAAATGCCGATCACCGGCGTTTGGCCGATCACCGGGCGCAGGAACTCGCTCAGCGCCAGTTGCCAGGGCGCATCGTCCACCGCGCTGGCGGGGCTACCGGTCAGCAGCCAGGCGTCGCAGAGCTCCGGGCCGGAGGGGAATTCGCCTTCCGATACGTTCCAGGCCTGGGTTTCGAAATCCAGGCCAGCCTGCGACAGAAGCGGCGGGAACCAATCCGCAAAGCGGCCGTATTGCGCCCATTCGGGACGGTTGCTGCCGCATTCAAGAATACCGATTTTCATGCTCACCCCAGTTCAAAGAAGCGACGGCGTTCGTCGATCAGCGTCTTGCCGTCGAACTGCCGAAGCTGGTGGTCACGGGTGGCGGTGAAAGTCTCGACAAAACGGGGCGAAAGCCATTCTGCGGCAAAACCCGAGCCGCGCAAGGCCGCGATCGCCTCCTCCATGCTGGCGGGCAGCGCGGGGCCGATGGCGGAGCCGGGGACGTAGCCATTGCCCCTGGTCGGATCAGAAGGCGCGATCTGTTCGGTGATCCCGGCCAACCCGGCCGCCAGCGTCGCCGCCAGCGCCAGATAGGGGTTCGCATCCGAACACGGCAGGCGGTTTTCAACCCGCATCGACCGTGGCCCGTGGCCGACAACGCGAAACGCGGTGGTGCGGTTTTCGACCCCCCACGAAAATGCCGGCGGTGCAAATGTCCCCTCGGCGAAGCGACGCCAGCTGTTCACCGTGGGGGCGAAAATCAGCATCATCGCCGGCAGATAGTGCTGCATCCCGCCGATGAAATGACCAAAGCTCTCGCTCATCCGGGCCGGGGCGCGGGCATCCCAGAACAGCGGCGTTTCATCGGCGCCGCTCAGCGACAGGTGGATATGCGAGGACTGGCTGTCGGCAGTTTCGCTCCAGCGCGGCATGAAACAGACGGTTTGATCGCGCTGCATCGCCAGCACCCGGATGAAGTTCTTGAACAGCGCCGCCTGATCTGCCGCTTCCAGCGCCGAGGTGGCGGCAATGCAGGCCTCCATGAAACCGCCGCCGATTTCTTCGTGCATCTTGCCCAGCCCGATGCCGAGCGGGCCGCACATGTCGGCAACCTCGGCATAGAGATCCGCCTGTGCGGCCTGATAGATAATCAGGTCATGGCTGGGGTGCGCGGTGGCCGTATCAAGCCCGTCATAGCCCTTGGCCGCGAGCGAGCGCGCGGTTTCGTCAAACAGGGTGAACTCCAGCTCGATGCCCACTTTGGGCGTCAGCCCCATGTCCCGGGCCCGCGCCAGCACCCGGCGCAGCAGGGAGCGGGGACAGAACTCCGCCGCCGCACCGGTGAACTCTGCGAGGTAGAGCGGATTGTCCTCGTCGCGCTCGAACGGGATATGCCGCAGGCTGGAGGGATCGACGGCCAGATCGGTGTCATGGAAATCGGCGCTGTCGTCGGTGATGCCCGGCATGTCCAGGATTTCGTCGGTGGGATCCAGGGCCAGCTGCACGGGCGACATGCCCGGTCCGTGCTCCAGAAGTCCCGGTATATCCGCGCCCCGCACCTTTTGACCCCGAAGCAATCCGTTCGTGTCAACAATGGCGACGGTCGCGAAACGGCTGTGCGTTTCACTCATAATTTAGTTCCCTGTTGTGTCCGGCCCGGTTGTCCGGGCTCGTTGCGTACCCTTGACGGTAGGGAATAGGTTGCGCCATGCTTGATCTGTTTCGTCAAAAAATTGATAGTTTTGAGCACATGCGGACCGAAACAACCGAGCGGCAGAGAATTCCGCGCATCCAGGCAAAGATCCTGAATGCGATCCTGAACTCTGCGCAGCTGCCGGACCCGGAAGTTCACAGCCTTCTGGCCAGCGAAAACCTGCGGCGGGCCGATGTGCGCGATCCTCATGGAACCTTGCCCTTTGCGGCCTATTTGCGGCTGTTTGATCGGGTGGCGGAAAGGCTGGGACGGGACTGTTTTGGCCTGGAGCTGTCCTCGGGCATGGGCCCGGAACTGGTTGGGCCGGCGGGGTATATCTTTGTCGCCTCGCCGGATCTGATCCAGGCGGTACGCGCGTTGGCGTCAAGTGTCTTCACAATTCAGGACGCAACCCTCTTTGAGGTCCGCAGCGATCCCGCGCCCCATGTGCGCTACAGGATCACCGACGACGATATGTCACCCCGCCGCCACGACGTCGAGTTTTCGCTCGGCTATGTCAATCACCTGATCCGGCTGCTGCTTGGCCCCGGCTACGCCCCGGCGGAAGTCTGGTTCGAACATCCCGGACCTGCGCGGCCGGAGCGGCAAGAGGCCTTGCTGGGCTGCCCGGTGTTCTTTGATCAGGATCGCAACGCGATTTGGTTCCGCCCCGAGGATGTGCATCGCCGTGCGCCGGGGGCAGATCCCAATCTGGTTGCCTTGATGCAGCATTACATCCAGCTTCTGGACCGGCCTGACCACACGATCCAGACCTTTACCGAGGAGGTCCGTCAGACCCTTGCGGGGCTTGCAGACGGGCAGGAGCCCAGTTTGGTGCGTGTTGCGGCTCAACTGGGGGTTGGCGCGTCCACCCTCGGGCGGCGTCTGCGCGCCGAGGGCAGCTCCTTTCGCGATCTGGTCCGGCGCAACCGCATCGACCGGGCGACGCGGCTTTTGCTGGAAACCAAGCTCAGCGTGCTGGAGATCGCAGAGCGCAGCGGCTATGGCGAAACCGCGAGCTTTACCCGCGCGTTTCGATCCGTCACCGGAGAAACGCCACGGGCCTATCGGGCACGCCTCCTGGACGCGAGGCTTGGTAAGCTGTCCTGAGGCGGCGCATGCCGGGCTTTGGCGATGTCAGGCCTGCCCTGCCTCTGCGGCTTCGAAATCTCTCCAGCCATTTTCGATCACCGGCAGGATCGCAACAAAGTCGAAATAGGGCTGCGCAAAGAGCGGCGTGTCGCGCAGACGCTCCATCGCCGTATTCAGCGCCCCGACGCCGGGTGCCGACAACATCCAGATATCCGAGCACATGGCCGAGAAGGCTTCGCAGTCGAAGAGACGAACCTGCGTGTCGTCGCGCGGCAAGGCGCTGGCCGCGATGTCCTGGCGTTCGGCGCGCGACAACGCCAGCCAGGCGGGCAGCGCCCGAACCAGAATAAAAAGGGTGAGCGGGTGGGAATAAACCGTGGTTTGGGTCATGGGATCAGGCTTTCGGCTTGCAATGAGGTCAGGTGACACTAATTTTCAAGCAATTGCTCAGTTTCTCAACTCGCATCCTGATCCGATGACATCCGCGCTGCCGACGCCCAGAAAAACACCGACCCAGCGCCGCGCGATCGAGACCTGCGCGGCCATTGTCGAGGCCGCAGCTCGTATTCTGGAGGAGCAGGGCAGGGAGGCGCTCAACACCAATCGGATCGCCGAGCGCGCCGGGGTCAGCATCGGAACGCTGTATCAGTATTTCCCCGACAAACATGCCATCCTCGTCAGTCTCATCCGGCGCGAACGCGAGGCCCTATTGGCCGAGTTGCGGGCCATTCAGGCGCATGGCGAGGCGGCCTTGCAGGCGATGATTGCCGCCTCCATACGCCATCAATTTGCACGGCCAAAGCTGGCGGCGGCATTGGAACTTGTCGAACGCAGCTTTCCGCTTGGCCCCGAAGCGGCAGCGATGGCAGAAGAGATCGCGACGATCTCCTCGGGCCTGCTGGCGCAGCGTTTCGGAGCCTTGGCGCAGGACGACCTTCTCACCGCGGTGCTGATCGGGCGCGGATTGGTGAACGCCGCCGGCGAGGGCCTGCTGCCCCGGCAAGGGCTGGCTGAGCGGGTCAGTCTGGCGATCGAAAGCTATCTGTGCGCCGCCGCGCGCCAGCCCTGACGCAGGCCAGACAAGCACATCTGGTGCTCACTTCGCAGCCAGCGCATTTGTGGAACTGACCTCGTGCCGCGACAAGGCGGCAAACGGCGAAGCGCTGTTTTTGCCAGTCTTTGAATGTCGCGGGGGGGGCTCAGTCTTGGATCTCCTCGCTACCATCGTCAAGATGCCTCGTCCTCAGCGGTATAAATAAACACATAAAATCAATCGGATATCAGTATTAGTATGCCGTAAATCGAAATTGTATGCAATTTTGCTTTACAGAATGCAGAATCGAAAGCTAGCGTAGCGGGAACAGGAGACCCCATGCCGCATACGCTTCGACAAAAACTCGCCGACCTCGTTCTTCTCGGGACATTGAAACCCGGAGATCGCCTTGATGAACATTCGCTCGCGGAACGGTTTGGCGTGTCACGCACGCCGATCCGCGAGGCGATCCGACAGCTTGGTGCCTCTGGCCTGGTCGAAATCCGGCCTCGGCGGTCCGCGGTTGTGCGCAGCTTTGACCGCACCGAGTTGAGCGAGGCGTTTGAGGCCATGGGAGAGATCGAGGCGCTCTGTGCTGCCCGTGCCGCCGTCCGCTTCAACGAAGCCGAACGTCTGCGCCTGCGTGCCCTGATCGCCGCGTCCGAGGACATCACCGCGCGCAAGGATCGCGCGGCTGCGCTGGAGATGGATTTCGAGTTTCACGGCTTGCTGCATGACGGCGCGCGCAACTGGATGCTCAAGACCGTCGCCGAAGAGACCCGGTTGAAGATCACCCCCTACAGCGCTGCGTTGTTCACCATGGAAAGCTACGACGCCGATCTGGGGCGTCCGCATTGTCAGCACGCCGACATCGCCGAGGCCGTGCTGGCGGGCGATAGCGACCGCGCCGCGGCTTTGATGCGCGAACATATCGCCCAGGCGCTGATCTCGCTCCAGAAATTCTTTGATGAAACGGCGGCGCGCCCGGATGCGCCCAAGGAAAAAGGCAGAACCTGATGAGCCATGCATATCTCGGCCCCGGCCGCGCACAGATGTTTGCCACCGGCGCGATGTGCGCCACGTCGCATCCCTTTGGCGCCCGTGCGGCGATCGACATTCTGGCGCAGGGGGGCAATGCTGTCGATGCGGCGGTTGCCGGGGCGGTCGTGCTCGGCTTTTGCGAGCCTGCGATGACCGGGCTGGGCGGTGATGTGTTTGCGTTGATCCATGACGCCAAGACCGGCGAAAGCCGTGGTCTGAACGGATCGGGCCGTGCGCCGGCGGCGCTGAACGCGGCCGACTTGCGTGCGCAGGGGATGCAGTCCATTGATCTTGGGTCGGTGCATTCCGTCACCGTTCCCGGAGCCGTCGATGCCTTCGGGCGGTTGATCGCGGAACAGGGCAAGCTGGATTTGGCAACGGTGCTGGCCCCGGCGATCCACTATGCCGAAACCGGCGTGCCGGTGCACCGCCGGACCGCCATCGACGCGGATCATTTCAGCCACCGGCTTCAGGGCGCGGGGCGAGAGCATTTCCTGAAGGACGGTAAGCCCTACCGCGAGGGCGACATCTTTGTTGCACCCGGCCAGGCCGAGGCGCTCCGGCTGATTGCCAAGGATGGTGTCGCCGCCTTCTACGAGGGCCCGATCATGGAGGACATTCTGTCGAGCCTGCGGGCCGCCGGTGGCCTGCACACGGCCGACGATTTTGCCAAGACCCGCGCCGACGCGGTGACACCGATCCGCCGCACTTATCGCGGGCATGATCTGGTCGAATTGCCACCGAACGGGCAGGGGGCGACCGCCCTTCTGATCGCCGCGCTGCTGGAAAAGTTCGACATCGGAGCGCTGGACCCCAACGGGGCAGAGCGGGTCCATCTGGAGGCCGAGGCCACGCGCCTGGCCTATGGTGCGCGCAATCTCTTTGTTGGCGATCCGGGGAGCGAGGGGCTTTCCCTTGACGGGATGCTGTCCGAGGCGGCGATTGATGCGCTGGCGGCGGAAATCGACCCGAAACGGGCCGGCAGCCTGATCCAACCCCGAACAGAGGCTTTGCACAAGGATACGGTCTATATCACCGTGGTGGATAGCGACGGGCTATGCGTGTCGCTGATCTATTCGATCTTCTGGCCCTTTGGCTCCGGCTTTGCGTCGGAACGGTTCGGGATCGGGCTTCAGAACCGCGGCGCCGGTTTTACGCTGGAAGAGAGCCATGTGAACGAGCTGCAAGGCGGCAAGCGCCCGCTGCATACGCTTATTCCCGGCCTGCTGGAACAGCCCGGCGTTTATGCGATGCCCTTTGGCGTGATGGGCGGGGCTTACCAGGCGACGGGCCACGGTCATTTGGTCTCTAACCTTGTCGATTACGGCATGGACATCCAGGCTGCCATCGACGCGCCGCGCAGTTTCCTCGACATCACCACGGGTGTGCTTGATCTGGAACTGGGCTTTGACGACAGTGTCGCGGCCAAGCTTGAAGAGATGGGACACAAGGTGCAACGCCCGCCGGTCGGTATGGGCGGGGCGCAGGCGATCCGCCGCGATGTGGCCACCGGCCTTTTGACCGGAGGCAGCGATCCGCGCAAAGACGGCCTGGCCCTGGGGGTGTAGGATGACCGACTCCCTGTCTCACCAATCCCGGACCCGCCCGCGATTCAGTTTTGCGGGCACGCTGCGCGGACTGGCGGCGGTCGCGGTGATATCGCTGCTGATGGCGCAGATCATTGTCGTCGCCCTGCGCTATGTCTTTTCGATCGGCGCGCCATGGGCCACCGACCTGCTGACCTATCTTTTCTTTTTCATCGTTTCCTTGCCGCTGACCGGTGTGATGCTGCGCAATGAAAGCGTGCGCGTCGATGTGATGAGTCAGCGGTTCCCGCCCGTCCTGCGCCGGTGGATAGACCGCATCGCTCTTCTGGGCCTTTTGTTTCCGGCAATGGCCTGGGCGGCGTGGAAATCTGTGCCGATGGTGCAGACCTCCTGGCGGGTTCTGGAAAGCTCTCCGACTCTGGGTGGCCTGCCGGGGTTCTTCATCCTCAAGACGATCACGGCGCTGCTTTTTGCCACGCTTGCCATCGTCGCGCTGATCCTGGGGCTCCGGCCCGGACTCTACCGAAACCATCAGACTGACGAAAGCGATGTGACATGAGCGGCGCGCTTCTGGTTCTTCTTGGCGCGGCGCTTCTGGTCGGTATCCTCTCCGGCGCGCCGGTTGCCTTTGTGCTGATCGGGGTGCCCACGATGGTCGCCTTCCTCGGCTCGATGCTTGGCGTGTTCGATCTGGGCTTTCTCGCCGCCTTCCCGTCGCGGGCCTTTGGCATCCTGACCAACGATGTGTTTTTGTCGGTGCCGCTCTTCGTGCTGATGGGGGGGCTTCTGGAGCAGTCGAATATCGCCAAGCGAATGATGCTGACGGCGGGCGCGCTGTTTGGTGACCGTGAAGGTGGCATGGCCTATGCGGTGGTGATTGTCGGGGCGCTTCTGGCGGCCTCCACCGGCGTGATCGGGGCGACGATCTTCATGCTGGGCATGATCGCGATGCCGGCGATGCTGGAGGCGGGATATTCGAAATCCATGGCGTCGGGCGTTATCTGCGCGGCGGGGTCTCTGGGCCAGATCATTCCGCCTTCCATCCTGCTGATCCTGCTGACAGACCAGATCTCGGCGGCCTATCAGGCGGGTCGGCGGGCAGCCGGCGAATGGGCGGTCGAGCCTGTCTCTGTTGGGGATCTCTTTGCCGGGGCCTTCATTCCGGGCCTGCTCTTGGTGACGCTCTATATTCTCTATATCCTGTTCACCGCGCTTCGCACCCCGGCGAGCTGCCCGCCTGTCGTGACGCGGGATGCCACAGGCAACCGGACCCGGCCCGACCTGCGCGAGATTTCTTATTCCCTGCTCATGCCGCTGCTACTGATTGTGATCGTGCTTGGCTCGATCCTCGGCGGCGTGGCCACGGCGACGGAGAGCGCGGCGCTTGGCGCGGTGGGGGCGCTGGTGATGACCGCGTTGAACCGCGAGGGGCTGCCGGTCTGGCGCAAGTCCTTGCTGATGGCCGTTCTGCCCGCCGCCCTTGTGCTGGTTGCGGTCAAGCTCTCCGGCGGCGCACAGGCCTCGCCGTTGGCGGGGGGCGTCGGCATTGTGGCGCTTGTCGTGTTGTGCCTCGGCACCCTTTGCGCGCTGCTGCAAGAACTGCGCCGCGGTGGCGTGTGGGGCGTTGCGGTCGACACCGCCAGCATGGTCGCCATGCTGACACTGATCGTGCTGGGGGCGACGATACTGTCGCTGGTGTTCCGAGGCCTGCACGGCGAGGAAATGGTCGAGAGCTTCCTGCACGGTCTGCCGGGCGGAGAGCTGACGGCGGTGCTGGTGGTGATGGCGATCATCTTCGTGCTCGGCTTCATCATCGAATATGTCGAGATCATCTTTATTGTGGTGCCGATTGCCGGTCCGCCGCTGATGGCGGCGGGGGTCGATCCCGTCTGGTTCGCGATCCTGATCAGCATGAACCTGCAAATCAGCTTCCTTACGCCCCCCTTTGGCTATGCGCTGTTCTACTTCCGCCGCGTCGCTCCCGAGAGCGTGAGGACCATGGACATCTACAAGGGGATCTTGCCGTTCATCCTCTTGCAGATCGTCGCACTGGCCATCGTCTTCCTGGTTCCCGACCTGGCGACGTGGCTCCCCGACGCGATCTACAAATGAGCGGTCCAACCAACAGGGATGATAATGAAATGAAAAGAAGAGCCTTCATCACCGCCGCTTCCGTCGCCTCGGCGAGCCTGGCAGCCCCGCGGATCGCCAGCGCGAAGGCGCAGCACAACTGGAAACTCGTCACCTCGGTGCCGCGCGGCCTGCCCGGGCTGGGTGTCTCCGCCCTTCGCTGGGCCGAGCGCGTCACCGCGATCACGGAGGGCGCGATCAATGTGCAGGTGTTCGGCGCCGGTGAGCTGGTGGCCCCTTTCGCCACACAGGAAGCCGTCGAAAGCGGCACCGCCGAGGTCTACCACGGCTCCGGCACCTGGTTTTCCGGTCGGGACATTGCACATGCTTTTTTCACGGCGGCGCCCTACGGGCTGACCTTCGACGAAATGCACGCCTGGATGTATTACGGTGGCGGCCAGGAGCTGCTGGACGAGTTCACCAATCCCCGGAACCTGAAAGTGTTCATCGGTGGCGGCTCCGGCTTGCAGACCGCTGGCTGGTTCAAGAAACCGATCCAGTCGCTCGATGATCTGAAGGGGCTGAACTTCCGTGCCGCAGGTCTTTATGGCGAAGTGTTGCGCAAGCTTGGCGTCAACCCGACCTCGATTCCGCCGGGTGATATCTTTGCCGCGCTGCAATCCGGCGCGCTGGACGGGGCCGAATGGGTGGGGCCGTCGAACGATCTGGCCTTCGGTCTGCATAACGTTGCAAAATATATGTATGCGCCGTCGCCGGTCGAAATTTACGGCGGCATCGAATTTGGCATCGGCATGGACGCCTGGAATGCACTGACCGACGGCCAGCGGGTCATGGTCGAAGCTGTGACCGAGGCCGAGGCCAACCGCTCCTCCGCCGACACGCTGCATGCGCATATGCAAGCCTATGAGAAGTTGAGCGCCATGCCGGATCTGACCATCGACACCTTCCCCGATGACGTCTGGGCCGCGATCCAGAACGCGTCCCGCGAGGTGATCGAAGAGGTGAAGGAAACGAGCGATTTCCACCGTCGTTTCGTCGATGCCTATTACGCCTATGTCGGCCAGGCGACGAAGTACAAACGCTTCTATGACACTGGTTTCTTGCAGGCACGGGAGAAGTTTATTCTCTGAGGCGCCACGTGATCTGCCCGCCGCCGATCAGTGCCTTTCGGGGCTCATGGAGATCGGCGGCGGGTTTTTCTGATCTTGTTGACCCAATGGCGCCCCTCCTGAACCGATACGACCTGAACCGCTAAGAAGAGATATGAGATGACCCGAGAAACCCCCAGCTATTCCGGTCCCGAGCTCTGCGCGCTCAGCGCGGTTGACGCGGTCAGCCTTTTGCGCCGCGGCGAGGTATCGACGCTTGAGCTGATCGAGGCGGCGCAGCTGCGGCATGCGCAGACGGATCCGGCGATCAATGCCATGCCGACGCCCTGTTTCGACCGGGCAAGGGCGGCGGCGCAGGGGCTGAAACGCCCTGAGGAAGAGCGCGGCGCGCTGCATGGCCTGCCTGTTGGCATCAAGGATTTGACCGCAGTGGCCGGGGTGCGGACCACTTTCGGCACCCCGGGTCTGGCCGATTATGTGCCGGAGGCCTCCGATCCGCTGGTTGACCTGATCGAGGCCCGGGGCGGCGTGGTGCTGGGCAAGACGAATACGCCGGAGTTCGGGGCGGGTGCCAATACGTTCAACGCCATTTTTGGCGCGACGCGCAATCCCTGGGATACTCGCCTGAATCCCGCCGGGTCCTCTGGTGGCGCGGCGGCACAGCTTGCTGTCGGGCAGGCCTGGCTCAGTCATGGCTCGGACCACGGCGGCAGCCTGCGAACCCCCGCGGCCTATTGCGGTGTGGTGGGATTGCGGCCCAGTCCGGGGCTTGTTGCGGGCGGACCGGCGCAAGCGGGCTATATCACCGAGGGCGTGCAGGGGCCGATGGCCCGTTCTGTTGCTGATTGCGCGCTCTTCCTCGACACCATGACCGGGTTCGATCCGCGCTACCCGCTGTCCTATCCCCGCGAGGCCACGCCTTATCTCGCGGCGGTCGACCGGGCCGAGGTCACGGAATTGCGCATCGGGTATCTGCCGGACCTGTCGGGTGAAAGCGCGGTCGATGCCGACATGCGCGCGCATATCGACGCAGCGATGCAGAGCATGGCGCGGGCGGGCGCGTGGGTCGAGGAGGTCGCGCCGGATCTGTCAGGCATGCGGCGGGCCTATTATGTTCAGCGGGGCCTGCTCTGGGCCAGCCTGATGCGCGACATCGACCCGGCGATCCGCAACGGGTTCAAGCAGACGCTGGAAGACAATTTGCAATTTGGCCTGAGCCTGGAGATGAACGATATCATCGAGTCCCAGCTTGTCCGTTCGCGTCTCTATGACGAAACCCAGGCGGTTTTTGCGCAGGTTGATGTGCTCGCGGCCCCGGTCGTTGGCTGCATGCCCCATCCGGTCGAAGAGGAATGGGTGCGCCGGGTCGGAGGTAAGGATCTGAGCTTTTACATGGACTGGCTTGATTGCGGCTTTCTCGCGACGGCGGTCGGCTTGCCCGCGATGTCGGTACCGGTTGGATTGAACGCGCAGGGGCTGCCGGTTGGGTTGCAACTGATCGGCAAACCGCGCGGCGAGGCGGACCTGCTGGCCGCCGCACGCTGTGTCGAACAGGTCTTTGGTGGCCCCATGCCCGTTTTCGACCCCAATGTGACCCACGGCTGAGGCAAGGCGCAACTGCGAGCGTTTGAACCAGCATGTCGTGCGTGTCGCCATTGGCGTCGATTGCGCGCCTGTGATGATCGGGCCCGCATGGACAAACCGACAGAATTCAATTTTTTCGGGAACCTTTTTGCTGCGACAGCACTTTCATCCGTGTGTTTCACGAGTTTCGGGAGCGGGCGTCAAATCTCGCCCCCGTTTCCAGTCTGATTAGCGAGTAGCATCACGGCGACGCTGAACGTTGCAAATCTTGGGAACTTGCCTCGTGCCAAGCCTAGCCACCGACACGGTGCCGTGACGGTTCCAGGCCAGACCCGTGTCAGGGTCTGGCCTGGTCTTTTTTTCGCCAGACGCCATGATCAATCAATAAAACCAATTTGTTGGGAACCATTGTCGTTCTTGCGTGTTCACCTTGGACAAGAGGATCTGAACAATGAACAGGAGTATGACAATGTATCATCTGGTTCGCACGACAGCCCTGATTTCTGCGATGGCAACCGCCGCATTGGCGGCGCCAAAAGTTGCCAGCGTCGAGGTCGAGGCTGACCTTTCCGCCGTCGAAACTTATGAGGCTGCCAAGGTCTGGGCCGGGTTGGATACCGATCTCGAAACCGAAATTGCCAAATTGCTGGTGTCCGATATCGCACCCGAGGGCGAAGACGGCGCAGAGGTCAAGATTGATATCGACGAGATCGCTCTCGCGAACAATTTCGAGACCGATTTGGGCATCGGGGAATGGGCCCTGTCCGGTGACGTGGACATCAACACGCCCGACCCCAGCAAGGCGCAGCACTACACTCTGACGGTCACGAGCGACCAGACCGACATTTACTACCCCGAAGGCGTGGACCCCGCAAAGGTGACCCCTGACAACGAGTTCTTTTACCACGCCATGGTTGCTGCCTTTGCGAACAATGTCGCATCCAAACTGAAATAAGGAGATCCCCATGCGTATTTTTATGACTCTGATTGTCCTCACGGCGCTTGGCGCCTGCGAAACCATGGAAGGTGTCGGCCGCGACGTGTCGAAGGCCGGGAACGAAATCACGCAGGAGGCACAAGAAGCGCAATAACAGGCAGCTTCGGACCGACCAAGGAGGCCCCGCAGGCGTTTGCGGGGCCTTCTTGGCCCGTGCCAACCAACCAAACCTCTCTGCGCTGGGGCGGTGTCTTGCCCCCACTCCCCTGTCATAGCGGATCGGTGAAGTCGGTCGGGTGATCTGTGCCAACCTCAACTCACCTGATGTAGGCGCCAAACACGCGAAGTCATAAGTATCTGACAAAAATGAATTTTATTCATATTCACCGCCGCATTACTCGCTTGCATCGAACAATCTGCTGGATATAGTTACCCTAAACCCCCCGGATTGGAGTCCCGAGTTGTCATGCAATCGTAGCTCTAGCTTGCGTGACAGGCTACGCAGTGAAACACGACAGTGCCATCAAGCACTGGATGAACGGGTTTCGCGTCTATTGAATTCTGATCCAGAGAACTATCGGCGGTTCCTTCTCCTGCAATGGCGGCTCTTTACCGCGTTGAGTCGTTACGGCGTCGAATCGCTGTGCACGCCTCTTGTTCGTGAATTGCAGCAGCGCGTGCACCAGGATCTGGTCACGCTCGATGAACAGCCTTTGCCGGCCTCCCTCGACCTGGGCTTTCGCCCTCATCCATTGGCGGTGGATTATGTGGTGAGTGGCTCCCGGCTTGGGGCGCAAGTGTTGAAAAAACATTGGTTTGACAGCGGCTTGACCGAGGTCGATCGGGTTTGTGCTTATCTTTCGGCGCCAGCCCACACCTCCTACTGGCGTGAATTCCTTGCCCGCTCCACGGCCTTGCCCGCGCAAGGAAAAGAAGCCGACACGATTGTCATAGATTGTATCACCCTTTTTAAGTTTTGCTTAGACTATGCGCTGACCCAACCTGCCCGGGAAAGGGTGCTCCATGCCTGACATCAATCTGGACAATCTCGAACCCGCTGTAGATCTGACAAGCTGTGACCAGGAACCCATTCACATTCTTGGCCAGGTTCAGTCCTTTGGCTGCCTTCTCGCGGTGTCCGCCGATTGGATCATCGCCCATGCCTCGGCCAATTGCGATACGGTATTGGGGTTTCGTGCCGAGGATCTGCCCGGACAACCGATTGCGACTCTTTTCAGTGAAAGCGCCCTGCATGACTTGCGCACGCGCATGCAGATGCTGCCCCTACAGGAAACTGCGGTTCGGGTGTTTGGCTACGATCTGAAAGGCGACGGCCAGCTCTTTGACATATCGGCGCATAAATCCAATCGGCTGTTCGTTCTGGAGTTCGAGCCATGTCGCAAGGACCAGGACAAGCTTCATGACGCAGTTTTGGTCCAGGCGCTGATCGCCAGGGTCCAGCGCCATGGTGATATCGACAATATGGCGCAAGAAGCCGCCCGCGGCCTGAAGGCTCTCAGCGGCTTTGATCGGGTCATGGTCTATCGCTTCGAGGAGGATGACAGCGGAACCGTCATCGCCGAGGCGCGCGAGGCCGGAATGGAGCCATTGCTGGGTCTGCGCTATCCGGCCAGCGATATTCCGAAACAGGCGCGTGCGCTCTACATGCGCAGCCTTCTGCGGATCATCCCGGACGTAAAGGCGCCTGTCTATCCGATCCTGCCAGCAAGCGACCCCAATGGCGCGCCGCTGGACCTGTCCTTGGCGGTGACCCGGGCGGTGTCGATGATCCACCTGGAATATCTTGAGAACATGGGGGTTGCGGCCTCCATGTCGGTGTCGATCCTGCGCAACGGCAAGCTGTGGGGACTGTTTTCCTGCCATCACAACACACCGCGATACATCGACTATGAAAAGCGTACATCGGTCGAGCTGTTCGCGCAGCTTTTCAACTATGAGCTTGCGCAGTTGGAAATGTCCGAGGAACTGGGCGATGTCGACCGCTCTCGTGCGCTGCATGACAACCTTATGCCTCAGCTCTCCAGCGGTCGCAGTCTGTTCGAGGCATTTGACGATCTGTGCCAAGGGATCAACGAGGTCATCCCATTCGACGGCGCGGCGATTTACACCGATGGCGACTACAAGGCCCAAGGCGCCGCCCCCTTGGAAGAAGAGTTCAAGGGCCTGGTGCGCTTTCTCAACACGACGCCTCCGGGCCAGATCTATGCGACCGACAATCTGATCGGGCGCTATCCGGCCGCCGAGGGATTCGCTGACAGGGTTGCCGGGTTGCTGGTGATTCCGGTATCGCGCAGCCCGCGGGACTACTTCGTTCTCTTCCGCCGCGAGATCGTAAAATCCGTGACCTGGGCCGGCAATCCTGAAAAGCCTGTTTCCGTTGGTCCGAACGGGCTGCGGCTGACCCCCAGGAAAAGCTTCGAAGCTTGGCAAGAAGTCGCACGGGGGCACTGCCAGCCCTGGCGGCTTCGTGAGAAGCGCACCGCCGAGGCGCTACGCACCACTTTGATCGAAGTGGTTCTGAAGCTCGCCGATGAAAACAACGCCGCCCGCAAACGCGCCCAGGATCAGCAGGAGCTACTGATCGCCGAGCTGAACCACAGGGTGCGCAATATCCTCAACCTGATCCGTGGCCTGGTGTCCCAGGGCAAGGAACGGGAGAAATCGGTCGAGGCCCTTGGAGAGGTTCTCGACGCCCGTATTCACGCCCTCGCGCGTGCGCATGATCAGCTGACCGGGGCGGAGTGGGACTGGAGCCCGCTCAACCTGTTGATCGAAACGGAGACGGAAGCCTTTCTGGCAGGAAAGGCCAGCCGGGTCGTGCTTTCCGGTGACACGCTGGACCTGTCGCCAGAAGCCTTCACCTGCGTCGCGCTGGTGATCCATGAGCTGGTTACCAACTCGGTAAAGTATGGCGCCCTCAGCGATTCCTCGGGCCGTGTTGAGATCGAGACAGAGCTGCAAGATGACGGCAATGCCGCGCTACATTGGCGCGAGCGCAACGGGCCTGCCGTGCAGGCGCCGACACGCAAGGGGTTTGGAACCACTATCATCGAGAAATCCGTGCCATTTGAACTGAACGGACGGACCGAAATGCGCTATCGCGTGACCGGACTCGAAGTAGATTTCCTGTTTCCCGCCCGCTACATCCGGGAGTCGCAGGCAGTGCATCCGACCACGCGCCAACCCGTTCAACGGGCCGAGATGTCCTCACAGCGGCTGTCAGGCGCTGCGCTGGTCGTCGAAGACAACATGATTATTGCCATGGATGCCGTTGATATGCTGTCCCATCTTGGGGCGGACACGGTTGCGACCGCCAGCCGTGTTGCTGAGGCATCAGAGATCCTGAAGCAGGGTAACATCACGTTTGTTCTTGCCGATCTGAACCTGGGGAGCGAGATGTCGTTGCCCCTGGTCGAAGACTGTCAAAAGCTGGGAATACCTGTCATTCTGGCGACCGGATATGACGAGGCCGGCAACCTGACCGAACGCTTCCCCGACATTGTTGTGCTAAAGAAACCCTACACGATCGAACAATTGAGCAATGCGCTGGCCGCAGTTTTGCCCGCTGGGACCAAAGACTAGGGCAGGGCGCGCGTTGATGATCATGGAGCTTGGGCAATTATAGATGGCCCGCCGGGTTGGTCCGGCGGGCCATTTGCGCATGTGGCGATTGTCAATCAGGCGACATCACGAAAGTTGATCACGCGATGAACACCGACATCGGGTGCGGTCCCATCTTCGCTCATCGCGGCGGTGAGCAGCTTTAGCCCCACCAGGATCGAGTTGGACTCCGACGCCCAGACCCCCGCTTCGCGCGGGGTCAGTTGCAATAGCGTGACCTTTGGGTCTTCGCGGCCCTTCTCGAACCACTCAGCAACCGGAGCGCTCCACAGGCTGTCGAGTTTTTCGGCACTCTCAGAGACAACCAACGGCCCCTTGATCGAGGCATGATAATCGCCTTTCTGGGATTGGTAGACAAAGGTCGCCTCTGCCCCCAAGCCAACGGCGGCAACCAGATCCGTATCCGCAGAGGTGATGAACCAGATCGCTCCGCTTTCGGGGTCGGCAAAATGGGTCATCGGCTGCGGATGCTGAGCGCTGTCATCAACGAACAACATTCCCGCGCGGGTGTCTTCAAGACGGCGCCAGAGTTGCTCGGCCGCTTCCTGATCTGTGTCTGGTCGATGCGCCATCTCAGATGCTTTCGAGCATGCGGTCAACGGTGCTGCGCACCTCGTCCTTGGTCTTGCCCAGACGCTGCTGCAACAACCCTTCGAGCTGTTCGCGCTCACCTTTGGCCTGTTCCAGCTCATCATCGGTCAGGTCGCCATATGTCTCTCGCAGACGACCTTTCAACTCAGTCCATTTTCCGGTGAAGCGATCTTCGTCCATGTCTTTTCTCCTTCAGAGCTAAGGTGCGCGCCGCGGTGCGGCGTCATGGAGTCAACGCGGCAAACGGTGTAGGGTTCCATGATCAGGCGTTGTTTTCTTTCACGCAGCGAGAACTGCCATCAGCACAAGGCCCGGGGGCCGCTGTGCGGCCCATGGCGCACCGGAGGCGCGGCGCAGGAGCTAGACGATATTTTCGGTCACCCCGGGTAGATCTTGTTCCACATCCGTGTTCCGGTCCACGGCAAAGGGAACCAGATATCCGGTTCGGTTCTTCGGCAAGCGGGACCCATTTAGGCTGATCTCCCGTTTCCACCAGTCAAAGGACTGTTGGCAATCCATCGCTTCGGATGGGAGCGGATCGAACCACCAATGCTGAAGCAGCTTTCGGCGTGCGGCGGCAAGGGTGACCGGATCCCTGGACTCGACGGCCAGTTCCGTATCCCAGCGCATAGATCGCCCATTGAGGTTGGCGGAGCCGATCAGCACATAGCTGTCATCGACCAACAGAACCTTGTTATGGACATGAATAAGAGGCGATCCGGCGAGGGTCGCACGTGTTTCGCGCGCAGCCATTACCGGGCGAACAGGCGCCGCGACCAGCAGGCGCGCACCGAATCCGTGGCGAACGGTTTTCAATGCCGACCGGGCGCGCGCGATCCCAAAGCGTACATCCAGGCCCTTGTGTTCCTCATAGGCCAGTTCCTGCGGCGTCCCCGGCAGGACAATCACCGCGCGCAGATCGGCATTGCGGGTTGCCGCCTCGGCCAAGCCCTCCGCAATCCGGCTGGAGCGGAGGAATTGCGTTTCGATATGAATCATGTGTCGTGCCTGGCGAAAGGCCGTCAGATGCGCCTGTTCGATTTCGCTCAGCAGGATGCGCGGCGACAGGAACGGAAGTTGCAGGCGGCGCGGCGCGGAGAGCGTGCGCAACAGATGCGGCGCCCGCGAGGGGGCTTGCCGGCCAGCGGTGACCTCATCGAGGCTTTCCAGATGTTCTCGGGCCTCGCGGGCGGCTGGCCCACGCAGCAACACCTGTACATCTGACCAGGACATATGCGCTGGCAGCGTATGATCGCAGGTGTCATATCGGCGATCATTCAGGTCCAGGCCACCGATATAGAGTGTTTCATCGTCCACCACGGCGACTTTCTGGTGGTGAGAGGCGGGATGCAGGGGCGGCAGGGAGAATGAGGGGCGATCCTTGAGAGCGGGGTCGTTCCGACGTCGGTGAAACACCGCCGGTGCGAGCAGTATACGGGGCAATAGCCCTGCCTGCGCCGGATGCAGATGCATCCGCACTCGCAATTGGGACGCATCCGCGCCGGTGGCCCGCGCCAGTGCCGCGCCCTGTTCAACGGTCTTTTTGGACATCGCATGCAGATCTGCCGCCATATCCGGGTCAAAATCACTGACCGTCAGGTCAATGCGAATACCCTTGGTAATCAGATGCGCAAGTAGATCGAACCATGTCTCCCCAATTTCCTGCGCCTCTTGACTGCGCAGTCGGGTGTCCATGTCGAAAATGCGAAATCCGGCGGTCAGATGCGAGCGCGCCGCAAGCACCGCCCGTTCAAAGGCGGGAAAGGCTTCTTCAGCTGTTACCAAAACGGTAAAGTCGGATGGCATTGCAGCTCCTAACCGGCGACTTCGTTGCGCAGAAAATCCACCCTGGCAACATAGCGCGCATCTTCGGTCCCGGTTTCGCCCTCGCCGCCCAATTGGCGAATGAAGGCAGCGATCAGCATCTTGCCAACCCCGTCTCCCTCGCCGGACGGCACAGAGTCGGATTGAACGATAAGGCGAACCCGGTCCTGATCCAGCCGATGCAGCTCCACCTTGATCTGGAGCGTCGCATCGCCATTGTCCCCCATAACTTCGGTCAGCATCTCGGCGACCAGCAATGAAAGAGGGATCGCCTGATCAGGTAACAGATCAACCGAAGCCAGCTCTGTCGAGATGGCGGGGGTCGAATTTTGATCGTAACTGCTTTGCAAATCCACGATCACGGCCTTGACCAGTTCCGCGGCATCGACCGTTGCGGTGCTTGGCGTATTGAACAGCGAGCGGTGCAGAACAGCCAGCCCGCGTACACGCTTGTTCAACCCGCTCAGGATACGACGAACTTCGGTCGATGTCGTCTTGCGCAACTGCATGTTCACCAGCGACGCGATATGCTGAAGGTTGTTTTTCACCCTGTGATGCACTTCCCGCAGCAGGACTTCCTTGTCTTTCAGATCCTGTTCGCGACGCTGCTCCGCCTCGGACAACAGCATTGCCATTCGGTTAAAGGCCCTTTGGGCTTCTTCCATCTCGATCGGCGGGTTTTTGGTGGCAAGAGGCGTGCTGTCCCGTTCGCCCAGAGCATAGCGGCGCATTGCCGATCGCAGTTCAGCCACATGGTTGGTAACCACCCAGCGCATCCCGAACAGCGCAACACCCAGCCCTGCCGCCCACATCAGCAAGGGAAACAAGACCGCCATTGTATCTTGAAGCCGCGATTTGGCTGTCGGCAGGACTGACACCGGCCAACTTCCCACCAGAAAGAGCGCATTATCAATCATCGGAACGATGGCGTAAAACCGATCCTCGCCATTCCAGCTCGATGCAACGAATGTCTGGTTCATGCGGTCGGGAAGATATGTCAGCGGAATATCGTCTGGAAGATATCGAACAGCCTCGGCCAGTTCGGTATTGGCCGACACGAGCTCCCCTTCGAGGTTGATAGACGCAAGCGTCAACCCCACCTCGCTTTCGGGGCTCCGCATGGCGGAACTCGTCCTGTCAGAGGGGATAGACAGCAACAGAACGGAATCGAGCTGACCATCCTCAAAGATTGGTTGCGACACGACGACAACGTAGCGCCCCGGCAAATCCTTGGCCGGCAATAAGCTGACAAAAGGTTCGCGTCTTTCCAGCAATTCATAGAATCTTGCGCCTTTGGAAAAATACACTGCCTCGAAGGTGGACCGGCATCGTGCATTGCCATCGGGGTCCTTGAGCACGGCGGCACTTACAAGCGAGTGGCCAGCGACCAAAGCGTCCAGTGCGGCGGTACAGCGCGATGGGTCGATCTCTGCCATCACCGCAGCCACGCCCTCGGCAGCGCCAAGGGCCGTCTTGATGAGCTCGCGTTCCTCGGATGCAGCGGCCACCGTCCGCGCCATCAACGCCGAGGAGGAAAGGGTCCGTGCATCTTCGACGACAACACGGGTCTGATACACAGCTATCAGGCCCAGCGGCAACATCGCCAGGGTCATCAACGCCGCAATTCTCGCGAAGATCGTCTTGAAGAAACGTTTGGTTATCATAAGTTTGTGTTTCGTCGTTCCTGTACACGTCATATCCGCTGGAGCTAGCGAAATCGAAGGAGCGCCGCAAAGATTACGGCGTTAGGTTTTCGGTTCGCAGCCGCCTGAATGAAACGCACGGCAGCGGCTCGGGTTCCAGTAAAAAAGTAGATACAGGCCCATTTTGCTCGATTGAGACGGGCGAGAGACAGTTATCCGGGCGCGAAGACGGGCGACTGTTCGAGCCTGTCCATGATGGCGTCCAGGTGGGCGGTGTCAAACGGGCGGCTCAACATCAGCAGTCCCTGGTATTCCGCCTCCGTTGTATCACCGTTTACAAGAACGACTGGCCAATCCCGCGCCAGGGCTGCGTCGAGCCACTGGCGTGCTGCCGTTTGGTTGACCTGAAAGCCAAAGAACACCACCGGCGGCGGCATTGTCGTGTCCTCCATTGGCGACATGATCCCATTCAGCTGGAGTTCCGAGATGACAATCGGATAGCCCCGTCTAATCAAGTAATCGCTGATATCGGCAGCTTCCATGGCATGCGGTGTCAAGATCAGAATGGGTTGGGCGGCCCGTTCGGCTGTGGTGCTCATCAGGTTTCCTCGTGGTTTGAGAGGCAGGTGGTGCACCGCAATCACGTGAAACGCATTAATCTATGACATACCAAAACACAGAAATTGCCTCTGCCGGGCGCCATCGCGGGCGACCCAGTTCCAAACGCCGAAACCTATCGGCGGGCAAGTGGTATGGTCAGCAGTCTAACTCAGGCTATGCAAGCGCCCCCCCGAATGTGCGCCAGGTGCCGCCGCGGGCTGCAACAGCACCCCGAGCCAGAGCAGCAGTGGCAGAGCGACAAAGGCGCCTATTGGACCCCAGAGCCAAAGACCGAACACGATCGCCAGAAAGACGACCAGCGGGTTTACCGCCATGCGCTGTCCAACAACAAGAGGCGTGGCAAAATTGGCTTCGGCAAGGTTGATCGCGAAAAACAAAAGCGGCGGCAGGAACGCGTAGGCGCCGTGGAACTGGATCATGCCGGCAATGGCGAGACCTATCATGATGAGCAAAGGCCCCAGATACAGCACGAAGTTGAGCAAACCGGCGGCCAGGCCCCAAAGCACCGCGTATTCGACACCAAGCGCCATCATCACAATGGCAGTGACGATACCCAGCCCTGTGTTCACGAAGGTGATTGCCGCGAAATAGCTGGACACGATCTTGTCTGCTCTTCTCAGCCGGTTTTCCGCCGATCCCATTTGACGATAGAGATCGTTGCGCGCCAGAGTGAAGAAGAACAGCGTGCCGACAAAGATGAACACCTGCGACACAAAGCTGGGTGCCAGCCACAGAGCGTCTCGGACCGACGGAATCGCGGTCTGCGGCTTGACCGCTTCTGCGCCGACGCTCTGCTCTATTTCCTGACTGATCGTTTCGATACCGCGCAGCAGCTGTGACGCCTGATCTATCAATCCCATTGCGACGAATTTGATCCGCGGCAGCTCTCGGATCAGCACATTCACGATCGGTTCGATCAACAACATTACGGTTGCGACGAAGACAGTCGATAGCAGCAACAGCCCCAGGGCGATCACCACATGGGGCACATGATGGCGGGCCAGCCGATCAGCCAATGGCGACACAACAACGCCAAGGACGAGGGCAAAGCTCATGGGGGCCAGGATGTGCTGCGCCAGATGCAGGGACACGGTTATGCTGATGATCGTCAAGATCAACAGCATAACCCTGACGCCACGCCCGCTCAGGGTTGTATCTAGAAAACCGCTCATCTCAGTCAGCTGTGCCCTGAGGCAGACGCGGTGTCTGCGCCGACATCTCTCTGTGTCTTATCAGCCTGGGGGCTTGCGTTCTCCATCTCCTTGCGCCGTGTCGCAGGCAACATTGTGCCGATCAATGCCCCCAGCCCCAGCGTGATCGCGCCGACCGCGAGCGGATTTTGGGCATAGAAACCGCGCGAGCGGCCAGCCGCCTCAGTGGCCTCAGTGGCATGGACTTCGATTTTTTCCGGCTTGATGGCCGCATCCGCCGCAGCGACGCGAGCCTCAATGCCGACAGAGGTCGCTTCCGCAGAGGTCGCGCTGCGGGCAGGTGACGCTTCCGCAGTTTTCCGTCGCGCGCCAAGCCCGGAAACCATCATTGCCACGCCCAACCCGGTCAAGACCATGCCCGCCGGATTGCGGCCTGCAAATCGCAACGCCTGCCGGGTCATCCCGTCCCCGTGGCCATGAGCTGCGGCCGTCAGGTTATCCGATACAGCATCTGGGGCCAGGCTATTCGACAGGCGCAAAAGCGAGTCTGCAAAACGGCGTCGGTCGACGTTCAGTTGGTCCTCGATCCGATCAGGAGCGGACATTGGTTGCCTCCTTCATACTTTCGACATCACGTTTGAGGTTGCGAATCGAGCGGGTTGGAAAGAGCGCCTTGCTGGTCAAACGCGCTTTTCCCGCTGCCAGCAGACCGGCAGCACCCAAGAACAGAGCCACACCAACAATCAGCGCGGCCAGACCAGCCGAGAGACCAGATGCCGCGATCCACGCCACAAGAGCCGTCGCCAGAATTTGGGTTGCCGTGAGCGCTAATATCGCCGCCACCGCAAGCATGATCAGCCCGACGCCCGCGCGACTGGCATTCTCTTTCAATTCTGCCTTCACCAGCGCGATTTCGCCACGAAACAGCGTGCCGAAATTCTGGAGCGTTTCGGCGAAGAGAGCGGCAACCTGGCGCAAGTCACGATGCAGCATAACGCGCCTCCGATCTCGTCTGGGTCAGAACGTCGCCATCGGCGTCGTCCGAGGTCGTCTGCGGAGTGGTCGTCTTGAGAAAACGCGTCGCCGCGAAACCGGCAAGCGCAGTGGCGCCCAGGAACGCCACCGGGTTTCTGCGGGCGAAGCTGCTCACCTCGTTGATCGTCTCCTGAACATCCAGATGCCGCACAGTTTCAGCGATGTCTTCCAAACGACCCGCCACCAGCTGGGCGGCTTGCGCTTGGATGCAGTCGGGGGAAAATTGCCCGGCGGCGCTATATGCTGCGTTCGCGCGCGCCTGTGTTTCCAGATCGGTATCTTGGGTCATTTCGACTGCCTTTCTGCTATCTGGCTCCTGTCCTCAATACGCGCAGGGTGCCGGCTTGCCTCCAAACGACAAAAGACCATGGCCCGGAAAATCCGGGACATGATCTGCATTCTGGGAAATCCGGTTACACACGCACGCCTGACGACCGCGGCCCGGCCACCAACCACGCGAGAAAGCCAAGAACGGGCAAGATCACAATAGCTAGAACCCAGGCCGTTTTACCTGCGGTCGAAGCGCCGGATCCCAAGACCTGGATGATTGCATAAATGTCTGCAGCGAGGACCAGAAGGCCGATGATGCCATATTCCATTTCATTCTCCGATTTTAATAACCCTTGCTATGACAACGCCGCTGATTGAATTTGGTTCCCGAAAATGAAAGCCATCCCTGAAAAAATATAGGTGTGCTTGCAAAACGATGAGCCGCACCATTGGCGCGGCTCCGTTTTTCCTGTGTACAGGCGTTGGTTAAGAGCGCTTGCGCAATGCGAGGCCCAGAAGAAAACCGACGCCGGCCGCACCCGCGACCGTCAACGCGGGATTTTTCGAGACAAAAGCCTGCCCGTCCTTGGAAATGCGCTGAACCTGCTCCGAACCGTATTTCAGACTCGCGTCCAGCTGTTCATTGAGCTGCTGGAAGGATTGTGCTGCCGTCGCCTTGATGTGCTCTGCGAGCTCTTCGGGGCTGGCGCCCTCAAGCATCGAGGTCTTGCCATTGGCGAGTTTTTCGGCTTTTTTTGCAGTGGTCATTTTCAAACTCCAATTATTTCAGTGACTTGTCTCTTGGCGTCTGTGGCTCAGCCTCTGAGCATGCGAACCACGAGCGAGATCACAAACAGCACCAGGAAAATCACAAACAGGATTTGTGCGATCCCGGCGGACGCGCCAGCGATGCCGCCAAACCCAAGCAATGCCGCGATCAGCGCGACGACTAGAAACGTAAGTGCCCAACTTAGCATTCTCTTCTCCATCATTGACGCGCCGCGATTGGCACGGTCTGAATGAACAACTCCTGACCCGTGAATTGGTTCCCTGTCAGGTTTGAAATTCGAGGCGAAAAAGTAAGAAAGCGACTTGGGTATCTTTTTTGTGAAATGCACGTGATGGCACTCGCAAAAAATGGCCAAAGCGAGCCTCAGGGTTTATTTTTCTGATAGTACTTGCGCTGGATATCCGGCGAATACTGTGGCGATCTGGCGTGTCAGATCAGCGGGCGACGATGCACCTCGCTCTCTTCCCCTGCTATCTGTCCAAGCGCCTTTGAATCGTGCACCGTAAGGGTTCCGTTTTGCCAGCTCAAAACCCCGTCCCGCCGCAGGGCCGCCAGTTGCTTGTTCGTATGCACCAGCGAAAGGCCGAGCCCATCGGCCAAATCTTGCTGCCTGAAGGGCAGGCGGGCGGTGTTCTTGACCGCCTGGCCCGTCGCCTTGGCGCGGTTAAAGAAGCGGGCCATCGCCCAGGCGATCTTTTCATAGGCGGGACGCTGACCTACCGTCGCCAATGCATCGCCCAAAAAATGCTCTTCGACTGCCGCGAGATGTGCGATTGCAAACGAACGTTCAGGATGTGCGCTGAACAGTTCCCATATGGCGGTCCGGTTAAAAACGCAGAGCGTCATCTCGGTGACCGCCTCGACCGAATGCCCCATTTCGCCCATGACACCGGCCTGCAACCCCAGAAAGTCGCCGGGCATGACGAACCCGACAACCTGCCGGCTGCCGTTTCTCAGCATCTTGTATTTCAGGCCCATCCCCGACAGAACCGTGAACAGCTGGGGAGATTTCTCACCTTGCGACAACAAATGTGTGCCTGGCTCTGCCTGCATTTCGCCGGTTTTGAATTTTTGCATAAAGTCGAGCTCTTCTCGACCAAATTCCAAGAACAGCGGCAGACCGCGCAGCGGGCATTTTTCACATTTGATTGTCATTCGGATCTCCCTATCGACCGCACCAACCCAACGGGTGGCGATGGGTCGTACCGTGACTTGCGTTTCGGGGCATTCCTGAAACGTAGAAAGGGGGCCGCGCGAGAGCGCGACCCCGAAAAAACGGGAAATAGACGATCAGTTCCAGAAACCTTCATCGACGTTTTCCAAATGCTCGAGCTGGTCTTCGCTCATGCGGGTGACATAGGCATAAGATTTGTCATCAACGGCCACCAGCTTGACGTCGCTCACCGGGATCATGACATGCTTGTCTCCGATATCGAGAAAGCCGCCGATTTCGGCGATGATGCCCTTGAATTCGCCATTCTTGCTCAGAACGATGTCTTCGATTTCACCGATCTCTCGCAGCTTGTCGCTCATGTCGTCATAGCCCCAGGCCATCGCCCAGCTTTCGTCATCGGCGTCTTTCATGCTATAGATCGCGCCACCGGTGATATCGCGGGTGCGGATCAGGCCGTCATTCGCGCCCATCGTGGTCGAGGTGTCGGCCTGGGCCGCGATATTCATGCCTGCTGTGCCGTTGGTGCCGCTTTCGATCTGCGCTGAGCCTTCGGTGGTCATTGTGTTTTCGCTGCTCGCATAGGCGCTGGTGGCGGTCAGAACGGCAATTGCGGCGGTGGTGGTAAGGAACTTCATGATCTACCTCTTGCTGTTGAGTGATTGTATCTTATCAACAACCCAAGACCGTTTTGGTTCCCAAGCTGCGCAAGAAAAATTTCACAACCTTCTGATTTAAAATAAAAAAGCCGCCCCATTCGCGGGACGGCGTCTGATTGTGATCAATAAGAGAGCTCAGGCTGCCGGCTGTCTTCCGACGATCCCTGCCGTCACGCTGTCGGTCAGCTCCAGCGCTTCGTCCTCGTCCAGATGCAGCAACTCAGCGAGCGTCGCCCTGGCCCGTCCGACACGGCTCTTGATGGTGCCAACCGCAACCGCACAGGTTTCGGCCGCTTCCTCATATGAAAAGCCCTCGACCCCGACCAACACCAAGGCTTCGCGTTGTGTATCGGGCAATTTTTCAAAAACATGGATGAAGTCACGCAGATTGAGGCGGCCATCGTGGTCTGGCTTGGACGCCAGCGCCAGAGACAGAGAGCCATCCACGTCTTCCACTTCGCGCTGACGCTTGCGACGCAGCGAATAAAAGGTGTTGCGCAGGATGGTGAACAGCCAGGCGCGCATGTTCGAGCCCCGTTGAAACGAGTCAATATTGGTCCAGGCCTTGATCAACGTGTCCTGCACCAAGTCATCGGCGGTCGCGGCATTCCTGGTCAAGCTCATGGCAAAGGCCCGCAGCGCGCCCAGATGCTCGATCATTTCGTCTCTGGGGTCAGCGGTCATTGACGTCACCCTCTTTCTTGCTGTCAACAGCACGAAGCTGGGCGAGCAGATCGGTGAACCGATCAGGAAGTGGCTCTTCGGCAAGTTGACCGAATGCTTTTCGCAGATTGCGGTCAATCTCCTCCACGACGTGAGGCGCCGGTGATGTGCGCTTGGAATCCGACATTTTTTGCCTCTATGCTCAATTATTCTCGGAACCATAACGCGCCACGCTGCGTTTGGTTCCTGAAATACTCAAAAAAAAATCGGAGTTTCGTGAATGAGCAACTCAACTGCAGCAGATGTCAGCACGCTGATCGAGGCAAATCTGCCCTATCTGCGTAGATATGCGCGCGCGCTTACCGGCCATCAGGACTCCGGAGACCGTTATGCCGCGGCCACGCTCGAAGCGATCATCAGTGATCCGGCAGTGTTCTCGTCAGAGCATGGCTCCCCGAAGGTCGCGCTGTTCCGTGCCTTTCACGCGATCTGGAGCACCACCGGTATTCCTGTCGATAGCTCGGGTGAAACCGGCCTTGCCGCGCGCGCGCAGGCGCACTTGTCGCGGTTGACAGAGAACACGCGCGAAGCATTGCTCCTCAGTACGATCGAGGGGTTTTCGATCGAGGAAGTCGCCCAGGTGATGCAGGCCGAGCCAAACGAGGCGCGAGAGCTGGTACAAACCGCGCTTGCAGAAATGAATGCCGCCGTTTCGGGCAAGGTGATGATCATCGAGGACGAAGCGGTGATCGCCATGGATCTGGAAAACATTGTCGCAGATATGGGGCACAAGATCACAGGTGTTGCGCGTACCAAGAAAGGTGCCCTTGACCTGGCGGCCCAGGAGACGCCCGATTTGATCCTGTCGGATATCCAGTTGGCTGACAACTCCAGCGGCATCGATGCCGTCAACGAGATTCTGCGCGAATTGGGGGATCGGCCGGTCATCTTCATCACCGCCTTCCCCGAGAGATTGTTGACCGGCAGCGGTCCTGAACCGGCTTTCCTGATCTCGAAACCCTACTCCGAAGATCAGGTCCATTCGGCGGTCAGTCAGGCGATGTTCTTTGCCTCGACCGAGACGCTGAAGGCGTGATCAGAATCATTTTTGCAACGACCGTGCCAACGGCACAACTTTGCGGCATGGACGAAGGGGCGTTGGCAAGGTGTTTGCGCCGCTCGTGTTGGGGAGAGGCCTTTTAGGCAGCGCCCTTAGTCCATGCCGCGCCTGAGGGGCCTCCGTTTCCCGCGTGAGGCCGCCACTTTTGCGGGTCGGGCCTATCGCCTCACCGCCAACTCCTATCTTCATTCAAGGGCAGATGCGTTCAGCCTGTGGGACGAAACTGCGGTGCGGGATTCCCCGTCGGTCAATTGCGCGCGGTTCGCGCTCTTTGGATAGTTGACGCGTTCTGGACCGCCTAGACTTTTTGCATGTCTCGGCGACCTCAAGCGGACGGGCCTTCGCGGCCTTGTCGATTTTCCCACCGGCCAGAATGAAAGACCCTGATATGACCCAATCAAAACATGACTTTCCGATACCGACGCTTCCTGCCGGAAAACTTCTGATTGGGGGCGCTTGGCTGGATGCCGAGGACGGTCAGACCATTGACGTGGTGAACCCGGCAACCGAGCAGGTCTACACACAGATCGCGGCCGGCTCGGCGCGGGATGTGGATCGGGCGGTGCGGGCGGCCCAAGGCTGTTTTGAAAGCAAGGCCTGGCAGGGGATGCGGCCGCTTGACCGCGGGCGTCTGCTGGAGCGGCTGGCGCTTTTGGTGGAAGAAAACGCGGATGAGCTGGCCACCCTTGAGGGCTGGGATAACGGCAAGCCCTTTCCGGTTGCACGTCATATTGATGTGCAGTTCACGATGGATGCGCTGCGCTATTACGCCGGATGGGCCTCCAAGGCCGCCGGGGAATATATCGCCCTGTCGCCCTTTGCAAACGACGGCGGCATCTACCGCGCCTATACCGAGCGTCGCCCCGTTGGCGTGGTTGCTGGCATCACGCCCTGGAACTTCCCGTTGGGTCAGGCGGTGCAGAAGATCGCGCCGGCGATCGCCTTTGGCTGTACCATCGTGCTGAAGCCCTCGGAAGAAACCTCCATGACCGCGCTGCGGCTGGGGGAGTTGATCTGCGAAGCGGGTTTCCCGGACGGCGCCGTGAACATCGTGACGGGCTATGGCGATCCGGTTGGAACCTCGCTGGTAGATCACCCGCTGGTGCGCAAGATCTCTTTCACCGGGTCCACGGCGACGGGTCAGCGCATCCTCGCGGGGGCATCGAGCCAGATGAAGCGGGTGACGCTGGAGCTGGGCGGGAAATCCCCGACCATCGTTCTGGCCGATGCGGATATGGATCAGGCGATCCCCGGGGCCGCCATGGCGATCTTTGCGAATTCCGGCCAGCTCTGCACGGCGGGGTCGCGGCTGATCGTGGAAGATGCGGTTTATGACGAGGTCACAAAAGGCGTGGCGGAGTTTGCCAAGAGCCTGCCGATCGGACATGCGTTCACCCCCGATGTGATGCTTGGCCCGCTGATCTCGCAACGCCAGCTGGACAAGGTGTCGGGCATGGTGAGCGCAGGGGTCGAGGCCGGCGCGCAGGTGCTCTGTGGTGGCGGGCGCGCAGCCGGTTCCGGCTATTTCTACCAGCCCACCGTGGTTGCCAATGTCGACACCGATGCGCAGCTGAACCGGGAAGAGATCTTCGGGCCTGTGGTGATTGCCAGCAAGCTCACGGGCCTGAACCAGCTGAAGGCCGCCGCGAATGATACCGAATACGGGCTCGGAGCCAGCATCTGGACCAGCGACATCAACAAGGCGCATTTGCTGGCGGATCAGATCGACGCGGGCACGGTGTGGATCAACACCCATAACGTTCTTGATACGGCGATGCCATTTGGCGGCATGAAGATGTCGGGCCTGGGGCGCGAGTTCGGGTCGGAAGCGATCCATGCCTTTACCGAGGCCAAGGCGGTGTGCATGCGGCTCGATCCCTCCAAGATCTGACACGCGCGGCCCAGACAGGCCGACAACCGTTCACAAAAGCGAAAGACACAGACCATGACGCATAATATTGATACGCTGATCGACGGTGTGAGTGAGCAAGTCATCGCGTGGCGACGCCACCTGCACGCTCATCCTGAACTTTCCTTCGAGGAATACGAGACCAGCAAGTTCATCACCCAGTCGCTGAAAGAGATCGGCGGGATCGAGATCAGCCATCCTTCGGGCACAAGCGTTGTCGGGCGGCTGATCGGCGGCAAGCCCGGTCCGGTGATCGCGATCAGGGCGGATTTTGACGCGCTGCCAATCCAGGAGGATACAGGTCTTCCCTTCGCGTCCAAGACCGACAACAAGATGCACGCCTGCGGGCATGACGGGCATACCTCTATCCTGCTGGGCACAGCGAAAGTGCTGGCGGCGATGAAGGACGACCTGGCCGGAGAGATCCGTTTCTTGTTCCAACACGGCGAGGAAGCCCCTCCGGGCGGCGCGCGTGGCATGATCGAGGGCGGCGCGCTGGACGGGGTCGACCGGATCATCGGCCTGCATCTCTGGTCGCCGATCGAGATCGGAACCGTGCAGATCAATCCGACCTATGTGATGGCGGCCTGCGATGTGTTTCGGATCGAAATCAAGGGCAACGGGGGCCATATCGGCGATCCGCATACCTCGATCGATACCATCGCCATCGGCGCGCAGATCGTTGACAACCTTCAGCACATCGTGGCCCGAAACGTGGACCCGATCCATTCGGCGATCGTCGGCGTGACCAACTTCAACGCGGGCGTTGCCATTGCGGTCATTCCTCCCAGTGCGGTGCTGACCGGCGGGACCAATGTGTTTGATCCTGACGTGCGCAACCTGCTGGAAAAGCGCATCGGGGAAATCGCGCATGGGATCTGCGCAACCCATGGCGCGCAGTGCGAATATGAATATACCCGCGTCTACGACACGGTGGTGAACGACCCTGATACGGCTGCGATCGTGGATGGCGTTGCCGCGAAACTGTTTGGGCGCGAGAATGTCAAGGATCTGCCCCCGATCATGCCGGGCGAGGATTTCGCGTTCTTTGCCCAGCAAAAGCCGTCCTGTTTCGTGCTGCTTGGCGCGGGCAACAAGGAAAAGGGCATCACCGCGCCCCACCATGACCCGAAATTCGACATCGACGAAGACTCTCTGGCGATGGGGACGCGCCTGTTCGTGAATGCCGCGCTGGAGCTATTGGAGCAGACCGAAGCGGGCAGCTGAATGCGCGGCGGCGTGCCAGCCCGGAACAGGTCAGGCTGGCGCGCCGCAAAGGTTGCCAAGGTCGTGATTTCAGACCTCTGTGCGGTTCAGAATGTCGGATGGGCTGGCGCCGAAGGTCTTGCGAAAATCCTGGCTGAAGTTGCTGAGATGGAAAAAACCGTATTCCATCGCAACCTGCGTGACCGTGCAATCATGGGGCCGGGCGGCTTGCAACCGGTCATGCGTCGCCTTCAGGCGCATGAGTTTCAGATACGACAGCGGCGTGGTGCCGAGGTGCATGCGAAACCCCGCCTGCACCGTGCGCTTGGTCATGCCGCTCGCGTTGACGATGTCGTGCAGCTTGATGTCGTCGGTCAGGTGGTCCTCGATGAACTGCCGGGCCCGGCGAATGTGGTCGGGCAGGTTCTGCCCCAGCGTGCTATGCGCATTGGCCTTGTGGAACTCCGGCGACAGGTCGAGCACGGCGGAGGTGATCAGCTGCTTGAGATGAGTCACCACGGATTTGTTGTCGAGCGCGCGGTCTGAATGGATCAGGCAGTTGCTCAATCCGCTCACGACGCTGGACAAGAGCAAACCATTGGTTTGGAGGTTGAAGATTTGCGACCCGAAACTGAGATCCTCCGGCCGCAGATGGCAGGAGTGCGAGAGCAGATAATTGCTGACCCAATCGGCCTCCAGGACCAGTGTCAAATGCCGGCTGCTCCCCTCCATGTCCACCTGGAACGGGACGCCGGGCTGAAGCACGCAGAATTCCCTTGGGCTTATCATCCATTCTCTGCCGCCGGTGGTCAATCGGGTGCTTCCATTCAGCGGCAGCTTGAGGATGAGGTTGGAGCCCGGATCATCGAGGTTGACGGTGATCGTCTCGGCGTCGGACTGGTAATCAAAGTAGTGTAGGGACAGCCCGTCAATCTCGACCGACTTGTGCCAGAAGTCCATTTTTCTTGAGCGCTGGCCGGTGAAGGCCAGCTCATGCGGCATCACGGCGTCATCGACATAGCCCTTGATGGCGGGCTCGGCCTGAATGGACGTCGCGCCTTTTCGCAGCTCAAGGCATAGATCCGAGGGGGATCCATTTCTGTTCGACAAGAGCGCGTTCATAGCCAAGATCCTGGTTAGTATTGGCGCTCAGCATGTGTGCCGTTCCTTCACACGTCAAGTTTTTATGACATTTTCCGATCGAATGGCGGCGCTTGACGCAGAAAATTTACGCGCTGCGCTCGGTGGGTAGTGACTGCGTTTCTGGCCCCCTAGCGTGAAAGCAACGTGATCTAAGTTGCGCAAGGCAAACATCCCGGAAGAGGAGGTCCTGCGCGCGCCAAAGAGTGTCCGATCAAGATGCTTGCCGGGTCGATCGCGTCAACATCGAACACTGAATGTTCAACCCCAGCAGAGTCGAGGAAACGTCGAATGTCGAAATTGAAGAGGATGGCAAGCACCATCTGCCTGGGTGTCGCTGGCCTGCTGCCGGCGACCGCCATGGCCGAGGATGTGCTGATTGGTAACATTGCGCCGGTGGCCGCTCAGCCGAGCATGGCCATTCTGGCCGAGGCGATTGCCGCCTTCGCGGCGGAAGAGGGCTGGGACTACCGCATGCTGGACGCCAACCTGTCGCCCGACCGTCAGGTGAGCCACGTTGATACCTTTGTCACGCTTGGCGCCGATATCATTGCGTCCTGGTCGCTGGACCCGAATGCGGTGGCCGCAGCCTACACCCGCGCGCAGGAACAAGGCGTCAAGATTATCGGCGTGAATTCCAAAGGTCAGGGCGTCGATGCCTCCGTTTACTGGGATACGCAGCTCTGCGTTCCGGGCGGCGTTTACGAGTATAACGCAAACTGGATCGCCGAACGCAAACCCGGCGCCAAGGTGATTGTTTTTGGTGGCCCGCCGGTGCCGTCGATCCAGGACAACAAAGCCTGTTTCATCGAGGCGGCCAAGGCGGTCGGTCTTGAGGTCATTGCAACGCCGGACAACACGCAGGACAGCACCGCAAATGCGGCGGCAATGTCGGCGGATCTGCTGCTGCGCCACCCGGATGTGGATGCAGTCTGGGCCTATAACGACAACACCGCGCTTGGGTTTTCCGCGTCGGCCTATGCCTCGGGCAAGAGCATCTGGAAGGCTGGCGAAGAGGGAGGCGTCATGGTGTTCGGCACCAACGGCGACGAGATCGCGATTGATGCGGTGCGAGCCGGGCGTCTGACAGGAACGTGGGATCCCAACTACATTGCCTTTGGCGGCGCGATCGTGCTGATGGCCAAGCACCTTCTCGAACAGCCGGATCAAACGCCGGAGGATCTGGTGGTGAAATCCATGTTGGTCACTGCGGAAACGGTTGGCGACTATGTCGTGAACGAAGAGCGGCAGTACACGCTGGATACGCTCCCGCTGGTGAATTGAACCGCTGAGCAGCGATAGCTTGGACTGACCATATGGCGCGCCGGACGGATGGGCGCGCCATCCCCTCGTTTTTCCGCTTCATCGAAGCCCCGCATGACATCGCCCAGCGACTGGAGTGAGGCCGGCTGGCGTGTGGTTGGGGCGAGGCGGCTGGCCGCGTGATGGTCTGGCCAAGTGGAAAGATGTTTGGCGGCGCGTCACCCATCAACGGACTTCAATACCTGCGCGGGCACAACGCGCAGTTCATTTGCGGGAAAGCAGCATGAAGCAAATACCCAAAGAAACCGCTGCGGTGCTGGTGGAGGTCAAAGGGATCTCCAAGGGTTTTCCGGGCGTAAAGGCGCTGTCGGGTGTGGATCTGACCATCCGCGCTGGCGAGGTGCATGCCCTGACGGGCGAGAACGGATCCGGGAAATCTACGCTTTCCAAGGTCATCGCCGGAATGCACCGGCCCGACGAAGGCACGATCCGCATTGATGGCGAGATCTGCGAGCTGGAAACCCCTGCCGACGCCATTGCACGCGGGATCGTGATGATTTCGCAGGAACTGACCCTCGCGCCGACGCTGACCGTGGCCGAGAACATTTTTATGGGCCGATTGCCGAAATCCAGCTGGGGCAAGATCGACTGGTCCAGGCTGCGGGCGGATGCGGTTCAGGTGCTCGACCGTCTCGGCGTTCACGTTGACCCGAATGCGCTGGTGTCCGATCTCAGCATCGAGCTGCAACAGGAAATCGAAATCGCCCGGGCGTTGTCGACCGATGCCCGGTTGCTGATCCTGGATGAGGCGACAAGCTCGCTCTCCGAGGCGGCCACCAAACGGTTGCTCGAACTTGTCGTTCAGGAGCGCGACAAGGGCATGGCGGTGTTGATGATCACCCATCGCATGCCGGAAATCTACGCTGTTTCAAGCGTCGCCACGGTGCTGCGCGACGGCTGCCTGATTTCAACCGTGCCCATCCCGCAAACCAGCGAAGAGGAGCTGGTCCGGCTTATGGTGGGGCGCGAGCTTGGCGATTATTACAGCAAACAGGATATCGCGCCGGGCGAGTTGGTTCTGGATGTCAAAGCACTGGCGGCGGAGAACGGAACCTTCGCGCCGACGGATCTGGTCCTGCGCCGGGGGGAGATCCTGGGCCTTGCGGGTCTGGCCGGATCGGGAAAATCCGAATTTGCACAAGCACTTGGCGGTGCGATCACCGCGCGCGGGCAGGTTCAGGTCGCTGGCAAGCCGATGGCTCTGGGCGATCCCAGGGCCACCATTCGGGCAGGTGTCGGCTATGTGCCCGATGACCGGAAGGGATGCGCTATTCTGCCGGTGCGCAATATCGCTGAGAACTTCGCAATGGCCTGGATGGATCGGCTGACCCGCAACGGGTTGATCTCGCTGCGCCGCCAGAAAAGCGAGGTGGCCAGTGCCATTCAGGACTACGGCGTCGTGACGGCCTCGGCCGATACGTTGATCTCGACCCTGTCAGGCGGCAACCAGCAAAAGATCGTGCTGGGCCGCATTGTTCGCCGCCAGCCCGATATCCTGGTTTTGAACGAACCCACGCGCGGCGTCGACGTGGGTGCGAAGACCGAGATCTACAAGATGCTGCAACGCGCCGCCAAAGAGGGGGCGGGCATCATCGTCATATCGTCCGAACTGCCTGAAATCCTGGGGATTTCCGACCGGATCGCGGTGTTCTTCGAAGGCCGGATCGTCGCGGAATTCGACGGGCCCACCGCAGATGAAGAAGCCATTGCCCATGCGGCTGTTGCCGGGGTCAAGCGACACCCACAGCCGACCGTGACAAAAGAGACCGAGGTTTAACAACATGTCCACAAAACCCAAATCAGGTGGCTTTGCTGCACTTGTCCGCCGCATCTTTCAAAGCCGCTATGCCGGTGCCTTGATCAGTCTTGTGCTGGTGTCGGTCTTCTTGAGCATCTACCAGCCGGTCTTTCTGACCTGGCCGAACATGATGAATATCGTCAAATCCAACAGCGTCGGTTTCATCCTCGCGCTTGGGGCGACCTATGTCGTTATTTCCGGCACTGTCGATCTGTCTTTTGGCTCGGCCACGACGGCCTCCGCCATGGCCTTTGGCCTGCTGCTGGTGGCGGGAACACCGCTGACGCTGGCGATACTGGGGGCGATTGTTGCAGGGCTGCTATTGGGGTTCATCAACGGGTTCCTTGTCGCCTACGCGAAGATTTCCTTCTTCGTCGTGACGCTCGGCACCTTGTCGGTGTTCCAAAGCATGGCCCTGGTGGTCAACAGCGGCACCAGCGTTTCGGTGTTTTCGGTGCCGGGGTTTTCGGCGCTGAACCAGTTCGTGAATGGCAATATCGGGCCGCTTCCGGTGCTCTTGGTGTTTAACATCGTGCTGTTCCTGATCGCGGGCGGCGTGCTGCGCTTTACCGCCTTTGGGCGGTCACTCTATGCGATCGGCTCCAATATCGAGGCCGCGCGCCTGAACGGGATCAATGTCAAACGCGTGCTTTTGCTGGTCTTTATCATCTCCGGCCTGACCGCCGGGCTTGCAAGCGTTGTCCAGGTCGGCCGTCTGACCGTTGCTTCTCCCAATGTTGACATGAATCTGCTGCTGACCGTGCTCGCGGCGGTGCTGATCGGCGGCACCGCGATGACCGGCGGCGAGGGCGGCGTGCTCGGGACGTTGATCGGCATGCTGTTTCTCGGTGTGGTTCAAAACGGGCTGACGCTTTCTGGCGTTTCGTCCTTCTGGCAAGGCGCCCTGAGCGGCTCGATCCTGATCCTGTCGGTGTGGCTGGGCGGTATTCGTGGTGTTCTGCGGGCCCAGAAACAGACGCAGCTGGAATAGCAGCTCCGGCGGAGTGCCAAACCATGCGACCGGCGTTGCCCCGTGCAGCGCCGGTTTTTTGTTCAAGAGGTCTTGCGCTGGGTTGCGCTCCGGGAAAAGCGACGGGGCGAGACGCCTTTCCAGTCCTTGAAGGCGCGACCGAACGAAGCGGCATCAGCGTAGCCAAGTTGCTCGGCGATCATTTCGAGCGGAATCTGGGCGCTGCTCTCCAGCAGTTGGCAGGCGCGCCGCATCCGTTGCTGTTGCAGCAATTCGCGAAAACTCACGTTGTTCTGGGCGAGATAGCGGCGCAGGCTGCGCTCTGGAATGCCAAGGTCTGTCGCCACCGCGAAAAACGTGACGCTCGTACCCGCGAGACGTTTTGAAATGGACAATCTGACCTGTTCGATGATGTCGTCGTCCTGATCCTGCTCAACGCGCATCAGATCCATCAGATGCGCTTCGAGCACCGGATTCAAATGGTCGAGCCGTGACCGGGCGGCAGGAGGCTCTGACATTCTCAACAGGCGCGAGGGGATGACGATTCCCGTATGGGGGGCGTCGCCACGCACCGGGCAGTTGAAATTCGCTTTCAGGACATCGCGATAGGCCGAGATATCGTGCTGAAACCGCACCTCTATGGGCCGCCACTGTCCGGCCAGGGCGTGGCGCAGACAGGTTGCAATGGAGGCGATCGAGAATTCCGTGTCCTGTCTGCGTGGCCAGATATCATCGTTTCCCGCAACATAGCGCAGCTCGGTGCGCTCTTCATCGACCTCGTGGACCTCGAGGCTGGAATGCGTTTGCCAGTGGTTCTGGAACTTGATGAAAGCGTGCAGAACGTCGCGTGGCGCGCTCAGGGTCATGGTCAGCACATGAAAGGGGCCAAGTTCGGCGGGGCTGAAGCCGGTGCCCAACTCCAGACCGATCAGCGGATTGCCGGTCTGTTCGGCGACCCGTTCGGTGAAGGCGACATATTGCGAGAATTTGACCCAGGCATAGGGCGAGTCGAGGATGTCGCCGCTCAGCCCGACGTCGCGCAGAAGCTGCGTTGTATTGCAGCCGTGTTTGCGCGCGGCCTTCACGAACATATCCAGAAAAAGCGCCCTTATTCTGGATGCGTTCAGGCGTGAGGAGAGCGCGGCTGCGGTGTTTGGTTCCATGACAGGAACAGTATGAAAATTGGCCGAAATTGCAATTTTTTTATCCAGCTGTGACCCGTAGTTTTGGACAACGGGTTGGCCCTGAACACACCAACAGATCCCGAAAAATTCACCGAGACCGAGAGGCATCCTGATGTCGATCGTCCATGTTTTGCCCAACTTTCTGACGAGAGCCCAATGACAAAAGACACCAAGATCGACTTTCTCTATCTGTCCGAGCCCGACATGGTCAAAGCGGGGGTGACCGATATGCCCGCTTGCGTTGACACGATGGAAGAGATGCTCGCGCTGCTGCATGTGGGCGACTACCGGATGGCTGGAGAGAACAACAATTCCCATGGCTCCCTGATCCTGTTTCCGGAGGAGTCCCCGCATGAGACAATGCCGAAAAACACACCGGACCGCCGCCTGATGGCGATGCCCGCCTACCTGGGTGGCAGCTTTGGCACCTCTGGTGTGAAATGGTACGGCTCGAATATCGCGAACCGGGAGCGGGGCCTGCCGCGTTCGATCCTGATGTTTATCCTCACCGACACCGAAACCAGCGCGCCGCTGGCCTTGATGTCCGCGAACCTGCTGTCGGCCTATCGCACCGGCGCCATCCCCGGGGTTGGCGCGCGTCATCTGGCCCGCAGGGACTCTCGCGTGGCCGGGATTCTCGGGCCGGGCGTGATGGGCAAGACCAGCCTCAGCGCCTTTATCGCGGCCTGCCCGGATATTGACACGGTCAAAGTCAAGGGACGGGGTCAGAAGAACCTGGATCTCTTCATCGACTGGGTAAAGGAGACCTATCCGCAAATCACCACTGTCTATGCGGTCGAGACCGCCGAGGAGCTGGTGCGGGGGTCGGATGTGGTGGCCTATTGCAGCTCGGGCGCCACGGGCGATCCGTCGCAATATCCCATCGTCGAGCGGGACTGGATCAGCCCGGGCACCTTCCTCGCGATGCCGGCGCTTGGCAATTTTGACGCCGGGGTTGCCGGGCCAGACGTGCGCAAGGTGCTGGACTATACCGGGCTTTATGACGCCTGGGTATCCGAGGTGCCGCACCCGACCCATGATCATATCCCGCTTGTCGGCATGAAGTTCATGGACATGGTGACGGATGGCGAATTGAAACGCGACGCGCTGGAAGACCTGAGTGCCATCGTCGCGGGCACGACGCCGGGGCGTCAGAACGACGACGAGATCATCATGCTCTCGGTTGGGGGGATGCCGGTCGAAGACGTCGCCTGGGGCACTGTCGTTTACCGGAACGCCCTGAAGAACGGCCTCGGCGTCAAGCTCAATCTCTGGGACGAGCCCGTCCTGCGCTAAGGCGCAGCCGCCTCAGAATCTACTATTGTTTCAGCAGAAAGCAGTCTTATGACCAAAGTCATCCGTGTGAAAACCGGAACCAAATACGAAGAGATCGCCAGCTATTCCCGGCTGGTCTGCGTCGGCGACCAGATCTTTGTCTCCAATACCGCAGGTCGCGACCCGGAGACAAAAGAAATGCCCGAAGGCGTGACAGAGCAATCCTACATGGCGATCTCCAATGTCGAACGGGCGCTCAAGGCGGTCGACTCCTGCCTGGAGGACGTGGTTGCCATCCGGGTGTTTGTGCCGAACCCTGCGGATGCGGATGCGGTGGGCCAGGTACTGGGCGACAAATTCCGCGGGATAGATCCGGCCTCGACCCTGACCTGCCCGCCCTTGGGCTCCACCATCTACAAGATGGAGATCGAGGTGACCGCCATTCGCGGGGCCTCCAAGGCCGAAGCCACATATATCACCCTTTAACCTCAAGACCCGGGTTGGCCCAAGAGGGCAGGCCCGGCGCCGTCAGATGACTAGGATCCTTCATGGCCCCCATCGTTACACCCGTTCAGACACATGCCGATGTCCCGCAAAAGACGACGGTTGCCATTATCGGCGGCGGCATTGTCGGGCTGTCTGCCGCCCTGACGCTCGCGGAGCGGGGTGTCCCCGTCGTCGTGTTCGAAAAGGGCCGCGTTGTTGCGGAACAGTCTTCGCGCAACCTGGGTTGGATCAGGAAAACCAACCGCTCGCCGCAGGATGCGCCGCTGGCCATTGAAGCTGACAAGCTATGGGCCGAGATGGCACAGCGCACCGGGTCGAATGTCGGCTATCAGCAGAACGGCATCCTGTTCCTGGCCGACACCGAAGAGCTGGTGGCCGCGAACCGGAAATGGCTGGAGGCGGTCAAGGATCTGAACATTGACTCGCGACTTTTGAGCTCGGACGAAGTGGCGCGTCTGGTGCCGGGCAGCAGCCGCAGCTGGCAGGGCGGGCTATACACCGCGTCCGATGGCTATGCCGAACCGACCCTCGCGGCGAGCGCGATTGCCCGTGCGGCGATCGAGAAAGGGGCAATCGTCGTTGAGAATTGCGCGGTTCGGACCCTGGCGACATCCGGTGGCAAGGTCAGCGGCGTTGTCACAGAACGCGGGGAAATCGCCTGCGAGCATGTGATCCTCGCGGGTGGTTTGTGGTCGCGCAAGTTCCTTGGGAATCTGAACATATCCCTGCCGAGCCTGCCCATCATCGGCTCCGTTCTGCGGACGGCTCCGATGGAGGGGCCGACCGATATCGCGGTGGCCGGGCCGGATTTCTCGTTCAGAAAACGCAAGGACGGCGGCTATACGATAACCCAGCGCGCGGCGATGAGCGCGCCATTGATGCCGGATCACGCGCGGATCGGGCTGAAATATGTGCCGACCCTGCGGGCCAACTGGCGCAACCTGCGGCCGTCGCTTGGGCGGGACTTTTTCAGTGACTATGCGCTGACGCGCAAATGGAAGGACGGCAGGATTTCCCCGTTCGAACGCACCCGCACGATGGATCCAATGGCCAATCCGGCCCTGATCCAGGAAGCGATGGACAATCTGATCGCGGCCTGGCCCGCCTTCAAGACCGCCGAGATCGCAGAGACCTGGGGCGGCGCCATCGACGTCACGCCGGATTCCCTGCCGGTCATGGGATCTGTCCCGAACTGGGAAGGGCTCACGCTGGCAACCGGCTATTCGGGTCATGGGTTTGGAACTGGCCCTGCGGCGGGGCAGCTGGCGGCGGATCTTGCGACGGGGGCCGTCCCGTTGGTCGATCCCGCGCCCTATGACATTCGCCGCTTCGGCTAGGCACGGCGCTGCTTTGCAGGACGCCCGCGGACCAGATCAAGATCACATCGGAGAGGTAAAATGACGTCAGAGCCCACATATCACATGATCATCGACGGCAAGAAACTGTCGGCACCCACTGGTTTTGAGGTCACCAACCCCGCGACGGGGGCCGTGATCGGATATGCGCCCAATGGTCAGAGCAAAGATCTGGATGCCGCCGTCGACAGCGCTGCACGAGCCTTCAAGACCTGGTCCTTGATCACAGACGAGGCGCGATGCGCTGCCATTCGCGCGGTCTCTGCCAAGCTGGAGGAGCATGCCGAGGAACTGGCGCAGCTCATGACAGCAGAGCAGGGCAAGCCCCTGAACGGGATTGGCTCGCGTTTTGAGGTTGGCTTGCTGAAGGACTGGGCGGAGCATACCGCCAGCACCAAACTGCCGGTCAAGGTCATTCAGGATGACGAGACCGGCAAGGTTGAGCTGCACCGCAAACCGCTGGGGGTGATCGGGTCGATTACACCGTGGAACTTTCCCCTGGCGATCGCGATCTGGCACGTGCTGCCCGCGATCCGCACCGGCAATACCGTTGTCCTCAAACCATCGCCCCATACACCGCTGGCAACGCTGCGCATGGTCGAATTGATGAACGAGGTTCTGCCGGCGGGGGTGATCAACTGTGTGACCTGCGATGACAAAAGCTCGAACCTTGGGGCGGAGATGTCCGTGCATAGGGGCATTCGCAAGATCATCCTGACCGGGTCGAACCGGACGGGGGCAAAGGTGATGTCCAGCGCGGCTGACACGATGAAACGGCTGACGCTGGAGCTGGGCGGCAATGATGCGGCGATCGTCCTGCCCGACGTGGATGCCAAGGCGATCGCTGAGGGTCTGTTCTTTGGGGCGTTCTTCAATAACGGCCAGGCCTGCGCCGCGATCAAGCGGCTCTATGTCCACGAGGATGTCTATGATGAGGTCTGCGATGCGCTGGCGGAGTTTGCTGGCAATATCAAGACGGGACCGGGCACTGACGAGGATTCCATCCTTGGTCCGCTGGCCAACCAGATGCAATTCGATATCGTTTCGCGTTTGGTTGAAGAGGGCGCAAAGGAGGGGCGCGTGCTCACCGGTGGGGCCCCGGGCGAGGGGTTGTTCTACCCTGTGACCCTGATCGCCGACCTGAACGACGACAATCCCCTTGTGCAATCCGAGCAGTTCGGCCCGGTGCTGCCCATCATCAAATACAGCGATATCGACGCGGCGATCGAGATGGCGAACCGGAATGAAAACGGGCTTGGCGGCTCGATCTGGTCCTCTGACGTGGAAAAAGCGCGTCAATTGGCGCTGCGACTGGAGACCGGCACGGGCTGGGTCAATCAACATGGCATGCTGCGGCCCGATGTTCCCTTCGGCGGTCGCAAAAAGTCCGGGCTGGGTGTGGAGTTCGGCGAAGAGGGCCTTGCATCCTACACCGATATTCAGGCTGTGGTGTCCTGAACCCGGCAGAGAGAAAGAAGGCCCGCCGGATCTCATTCGGCGGGCCTTTGCTTGCGGCAAGACCGGCTCAGACGACCTCTAGCGTGACGTCGATATTGCCCCGCGTCGCGCGGGAATAGGGGCAGCGCTCATGCGCCCCGGCGACAAGTTTTTCCGCCATATCTTTGTCGAGGCCGGGCATGGACACCTTCAGCGTCGCCGCAAGTTTGTAGCCGTCTTCGGTTGACAGAACGCCGACCTGAGCTTCGATACCGGGCTCATGCTCCAGTGTCACTTTCTCCAACCGGGCGGTCAGCTTCAGCGCGCTGAGAAAACAGGCCGAATAGCCGGCGGCGAAAAGCTGTTCGGGGTTCGTGCCCGCGCCGCCGGGGCCGCCGAATGCCTTGGGCACAACCAGGGCGACGTCGAGGTTGCCGTCGTCGCTGGTGACGCGGCCATCGCGACCACCTTGGGCGGTCACTGTGGCGGTATAGACGAGTTTGTCAGTCATTGTATTTCCAGATAGCTTGAAAGGAAGGCCGCCGCGCCGCCATCCACAGGCGCAGGGCCCTTGCTGGATGGCGGCGAGATGCGGCGGCGGCGTTAAATGCGGAGGGTCAGAGCCCCTTCGGATGGGTCAGGAATTCTTCGATCACCTCTGGCGGGGCTTTGACGTAATCGCCTGTGCGGCTGACGGATTGGCCGGTCAACTGCTTCAGGCTGACCGCCATTTCGGCCATTTTGAGCGCAATCGGGATGCCGTTGATCACCGGCGCGCCGCCGACATTGTGGTTCTGGAACTGCGAGAAAAGCACCATCGGAATGCCGCCGCCCGGGATCACCACGTCGATACCCTGCTCCACCAGAGGTTCCGCCTGTTTATCGAACAGACCCTTGACCTCGATCGCCTTCTCCTCGTCGCCATAGGCCCCGAGGATCTGGCCCGGCTCAAAGCTCAGCGAATGAACGCCGGTGACCCGGTCGCGCAGGCCGTATTTGCCGATCTGCTGATGGAACCACGGGATGAACCTGGGGTTGATTGTCACGATGCCAAGGCGCTGGCCCAGCTGGCAGCACCAGAGCATCGTCGCCTCGCCGAGGCCGATCACCGGGATATCGACAACGCTGCGCGCTTCATAAAGGCCCGCATCCTGGAAATGCCCGACCACGACGGCATCGTAGCCTTCGCGCTCTGCCTTGACGACATTGGCGATCATCTCGCGGGCGCAGCGGAATTCGACCAGCGGGTGGGCATAGCTGTCATAGGGCGTGATGCCGTGAATATCCACGGTTGTTCCCGGAGACATCGCCGCATTCAGGTTCTTGCGCAGATGTTCCCAGTAGGTCGCACCATTTTCCAGATCAACGTAGCTCTGGTACCAAATTTTCATTTCTCTCTCCGTTGTTGATGGCGGTGTGTGCCGCCTTTTCTGTTTTGGTTGGGATGACAGTCCGGTGCTCCGGGATTTCTTTGATGATGTCATTTTGGCCGATTTCGCGCCTGCGGCGCTGGCTGTCACAAAGCGGATCAGGCCCGGCGCGCTCTTGCGCCCTGATGATCGTCGTGTCGGACGGGATCTGCGCGATCCGGCCGATTCTTATGGCGCTCTTGCGCGCTGATCTTACTCTATGCTTATACATAGTTTTATGTATGAAATAAAATTCAGTCAAGCAAAGGTTGCCCGTTCCGGGGGGCGGATCTTTGCTGATTTTCAAACCTTTCGCCGCAATTGGGCCGGAGGCGGCGGTCCATGCGCGGGTTGCGCAAATGACCGGCAGGATGGTCGCGATTTGAGACATCCGTGCGCCATTTCCCGCCTTTTGGTCATACTGCCGGTCTTGGGCTTGCCAGGGCCGAAAGAAGCGGGCCTGATAGGGGGGCAGGCTTTGGTTCCAGCAGCAAACGAGGGTGCGCTTTGAGATGAAGATCGAGGACCATTCCGCCACTTTTTGGGCAACGCCGTGAGCCGTCAGCCTTTCACCATGCGCCAACTGGAATTTTTCCTGGAGGTCGCCAATTGTAAGTCGGTGACAAAGGCCGCCCAGGCCCTGCACACGGCGCAACCGAATGTGTCGCGGACCATCCGCGAGCTGGAGCACCTGGTCGGCAACCGGCTTTTTGAGCGCAGCAACGAGGGTGTGAGCCTGACCCCCGCCGGGCAGGCGCTTTATACATATGTCCGCTCGGGTATTGCTCAGATCGAACAGGCGTTCAACCTGTTCGACGGAACAGCCACCAAGCGCACGCTGGCCGTAATGGTCGCGCCCAGCATCAGCCGGTCCATTCTTCCGGGTGTCACCCAGCGGTTCAAGAAGATGTTTCCGCATGTGACGCCGCGGGTGATGGCCACCGCCGCGGGGGATATGACGGAAAGCCTGCGAAACGGTGATGTGGACCTGCTGGTCGGGCGACAGGACAATCCGAAAGACACCTATGGCGTCAGTTTTCACCACCTATACAATGAGCCGCTGCTTTTTGTGGTTCGCAAGGACCACCAACTAGCCGAGGGCACCCATGGGCTTGATGCGCTGTGCGACTTCACGGTGATGATCCCGAACCCGGGCGTGGTGATCCGGGATGAGCTTGATCATTTCATCATGGCGAATGGCGCGCGGCAGTTTCCCAACACGGTGGAGACCATGTCGTTTGATTTCATTCGCGCCATGCTGGCCACGTCGGATATGGTCGCATTTTGCCCCGAGGGGGTCGTGCGCGCGGAACTGGGGCGCGGGGACCTTGTCGCCGTCGATATCGAGGGCATGGCGATGATGGGGTCGATCGGCATCGCAACGATCGGCGGCACGGCGCGTCTGCCGACCCTCGCACGGGCGATGATGGCCTGCTTTGAGGATGAAGTCCGCGCGCAGGGGCTTGAGTGATTTCACCGTGCAAGGCGCCCCAGCGCCATATCCAGAATGATATGATCATCATGAGACTGGTATTTTACACAAGCGGATCCTTCGCTCAGCTTTGATCCATCAATCCTTGCGGCACCTCCGCAAGGGCTTATCATCGAGAGCAAGGGTTTATGAAGACCAATACGCAAAACATACTCTTCGTCATGTTCGATCAGCTGCGGTTCGATTACCTTGGCTGCTACGGTCATCCCTCCATCAAGACACCCAATATCGACCGGCTGGCGAAAAAAGGCGTGCGGTTCACCCATGCCTATGCGCAATCGACCATTTGCGGTGCCTCGCGGATGTCCTTCTATACTGGGCGCTACGTCGGCAGCCATGGGGCGGCCTGGAACGATTTTCCCCTGCGCGTGGGCGAATGGACGATGGGGGACCATCTGCGCAAGGCCGGGATGGGGTGTTACCTGGTGGGCAAGACCCATATGCGCGTCGATGCAGAAGGCATGGCGCGGCTGGGTCTCGCCCCGGACAGCGAAATCGGCGCGCGCCAGGCTGAATGCGGCTTTGACGTGATCGTGCGCGAAGACGGCCTGGTCGGCCAGGGGCCAGACGGTTTTTACAGCGACCAGCAGCCCTATAACGAATATCTGCGCTCAAGGGGCTATGGCGGCGAAAACCCCTGGGCGGATTTCGCGAATGCCGGCGAAGAAGACGGCATGACGGCCAGCGGCTGGTTTATGCGCCATGCCGACAAACCGGCCAATATTGCCGAAGAGGACAGCGAAACGCCCTGGTTGACACAGCAGGCCATCGGGTTTCTGGACAATGCGCAAGGCCCCTGGTGCGCGCATGTTAGCTATATCAAACCGCATTGGCCCTACATCGTGCCCGCGCCCTACCACGATATGTACGGTGCCGAGGACGTCATTCCGGTCCTGCGCAGCGAAGACGAGCGCAAAGACCCGCACCCGCTCTATGCCGCTTTTATGGAAAGCGGCATCGCAGAGACATTCTCGCGCGATGAGGTACGGGAAAAAGTTGTGCCCGCCTATATGGGTCTGATCAGCCAATGCGATACCGAACTGGGCCGCATCCTCGATCATCTGGACAAGACCGGGCAGGCCGAGAACACGCTGATCGTGGTGACCTCCGACCACGGCGACTATCTGGGCGATCATTGGCTGGGCGAAAAGGACATGTTCCACGATGTTTCTGTCCGGGTGCCGATGATCATCTACGATCCCTCGCCGGAGGCCGATACGACACGCGGGACGGTCTGTGATGCGCTGGTCGAGGCGATCGACCTGACGCCGACATTCATCGACATCGCGGGGGGCACGGTGCCGGGCCACATCGTGGAGGGCAAGTCGCTGTTGCCCTTGCTGCATGGGACACCGCCGGAAGACTGGCGCGACTATGTGATCAGCGAATATTCCTTTGCCCAACTGCCTATGCGCAAGGCACTTGGCCTAAGTCAGCGCGATGCGCGGATGTGTATGATCGCAAGTCATGATTTCAAGATGATTCACGTTGAAGGCGGCTTCCGCCCCATGCTCTTCGATCTTAGGAAAGATCCGCAGGAGCTGGAAGATGTGGGAGATCGGCCGGAGTATGCGGAGATCATCGACACGCTCTATCAGAAACTGGCGGTCTGGGCGCGCAGGGATGCGCAACGGCTGACCATGTCCGACGAAGAGGTCGAACGCCGCTCCGGCGACGGCCCCTTGCCAAACGGCATCCTGGTCGGGGTGTTCGACGAGGGCGACGTGCCGGATATCAATCGCGACTACTATCTTCGCAAGGTTCCCGAGCACCCAGGCCCAGGAAAATAAAATCCATCGGTGTCCGCCAAACGTGACGCCGAGGCAACAACACTCAATACATACTCCCGGGAGATCCAAGACATGAAAATGAGACATTCCGCTTTTTTATCCGGCCTTGCATTGGTGGTTGGGCTCGCTGGCAGCGCGCAGGCCGAGACCAAGCTGCTGTTCAGCACGCTTTTCCCGCCCTCGCACACGCTTTATGCTGACGTTCTGGTGCCATGGGCCGACGCGGTGAAAGAGGAAAGCGGTGGCAGCGTCGAGATCGAATTTGCTCCGTCGAGCCTCGCGCCGCCGCCGGAGCAGTTGAGCATGGTGGAAAACGGCATTGCCGATATCGCGATCCAATACACCGGCCTGCTGCCCAATCGCCTGACGGGCCTGACCTTCACCGAATTCCCCGGCCCGAACTATTCTACCGAAGTCACGTCCGTCGCGATCTGGCATGTCTATGACGAGATGCTGCGCGACAAGATGGATCTGAGACGCGCCAAGGTGCTGTCCACATTCAGCTTTCCCAAGACGTGGTTCTGGACCATCAACGACAAGACGTTTGAAACGCTGGAAGACTTCAAGGGCGCGCGCCTTGCAACGGTCACCGGCAATGCCGCGACCGCCTGGGGTGCGGTGAGCGATGGCGTCGTGGCTGGACCGGCGTTTCGCTATTTCGAAATCGTTTCCAAGGGCATCGTGGACGCCTACACGACGATTACGCCGATCGATGTGCCAGGCTTCAACCTTGAGACCTACACCAAGAGCGGCATCGACCTGGGCGACATTGCCACCACGGGCACTTTCATTCTGATCATCAGCGACCGGAAGTGGCGCAGCCTGACGGAGGACCAGCGCGCGGCAATCGAGAACGTATCAGGCGAGGCCTTTGCCCGCCGCACCAGGGTTCTGGATGAAAAGGTCGCCGAAACACTGGCGCGGTTCGAAGCGCAGGGGATGTCGCTCAGCGAATTCTCGCCCGAACTACAGGCCCAGCTGAAAGAGAAAATGGGTTTCATCGAAGAAGCCTGGATCGCCTCCGTGTCCGAGATGGATATCGACGGCGCTGCGGTGCTGGAGCGTTTCCATGCCCTTGAAGCCGACCTGAGTGGCGCCGCAAAATGAGGCAGGCACGATCCGTTTCCTTCGCGCTCGAACGAAGGCTGAATCGGCTGATCCTCCCGGCGGGGCTGTTTCTCTTTGCCATGATGGTCGTGACCGTTGGGGATGTCGTCGCGCGGAAACTGATCGGGCGCTCCATTCCCGGAGCGATAGATTTGGTCAGCGTCGGGTTCTTGCTGACCCTTACGCTGTCCCTGCCGGTGATCACCTGGCGTGAAAGCCATTTCGTGCTGGAGCTGTTCAACCCCGATCCGTCCGGCGTTTGGGGCCGGCTGCGGCGGCGCATGGTGGCGGTGATCGCCGCCGTGGTTGTCGGCATCGCAGGTTGGAGCCTGCTGCGATACGCGGCGGATGCCTGGTATTATCAGGACGTGATGGGGTATTTTCAGATCCCCGTTGCGCCGCTTGCGCTGGTCATCTCGATTTCGCTTTTCCTGTCGGCGGCGATCTTCGCGCTTCAGGCCCTCGGGGTCCGGCGCGTGTTCGGGGGGCCACTTCCCGAGGGCGAGGACAGGCCATGACGGGGGCCCTGATTGGATTTGGCGTGCTTTTTGCGCTTACGTTTTTTGGCGTACCCCTTGTTGCGGCCCTCCTGGCGGTCGGATTTGGTGGATTTGCCGCCTATCGCGGGATCGGGGCGGCAGAAGCCGTTGTCGGCCAGCAGTTCTTTGACGCGATGTCGAGCTACGGCTTCTCGGTGATTCCGCTTTTTGTGCTGATGGGGGCCTTCATTCAGCGGGGCGGGCTGGCCGATGATCTGTTTGCGCTTGCGCGGGCCTGTCTCGGGCATCTCAGGGGCGGCATTGCGCATGCCACGATCGGCGCATCGGGCGCCTTTGCTGCGGTCTGCGGAAGTTCTGTCGCGGCCGCCGCCACCATGTCACGCGTCGCGATTCCGCAGCTCAAGCGCTACCACTATCAGGTCGGCTTCGCGGGCGGCACGGTGGCGGCCGGAGGCACGCTCGGGATATTGATCCCGCCCAGCGTGCCCCTGGTCATCTTTGGCATCTTGACCGAGACCGATATCGCGGCGCTGTTCATGGCCGGCATCCTGCCGGGGATTCTGCTGGCGCTGTTCTACATGGCGACGGCCTGGCTGATGGTCTTCCTGCGCCCCGGGTTGGGCAAGCGCGCCGAGCGCCTGCCCTGGATTGAACGGCTCGGCGCCTTTCGCAAGACCATGCCCATTGGCGGTCTGTTCCTGCTTGTTCTCGGCGGCATCTACTGGGGATTTTTCACCCCGACCGAAGCCGGCGCGGTGGGCGCGGCGGGGGCGTTTGCGCTTATGGCGATGCGCGGCAAGGCGGATTTCAGAACCATCGTTGATGCGCTGTCGGATGCGGTCCTGACCACCACGGCGATCCTTGTCACCATGAGCGCATCGCTGGTGTTCAACAACTTTCTGACCATCACGGGCCTGACGGGGCAGCTGATCGACTGGGTGCAAAGCTATGCGGCGATTCCGATCATGGTCATTCTCACGATCTGTGTCATCTACATCGTTCTTGGCGCGGTCTTTGACAGCCTGGCCGCGATGATCCTGACCGTGCCGGTTCTGACGCCGCTTGTGGCCTCGCTTGGCTATGATCCGATCTGGTTCGGCATTCTTGTGGTTGTCGCCGTCGAACTGGGGCTGATTACCCCGCCGATGGGCATGAACGTCTTTATCGTGCAACGACATACGCCAGGGGTTTCGATCTGGACGCTCTTTCGCGGGGTCGCGCCCTATGTGGTCGCAAATTTGCTGCTGCTGGGATTGCTCATCGCGGTGCCCTGGCTGGCGCTGGCGATCCCAGAGTTCGGTTTCTAGCCAAAGATGCGTTGGCGGCGCTGCGGTCGCCAACGCGCGCATGGCTCAGCAAAGGCCCTTGACTATCCAGCCCTCAAAGGTCGTGAACACGTATTTTCTTGAGCATCGTCTGCAAGACTTCAACACAGACGGCCAATTTCTCCGGGTCGATGTCTTCGGTCATATGATGATAATTCGCATTGATCACCGGCGCGGTTTCGCGGAGCTTCTTGCGCCCCTTTGCGGTCAGGGACACGCGCCGCACCCGCTGATCGGCTTCGTCGATTTCGCGCTGTGCCAGGCCGGCGGTGACAAGCTGTTCCACCAGCCTGCTGACGGTGGATTGTTCGGTCACCGAGAGCACGGAGACCTCGTTTACCGTCAGTTGCTTATAGGCGGCAAGGCAGGCCATGATCCGCATGGTTGCGCCTTGTATGCCGATGGTTCTGAGGTCGGCATCCTGCTTGACCTGCCAACGGTTGGTCAGCCGCGTCATGAGATAGGGCAGGTATTGCGACAGCTGTTCCGGCGTCTTGAACGGAAAGCCGACGTCGTCAGGTTTCTTGGGCATGATCAGTGGGTGCCTTGCCGCTTGGTTTCTTGATGATGGATTTCAGCATCGCGATGGTCTGCGTGAGCCGGTCGGCGTTCAGATGCGAAAAGCAATCTGCCAGCACCTCTGCGTGAACCGCCGCGGCCTCCTGAAACCGCTGCTGGCCTTCGGGTGTCAACACCGCAACAAACGACCGTCTATCACCGGCGGACATTGATTTATCGACCAGCTTGTCCTTGCGCAGCCTTTGGACCAGACCGGAGACATTGCCGTTGCTGACCTTGAGCCGGGCCGAGAGTTCCCCCATGCTCAGCCCCTCGGGGTAGCGTTCCAACTGGGCAAGCACATCGAATTTCGAAATGCTGATACCGGCCCGCTCCTTGAGCTGCCGATTCAGTTCGGGATAGACGAGATTATGGACATCCAGCACACTGAGCCAGAGCCGTGTTTCGTCCTTGCGATAATCTGAAGTATCCGAAGACGGATCACGGGCCATCATCAATCTATCTGCAACCACACAATTTTACATGTCAGGCATTATCCGAGAACACGTATCTGTTCAACGCATCTCGCAGATCGGTTGGAATATTGATTGACGAATGCGTGTCAAGATCTGTGGTCACGGTGGTAAAAAGGCCGCGCAGGGCTTCGGTGTCGCCAAGCATGGCATTCAGCTCCAGCGCATATGATTTGCCGCCAATCCGGGTGACCCGGATGAAATAATCGACCTTCTGGCCCATTTTGACCGGCGAAAAGAACTCCGCATGCGCGTTGACATAGCCTAGCCCGATGCGGCGGGGGCCGAGGAAGTCATAGTATGACAGACCCAGACACTCGCAAAACCATGCTTCGATCGCGCGGTTGAACACATTGAAAAAGGCGGGCGTGTAAACGATGCCAGCCGGATCACACTCTCCATGCCGGAAAACATGTGCGTAGCTCCAATCCGGGAAGGGGATTTCCCGCCGCTGAATAGGCTGTGGAAACGCCGCTGCTGTGCTGGTTTGGGTCATGGGCTTGCAAAACTTTCGATGGTCAGGATCGTGCCGTCCAGATCCTTGCTGGAGGCATCCTTGATTGCAGATGTGAGCAGCCGTTGCGCCCATTCCGCTGCGTCATCACGATCAGCGATCGACTTTGTGGTCCGCATGACCTTTTCGAATTTCGAATGTCCCCGGACGTGGGTGTCGGAATAGCCCTTGATCAGCCGGCGGAAGCTGAGCATCGCAACCCCCAGGGCATAGTTGCTTTCCAGCGCCTGCGCGGCGTCTGCCAGCCATGCGTCGCGGTGGGCGACCTCCATCTTGTGGCGCAGGGACCTGCGGCGCATCCCCTTGAGGGCGCCCACAAGGTGAAGCATCAGAAATCCGCCCAGCCGATAGGTCTGAACGCGGCGGCCCTTGTTGATGCGGCTGTCAAGCCAAGCATAGAGCGATTTGCGGGATTTCAGCCAGGTCGCCAGCCCGACCGGCAGGACAGATGCGGCTTCTTCCATGCGGGGATGCATGAATTCGGTGGTGTAGAGGAGCTGGCCCTCTTTCAGGTCCACCTCCTGCGCCACCCTTTGACGGCGCGCGCTTTGCGTTTTGATACGCGCGACGCGGATCACATCGTCATAAGCCATGGCATTGGCAAGGTATTTGGCGGCTGTGGTGGTGAAGGCAAAGCCATGCGCCTCGCCATGTGCCGCGCGGTCGCGCTGGCTGAGGTCGCGCAGGAGATCGAGGTATTCGTTGCCGTAGGCTGTATCCTGAAACTCGACCACCTTCTGCACCCCCAGATAGGCCATCGGCTGTGCCTGCTCAGGCAACTCGGCGCGCAGGCGCATCAAAAGCGCGTTGGCCCGCGTGTCGCGCAGCGCGGCGGGCAGGGCGGGGGCAAGGGGTTCAGCGGCCTCGGGCGGATTGGCTTGCGGTTGCTCCGGTCCGTTTGTGGTCCGCTCATAGGCGGCATCAAAGGCGCGGATACTGGCCTCGACGCCCTTGCTGCCCTTCCGGATCACCGCGTGATAGGCCGCGCGCTCAAAAGGCAGGGTGCCGGAGGCCGCGAGGCTGCCAAACATGGCGGAAGAGATGACGGAGCCATTGCGGACCGCCAGCGCGTCCATGTCAAAGACGATCTCCTGCTTGGCGACGACGCCGATCGCGTCGATCACCGCGCTGCTGTCGGCGATGCTGTCGCCGGGGGCCATTTTCTCACTGACCGCAAGCGACCGGTGGCAGGAGGCAATGAGGGTGGTGCGGTCAGGCGTCACGATCCCGCGCAGGATCGACCGGCCCGCCTCCATGAATTCCGACGCGATCACCACATCGACATCGCCGGGCGTCGGCATCTGCGCCAGCACGGGTTTTTGCCCGCTTTCGCCAGGGCGCATCATCTCGACGTAATAAATGGTGGCCCCGGTTCGCTGGGCCACGCCGGGAACGGAGGTCGATTGCGCCACCCAGCCCTGCGTTTCCGCAAGATCCACGATCCAGCCGGTCAGGACACCGCCACCCTGACCGCCCATGGCGACAATGGCGATAGAAATCGGCCGCTCTGTCGCGGGGCCGGCGGGTTTCAGGCTCAGTTTGACTGTGTCGTCTTTCATATTCCTATGCCTCAAAGCTCACGGCGCGCTTTTCGCGGCGGGTTTGCAGGGAGCGGATGATGGAGCCGGAGAGCTTGGCCCGGATCCTGTCCCACCCTGTCGGGTTATGGGTGACCTCGGCGCGGAAAAAGGAAGGGCAGAGCACGGCAGCATCCGCAACCTCGCCGCAGTTGCCGCAGGCCACGCAGGTGCTGTCGATCGAGGCGACGGGATCGTCGCGCAGCGGGTCGTCCAGCTCCTTGACCGACAGCGACGGGCAGCCAGACAGCCGCATGCAGGCGTGATCGCCGGTGCAGACATCCTCATCGACGCCGAATTTCTCCTTCACCACCCGCTGGCCGCCCTTGATCGCCTTGGCCAGCTGCGGTTTCACGCGGCGCTGCTTGTTCAGCATGCACTCGGAAGAGGCGACGATGATCTTGGGACCTTCGGCGTCGGTGGTCAGCGCCTCGTTCAGCACATCGCGCATCTTGGTCACATCATAGGTGTGGTCGACCTGGCGGACCCATTTGGCGCCGATCCCCTTGACCGCATCGACGATGGAATTGTTGGTGTTGCGCCGCTTGTTATGGGCGCGGGAGGACAGGATGTCCTGACCGCCGGTGGCGGAGGAATAGAAATTGTCGACGATGACAATGACACCGTCATGTTTGTTGAACACCGCATTGCCGACGCCGCTGGTCAGCCCGTTGTGCCAGAACCCGCCGTCGCCCATGATCGAGATCGCGCGTTTCGCGCCCTTGACGTTGAAGGCCGCCGCCGAGGCGGGGCCAAGGCCAAAGCCCATCGTGGTAGCGCCGAGGTTGAACGGCGGCAGGATCGAAAACAGGTGGCAGCCAATATCAGCGGAGACATGGTGGCTGCCGGTTTCCTCGAACACCATTTTCATCGCGGCAAAGATCGGCCGTTCCGGGCAACCGGTGCACAGACCTGGCGGGCGCGCCGGTACGACCTCGGCCAGCCGTTTGATCGCCGGGTTGGTCAGGATCGGAACCGGATCGGGCACGGGCGCACGGTTGCCGAGCTGTGCGGGCTCAAAGTCCTCCAGGAAGCGGCCGATCCCTTCGGTCAGCACCGCCGCAGTATAGTCGCCCCCCATCGGCAGGTAATCCTTGCCGTGCACCGCGGTTGGGCTCTTGGAGCGGGCGAGAACGGTGGAGATGGATTGCTCGATATATTCCGGCTGGCCTTCTTCGATCATCAATACCGCATCGAGGCCCTCGCAGAATTCATCGACCTCGGACTTGATGGTCGGATAGGCGACATTCATCACGTAGATGGGCACGCGGGAATTGCCATAAGCATCGCAAAGCCCGAGGAACTGAAGCGCGCGAATGGTGCTGTTATACATGCCACCCAAAACGATCAGCCCGGTTTTCCCGGTCTTTTCTGCGCCGGTGGGGCCAAAGACTTCGTTGAGCTTCTGTTCGCGGATAAAGTCGATCGCCGCGGGCATGCGCAGCTTGATCTTCTCGACCTCGTGCTCATAGGCGGCAGGCGGTAGAACGATGCGGCCCAGATCCCGTTCGGGATTGTTCATGGCATCGGTGAGCGAAAAATCGGGGCGCTTATTGTCCTTGCAGGCAAATTCGCCCGTCATGTGACAGGAGCGGACCCGCACTTGCAGCATGACCGGCGTGTTGGAGGCCTCCGACAGCTCAAACCCCTTTTCGATCAGGTTGACCATGCAGGCCTGATCGGGGCGCGGGTCCAGCAGCCACATTTGTGATTTCATCGCAAAGGCATGGGTGCGCTCCTGCATGATCGAGGAGCCTTCGCCGTAGTCTTCGCCCACGATCACCATCGCGCCGCCGGTGACGCCGCCCGATGCGAGGTTGGACAGCGCGTCCGAGGCCACATTGGTGCCCACCGTCGATTTCCAGGCCACCGCGCCGCGCAGGGGATACATGACAGAGGCCGAGAGCATCGCGCCCGCTGTCGCTTCGCTGGCCGAGCTTTGAAAGACCACGCCGAGATCGTCCAGGATATCGTTGGCATCCGCCAGCACATCCATCAGATGCGAAATCGGCGATCCCTGATAGCCGCCGACATAGGATACGCCAGATTGCAGCAGGGCCTTGGTGATTGCCAGGATGCCCTCGCCCCGGAACAGGTCGCCCTCTCCCAGCTTCAGGTCCTGAACTTCTTTCGCAAAGGATCGTTCGGCCATCATCGTCTCCCAAAAAAAGTATGGTAATGAATAAGTTTATATGTAAAATAAGTCAACGACCAGATTCATCCAAGATGCGAATTAATCCGACGAAAGGTCAAATTCGGTTAAATAACAATCTGCTAGTCTCGGTCGCCCCGACGTGACCTCGGCGGGTTGGACGGGGCTCTTTCATGGCCGACTTCGGGCAGAGGGCGACTCTTGCGCGGTCGTGGTCGAATGATGCGCAGGACCGGAGCGTCTCTGCTGTGTTTGTTCGCATCCCAGCATCCCATTCTAAAAAGGAAGACGACTATGTTGCCATTGAATGACTTTCCCAAGTTCACAGCGGCGGCGGTTCAGGCCAGCCCTGTCTTTCTGGACGCCGTAAAAACCGCGGAAAAGGCAGCGCGCCTGATCGCGGAGGCGGCCACAAACGGGGCGCGCCTGGTGGTTTTCCCGGAGGTGTTCATTCCCGGATACCCCTATTGGAACTGGATCACCGACCCGGTCACGGGCGGCGCGTGGTTTGAAAAACTGGTCCGGGCGTCGGTCTTTGCCGAGGGGCCCGAGGTCGCAAAGATCCAGGCCGCGGCCCGGGCCAACACCTGCTATGTGGTGATCGGTCTGAACGAACGCAGCCCGGTGTCGCTGGGTGCGCTCTATAACACCTTGCTGTTCATCGGGCCGGATGGCGAGATCCTGGGCAAGCATCGCAAACTGGTTCCCACCTGGGCAGAGAAGCTGACCTGGACAGGGGGCGATGGCTCCAGTCTCAAGGTCTATGACACCGAAATCGGCCCCCTTGGCGGGCTGGCCTGCGGCGAAAACACCAACACTCTGGCGCGCTTCACGCTGTTGGCGCAGGGAGAGCTGGTTCACGCCGCCAGCTACATCTCCTTGCCGGTGGCGCCGCCCGACTATGACATGGCCGAGGCGATCAAGCTGCGCGGAATGTCGCATAGTTTTGAGGGCAAGGTCTTTACCGTCATCGCCACCTCCACGGTTTCGGATGAAATCATCACCGAGATGGAAAAGCTCCGCCCCGATGCGCGGGCGCTGCTGGAACGCAAGTCGAGCGCCTATTCCGGGATCATCGGGCCGGACGGGCGCGAGGTCGTTCCCGGTCTGATTGACGACGAAGGCATCGTCTACACCGAGATCGACCTGGGAAAATGCATTCAACCCAAGCAGATGCACGACATTACCGGCCACTACAACCGCTTTGATGTCTTTGATCTGAGGGTCAATCAGGCGCCGCGGTCCGCCGTCAGCCTGAACAGCGGACCAGCACCCGATGCGGATCTGAGCGCGGTGCCAATGCCGGGCGAGAGCGAACAATCCTAATCTGATCGAGACTGGAGGAAGCCATGACTGAGACCGCCAATAAAGACGATGTTCTGGGTCGCGCACGGGTGCGCGATACGCCGGAACTGGAAGCCTATTACAAGGATCTGGCAAAGCAGGAGACGGGCGCGCTTTGGACCGTTGCCAATGCGATCGAACCCTGGGAGCCGACCCCGGCATCCGATCCGGTCCTGTGGCGCTGGGAAGATCTGCGCCCGCAGGTTCTGCGCGCCATTGATCTGGTGCGCCCCGAGGATGCGGGGCGGCGTGTCGTCTATCTGCGCAACCCCAGGCGTCAGGACGTCAGCGCCGCCTGCGGCTGGCTGTTTTCGGGCATCCAGACCATGAAGGCGGGCGAACGGGCCGGGGCACACCGGCACGCGGCCTCGGCGCTGCGGTTCATCATGGAAGGCACCGGCGCTTATACCATCGTCGAGGGCCACAAGATGAGCCTCGGCGCAAAGGATTTTGTACTGACCCCAAACGGCACCTGGCACGAGCACGGGATCGAGGAAGACGGCAGCACCTGCCTGTGGCAGGACGGGCTGGACATTCCGCTGACCAACGCGCTTGAGGCGAATTTCTACGAAGTGCATCCGGAGGATTACCAGACCAGCGATCTGCCACTGGATGACAGCCCCGCGACCTATGGCGCCCCGGCGCTGATGCCGGAGCTGGACAAATGGGACCAATCCTATTCGCCGCTGCTGAAATTCCGTTGGGATCAGACCTATGAGGCGCTGCAAAACTACGCCCGCGTCACCGACGGCTCGCCCTATGACGGGGTAATCATGCGCTACATCAACCCAAAGACCGGCGCCGATCCGATGCTGACCATGGGCGCGAATATGCAACTTTTGCGCCCGTCGGAGCACACCAAAGCGCATCGCCACACCGGCAACATCATCTATCAGGTGGCCAAGGGCGAAGGCTATTCCGTGATCAACGGCAAGCGTTTTGACTGGAAGGAAAAGGACATCTTCTGCGTGCCACCTTGGATGTTCCACGAGCATTGCAACACTCAAAGCGGCGAGGATGCCTGCCTCTTTTCGTTCCATGACCTGCCGACCATGCGAAAGCTCGGCTTCTATGCGGAACAGGCTTTGAAAGACAATGGCGGCCATCAGGTCGTCACCGGATAACTACAGGATACCCAACATGAAACTCGTTACTTATCGCGACGGCATTGCCGCCGAAGCCCGCCTTGGCGTTGTTCAGAACGGTCTTGTCATTGACGTTGAATACCTGGGCGATGCGGTGGGCGCGGCGCTCCCCTCGGACATGCTGACGCTGATCGACCTCGGCCCCGATGCGCTTGCGGCGATTACGCGCGCGCTGTCAGAAACCGAAGACGCACGCCCCGCAGGGATCGCGGTGCCGGAGGAAAACCTGCGCCTGCTGGCGCCCATCCCGCGGCCGCGCAAGAACATCTTTGGCATCGGTCTGAACTATGTCGAACATGTCGCCGAAAGCGCAAAGTCTCTGGACACGTCCAAGGACCTGCCCAAGCAACCTGTGGTGTTCTCCAAGCCGCCGACCAGCGTGATCGCCACCGGCGAGCCGATCCAGCACAACGCGTCGATGACGCAGATGCTCGATTGGGAGGTGGAGCTGGCAGTTATCATTGGCAAACGCGCGACGCGGATTTCCAAGGATGACGCGATGAGCCACGTCTTTGGCTATTCGGTGATCAACGATGTCTCGGCCCGCGACAACCGCCGGGCGGGGCAGTGGATCTTTTCCAAAGGGCAGGACAGCTATTGCCCCTTTGGTCCCGCCATTGTGACCGCCGAGGATATCGCGGACCCGCATAATCTGGTGCTTTGGCTCAAGAAGAACGGCGAGGAAAAGCAACGCTCCAACACCAAACACCTCTTGTTTGACATCCCGACGCTGATTGCCGACATCTCGTCTGGCATCACGCTGGAGCCTGGCGATATCATCGCCACCGGCACCCCGGCAGGCGTTGGCGCGGGGCGTGATCCGCAGGAATGGATGTGGCCCGGTGACGTGATCGAATGCGGGGTCGATGGCATTGGCGTGCTGCGCAACCCGGTCGTCAAGATCGGGGACTGACATGGATCACATGCATCAAACCCTGAAGATCGGGCAGATCGTTCCGTCGTCCAACCTGACGATGGAGCGCGAGATCCCGGCGATGCTG
>NZ_JAATOX010000050.1 GCF_011806385.1 Phaeobacter sp. HF9A | reverse complement strand
GACCGCATCGGCCAGGTCGCGTGCAATGCGCATGGGGATCCCTTTCACTCGTTCCCCTTTGATGTAGCCGGGGCTTGGCACGATCACAAGGGTTCGCGCTCGGCTCGATGGGCCGGTTTTCCCCTGTCAGCCGAATTCGGCGCGGAGACGGTCCCGGTGTCGCGCCAACCAGAGCGCCGCTGTCACCAAAGGCATGTCCCGAAAGGTACAATCGTCCACCCCCGCCATCAATTCGTGGAACGAGATGACTTTACTGCGGATATCCTCGCCCTCGCCCGGCAGCCCGCCGCCGCCCTCGATTGAAGAAAAAACCGCAAGCCCGCAAAAAATATGGACATATTCCCCGGAAGAGCCGCTGGAGGGATAGAGGCTGCCGCACAGCTCCATATGGCCGACCTCCAGCCCTGCTTCCTCCATCGCCTCGCGTCGGGCCGCCTGTTGCGGGGTTTCGCCCGGATCAATCAGACCGGCGGGCGGCTCCCATATCCAAGGATCGCGATCTCCCGCGAGAAAGGCCGGAGCGCGAAATTGTTCGATCAAAAGCACCGCATCGCGTTTGATGTCATAGGGCAGCAGAACCGCCGCCTCGCCGACGAGTATGGCGCCGCGGTTCATCACCTCGCTCATGCTGCCGTCAAATTTGCGATGCTGGAGGTCCATTTCCTCCAGCGCGAAGAAGTTCATATATTCGCGCCGATGCGCCTTGACCACGACATCGCGCGACAGATCCCAATTGGCATCCCCGGGCCGTGCCCGCGCCGCGCGCCAGGACGTCGCGCGCCGTCGCATCGAGGGCAGGGATTTGGGGATTTCGGCGGCGGGTTTGCGCCCGTGAAAGGCCATGATCTCCGCCGCCATGCGGGCCGCCACGTCCTCCCAGCCCTGCGCCCAGTCCTGAAGGGTGACCGGCGGTGCGTCCTGTTGCGGCGGGCAGACATAGGTGAGGGCCGCTACCATTGCTGTCGCAGCTCGCACCGTGATCTGGACAGGGTGGCGGGAAAAACTTCTTTGATAATAGTATATTGCGGCGAGATCCTCATCTGATAGGCCGCGCAGCAGCACACCATCGACCGCTGCGCCGACCTGCGGCAACAGCGCCGGATGCGCGGCGGGATCTGCGAGGATCAGCTGGTGATCCGCCAATACGGCGGCGCTCGTTTGCTCCGGCGTCAGCGGGTGGCCCAGGACGGCGTCCCTCACATTCGGCAGGCTCAGGGCCCCCGCTACAAACAGGTCCGTCACGCGATCCCCTCTTTCATATGTCTATTTCCAGCGCGCCTTTGCGACATCGGTCACCAGCCCGCAGATGACGCCGCCGATAACCAGCGTCAGCAGAACATTCGGCACCGCAATCACAAAGAAATACTCCAGCGCGATGGTGAAAATCGCCGCCAGCGCGTCAAACGGATTGTCGTAGATATGGCGATAGGCCAGGCGGAACATCTCCACCGCGCCCTGCACAAACAAGCCGCTGAGCAAGAGAACCGCCATGCCGGTCAGACCGTTGTTGATGCCAGAGACCCGCCCCCGACCGGCCCGCGGCCCCATGAGGCGCCAACCAACTATGATGCCCAACCCCATGTTTACATAGGTAAAATAGCCAAAATCCGTGCCTTGGGGCATCAGCGGCATGATCTGCCCCGAGACCACAAAGGCGAGGATGGCCAGAGAAAGGGCCGCAATAAGTCGGGCTGCGGTGGGCATAGGCGGGTCATCCAATTCGGCGGTCAAACTCTGGTCAAGCTACGCAGAGCCCGGTCATAAATCCAGCGGATTCGGTGTCTTTACAAGGCGCTGCCCAGTGGTGCGAAGGTTTCACTGCGTCTTGCGCTGCGCATAGGCCTCCAGCGCACGTTCGCGGCCCGCCTTGAGGTCGATCACAGGCAGGGCGCGCATCATATCCGGCGTGAGCGGCCAGCTCCGGGGGATCGCGCGATAGAAATCCAGCGCGGTTTGCGGCGGCTGGGCCTGCCCCTCCGCCAGCCAGCGGCGGGTATAGCGCTGATCGGGGTCGAATTTCTGCCGCTGGCCGTCGGGGTTGAAAATCCGAAAGAACGGCGCCGCATCCGGGCCACATCCCGCCACCCATTGCCAGCCCATGGCGTTGGCGGCCGGATCCCAGTCCACCAGGCAATCGGCAAACCACTGCATGCCGTATTTCCAGTGGATCATCAGATGTTTGGTCAGGAAACTTGCCACCACCATACGGGCGCGGTTGTGCATCTTGCCGGTGACATAAAGCTCGCGCATCGCCGCATCGACAAAATCATATCCGGTTTGCCCCTGTTGCCAGCGCAACAGATCCTCGCCCGGCTCCTCTCGCCAGCCGAAGTCGTCCCACTCCGTCCGCCAGTTTCGGGTCAGGATATGCGGCGTGTGGAACATCAGATGATAGGCGAACTCGCGCCAGACCAGCTCTTTCAGGAAGTGTTCGGCGCCGGCACCGCCCCCCTCCAGCGCCTGCATGCCGAGATGCCAGATCCGGTGCGGGCTGATCTCGCCCCAGGCGAGGTTTTCCGAAAGCTCCGAGGTGGCATCGGCGGCGGGGATGTCGCGCTTGGTTGCATAGGCCCCCACGCGGCTGTCCAGAAACAACGCGAGCTGATCCAGCGCGGCCTGTTCGCCGACACGGCAGTGCGGTGCGAGCACATCGGCGCCGCGATTCATCGCCGCGTCCATGGCATAGTCCGCAAGGTTATCGCTTGCGGGCCATTGCGCGGGCGCGGGCAACCGGCTGGGCGGCGGGATCAGCGGCGCGACATCGCGCGTGCGCACCGTTTTCCAAAACGGGGTGTAGACCTTGAAGGGGCCGCCAGCCTTTGTCTCCACCGTCCAGGGCTCAAAGAGCAGCCGACCGCCGGTGGATTTCGCCGTGATATCAGATGCTTTGAGCGCGTCCTTGATCTGCGTATCCCGGGTGGTGGCCTCCGGGTCATAGAGCCGGGACCAGACCACATGGCCCGCGCCGATCTCCTGCGTCAGATCCTTGAGCACCTGCAAGGCCGCGCCGCGGCGCAGGATCAGACGGCTGCCGATGCCCTCCAACGTCCTGGCAAAATGCGCAAGGCCAAGGCCGAGGCGAAACTTTGCGGCCGCGCCCAGGGCCTCGTCTTGTGCATCGAGGATATAGAGCGGGATCACCGGCGCGCCATGCTCCAGCGCCGTCTTCAGCGCTGGATTGTCATGCAGGCGCAGGTCACGGCGAATCCACCAGATCACCGGAGGGGTGTCAGCCATTGTCTCTCCTTTGTGCCGCCTCAGAGGACGCGGTCCAGGGCCTCGATCAGCTGCGCGATTTCGGCCTCCGTCGTGTAATGGGTGAAGCTGAGCCGCAGCACCCCTTTTGCCGGATCAAGGCCCATCGCCTCCAGCGCGCGCACGGCGTAGAAATCGCTGCCGCCCGCCATGATATTATGTTCCGCCAGTTGACGCGCGACCGGCTCTGCCGCACGGCCAAGGGCGAGCGCGACGGTGGGGGCGCGATCCTCGGCCACCGAGGGCCCGAGGAGGCGCAGATCATTGCGATCCTTCACCGCGTCCAGCAGTGGTTGCAGCAGGGCGATTTCACGCTGGCGCATCAGATCATGAACAAAACCGCCCATATCGGCCCCGCGCGGGCTGGGCGCACCGTGATGGGTGGCGAGGGCTTCGAAATAATCCACCATGCCGGCACAGGCGGCGACCTGGGCGTGGTCCGGCCCCGCCGGGGTGAAGCGCTTATAGGCTACATCGGCGTTGAAATAATGCGCCTGATTGGGCAGAAGCTCTGCCAGCGCCGAGTTGATCACCATGATGCCCTGATGCGGGCCAAAGGTCTTATAGGCGGAAAACAGATAGATATCCGGGCCAAGATCCTTGACGTTGGGCAGCCCATGCGGCGCGTAAGAGACCCCATCGACACAGACAAAGGCGCCCGCGGCATGGGCCAGCGCGGTGATTTCCGTCACCGGATTGATCTCGCCGACCACATTGGAGCAATGGGGGAAACAGACCAGCCGCACGCTCTCGTCCAGCATCGGTTCCAGCGCGGTCGGGTCGAGATGGCCGGTTCCGGGGTCGATCTTCCATTCCAGGACCTCGATCCCCTCATCGGCGAGGCGACGCCAGGGGCCGGAGTTGGCCTCGTGGTCCTGATTGGTCACGATGATCTTTTCGCCCGGTTGCAGGAATTTGCGAAAGGCCTGCGCCAGGACATAGGTGTTCTGGGTGGTGGAGGGGCCAAAGCTCAGCTCCGAGGGGGCCACGCCCAGGAGCGCCGACAGGCGGCTGCGGGCCTCGTCCATCTCTGCCCCGGCCTGCTCGGCGGCGGCATAGGGCGCATAGGGCTGCACTTTATGTTGGGTGTAGAAGCGAAACAGCCGGTCGATCACCTGCTGGCACGTATAGGACCCACCGGCGTTTTCAAAAAACGCCTGCCCCTGAAGCGAGGGCTCCTGAAAGGCAGGAAACTGTTTGCGGACAAAATCAATATCCATGGCGATCTCTTTTCTCCCCGGCGATTGCTGCCGCAGAGAGTGCAATTTCACGCCATAAGATCAAGCCCACAAACGCATCTTTGCGCCCGAATGACGCGCCGACAGGTAAAATCGCGCGCCACCGGGAGGCCGCGCGCGAAGATTATGCTCAGGCGTTCAGATCAACCACCACGCGGCCCTTGACCTGACCGGCAAGGATATCGGCCCCCAGCTGCGGCAGATCCGCAAGCGTTGCCGGGTGCACCATGTCATCCAGCCGCTGCATCGGCAGATCGGTGGCGATCCGCTGCCAGGCGCGCAGGCGGTTATCATAGGGCTGCATCACGGAATCGATGCCCAGAAGGTTCACCCCGCGCAACAGGAAGGGAATGACCGTGGCCGGAAGCGCGGCGCCCCCCGCCAGACCGACGGCAGAGACCGACGCGCCATATTTCATCTGCCCCAACACCCGGGCCAGCATATCGCCGCCAACCGCATCAACGCAGCCCGCCCAGGTTTCGCTTTCCAGCGGACGTTTGACGGTCTCGTTGATGTCTTCGCGCGGCACGATCTGCGTCGCGCCGAGGCTCTTGAGGTAATCGGCGGTCTCGGGGCGTCCGGTGACGGCGGCCACCTCATAGCCAAGCTGCGCAAGGATGGCCGTCGCGACAGAGCCGACGCCGCCGGCCGCACCGGTGACCAGAACCGGACCATTGCCGGGGGTCAGCCCGTGGTCTTCCAGCGCCATAACGGCGAGCATGGCGGTGAAACCGGCAGTGCCAACAGCCATGGCGTGGCGCTCGTCCAGCCCCTCGGGCAGCGGCACCAGCCAATCGGCCTTGACCCGCGCCTTTTGCGAATAGCCGCCCCAATGGGCCTCGCCCACGCGCCAGCCGGTCAGAACCACCTTGTCGCCGGGCTTGTAGCGCGGATCCGAGGATTCCTCGACGGTGCCGGCAAAGTCGATGCCCGGCACATGCGGGTATTTGCGCACCAAGCCGCCGCCCTTCGGGCTGAGGCAGAGGCCGTCCTTGTAGTTCACGGTGGAATAGGACACCGCAACGGTGACCTCGCCCTCGGGCAGATCCGCGAGGTCCAGCTCCTGAATAGCGGCGGAGGCTTTGCCCGTCTCCGCGTCCTGCGTCATAACAAGTGCTTTAAACATCTTGATCTCTCCTTTTAATTCCAGAATTCCTGCCGGACGGTCGCATTGCGCATTCCTTCCGGCGTTTCCACTTCGAGGCGGGTGCCCGCGTCCCAATGGGTCATCTTCACCATGCCGATCGCCACATTGGTGGCAAAATCCGGCGACCAGACGGCGGAGGAGATCCGCCCCACCTGGCGCCCATTGGCAAAGAGCGGCCAATAGCGATCACAGGGCGGCACAGCGTCACCTTTGATCGAAATGGCACTGATCTGTTGCACCGGGCCTTCCTTGGCCACCCGCAACAGCGCGTCGCGACCGATACAGCCGATCGCGGTGTGGGTATTGCAGAAGCGCCCCAGCCCACATTCATGCGGGGTGTTGTCGTCGGTCATGTCGTTGCCGTAGCTGAGCAGCCCGCTTTCGATTCGCTCAATGAGGTTGGGACAGCCCGCCCGGACCTCCAGATCCGCGCCAGCCTCGAACAGACGGTTCCACAGCGGCATGCCGATATCGCCCCCTTCGACGTAGATCTCGAACCCGCCCTGTTTTGAATAGCCCGAACGCGCGATCACCATGTCGCGCCCCTCGAACTGGTAGACGCCAAAGCGGAAGAAGCGGATGCTTCGGATGCTCTCGCCAAAGACGCGCACCATCAGCTCTTCGGCCTTGGGCCCCTGCACCGCAAGCGGCGAGACGTCGGGTTCATCCACCAGCACATCAAGCCGCCAGCCATTGGCGATGCCCTTGACCCAATAGAGCAGATCGCTGTCGGCGATGGAAATCCACCAGCGGTCCTCGGCCAGTTTCACCGCGACAGGGTCGTTCAACATGCCGCCGGTCTCGTCCACGATCGGAACGTAGTAGCACTGGCCCGGCGTCATCCCGCGCAGGTCGCGCGGCGTCAGCATCTGCATCAGCCGCCCCGCATCCGGGCCGCGCAGCTCCACCTGCCGCTCGCAGGCCACATCCCAGACCTGCACATGACGTTTGAGGTGGTGATAATCGGCCTCGACGCTCTCGAAAACCGTGGGCAGCAACATATGGTTATAGACCGTGTAACCCTTCACGCCCGCAGCCTCGACCCCGTCGGAAAACGGCGTGCGGCGCAGACGGCGAGAGAGGGAAATACCTGGGGTAATCAATGCCATGGGTCAACCCTTTCAAGGCATATATCACAAAGCGGCGGCCCCGGTTCCCCAAGGCCGCCAGAGGTATCTCAGCGCGGACCTTTCCAGTCGATCTGGCAGATCTCGGCGGAGCGACCGTCGAAATCCCAGACCCGGCCAAAGGCGCGAACCCGGCCCTTGGTGGCGGTGGCAACGGTGATATCCGCGCCCATCCAATATTCGGTATTGGTGACCACGATGTCCTCGTCGCTATTGGCACCAGCCACCGGCACCACTTCGCCATGGATCTGCTTGCCGACGATCAGACGACGGGTCTTACCCTCGGTTTCAAACAGCACAGGCGCGCGCTCGGCGCCGAGGAATTCGCTGACCAGCACCTTGAAGAGCCCGGTGGTTCCGCGCGCTTTGCCCGAGAAAATATCAATCAACCCGTCATAGGCGGCATCGCTGGCGCGTTCGTCGATATAGGCGGCAGCCTTCCAGTTGCCCCGTGCCATCAGGCCGGGAATTTCCAGGATCAAGCCGACGTTCAACCCGGAAAGATCCGTATCGCCGAAATGGCCTTCGTCGATGCGCACGCCGGCCCAGGCCTGACAATAGCCCTCGGTTGGCGGATGCTTGCCCAGCGAAACAACGCAGGGGCAGAACACCGTGCAGTTGCAGTTCAGGATCAGCTCGCCCTTGATCGCCCAGGGCACGGTGCCCTGCGCCGCTTTGGGCGCTTCCGGATGTGGGGTGTCGATCCGCGTTGCCGTCTCGATACGGTCGCTCGCCATGATGTGTCTCCTCCTACGATATCACTGATGTCACGCTGAACCAAAATCCGGCCACCAGCAGCACCAAACCCATCGGACGGGTGAGCCAGCGCCCGATTTCGGGCAATTTCTCCAGAACCATAAAAACCGTCGCCAGCCCCATGAAGGCCAGGTTCATCACCCCGCCCACAAAGGCCAGCAGCATCAACGCCCAGCAACAGCCCAGGCAGACCAGACCAAGGCGCAGACCATTGCGCCAGGGGCCTTCCTCCCAATGCTGCATGAAGAACACCAGCGGACGGCGGCATTTGCTGAGGCAGGACTCTTTCAGCGCGGTGAACTGATAGACCCCGGCGACAATCAACAGCCCGCCGGACAGCAGCCCCGAGCGGCTATCGCCAAAGATGCTGATCAACCCGGCACGCAGCAAGGCCAGCTGCAACAGGGCCGCAAGGATCGAAAACCCGAACCACACCGCCAGATAGCCAGCAACCAGCGCACCAAACCGCGTGCCCTCGGCACTATGGCTGAGGTCGTCATAGGTGGCAAAGGCCGGCAGCGCGGTCGGCGCCATCATCGCCGCCGACATCAGCGCCCACATCAGGATCATCCGCAGCAGCCCCGCCGCATCCGGCGTCATGGTGCAAAGGCTGCGCCAGAACTCCGCGCCATAGATCGCCCCCGCCGCACGCAGATCCGCAGGCACAGAGGCCAGGAACAACAGCAGCCAACACAGCAGGATGCCGGCAAACAGCAGCAGCCAATGCAGGCCGCTCATCTGGCGCATCCCCTCTGTCAGCCGTGTCTTCAGCATGTCCAAACCCGAGTCCTCTTCACCGTCTCGCGAGTCAAAACCTCTTGCACATGAAATGTCAGACTTTTAAATGTCTGACAAATAAAATTTCTCAAGACCCGATGCGACGTGAGGGAAAAATCCATGAAGATCGACCCGAACAACCCGGCAGATCTCTCTGCCCAGATCGCCAGCGCGATCCGGGACGCCATTGTCGCGGGCGATCTGATCGTGGATGCACGCCTGCCCTCCGAGGCGGAACTGGCCGAACAATTCCAGGTCTCCCGCGCCACGGTGCGCGAGGGGCTGAAACGGCTGGCGGCGCAATCACTGATCCGCACGCAACGCGGCGCCAGTGGCGGCGCCTTCGTCAATCGGCTCAGTTTTGAAGATGCCTATAGCCAGCAGGTCACCACCTCGACGCTGCTGCTGAGCATGAATGCGGTGAGCTTCGATACCGCCTGCGAGGCGCGCTATGCGCTGGAGCGCGCCTGTGCACCTCTCTCGGCCGCGCGGCGCAGCGCCGATCAGCTGGCGACCATGCGGGCCGAAATTTTCCGCCAGGGCCAGCCAGGGTTGACCGACGAGGCTTTCTGCGCCTCCGACGTGGCCTTTCACCGCGCGCTGGTGGACAGCGCCCATAATCCGGTGCTCAGCTATCAGCTGGCCGGCGCGGTCGAGGCCATGCAGCCGCTGATGAATATGATCACCTTCACCGCCCGCGACCGGCAAACCATCCTGGCCCTGCACAGCCGCATCGCCGACGCCATCGAGACCGGCAGCGGTTCGGATGCGGTCGCGGGGCTGGCTGCGCTCGAAGAAGAGACCCGCAAGCTTGCCCGCGATGTCTTCACCCGCCGCCGCACCAAAGCCTGACTGATTTCATCTTTTTCCAAATATCCCCGCCGGAGGCCGCGCGTCAGCGCCTTCCGCGCCAAGCGGAACCACATGACAGACCCACCGTGGGGCGACATATTTTTTTTGGGGGGGGTAAAGTGCAGGTTTCTGTTGCCAGGTACCTGCGAACCCCGCCTCACGCTGCTAGGCGAGAGGACTTAAAGTCGGTTCGACTCGAACTGCTTACGCAGCCAGAGCAACCGGAGCACGATTGTCGTTTGCAATTGTACTGTTTTCGCCGATAACGGTGGCAGACAGCCGAGATGCAAGAGACCACTTAACCACCAGTCGATCCTATTTCGGGCCCATCAAAAACGCTCTGCCGATCAGAGCGCTTGTGGTGGACCCGCCCGGTACCGCCCCGGGGTCCTGAATAGTCGCACAGAATCCGTCTACATCCATAGTCCCGAAGGACAGGAGTAATATGGAGCATCTTTTCCGCCGGTTCAAGGGGCGACACGGGCTTTCGCCCCCCTGCCCCATGGCCAGCTCCTATGTCGCGACCTGCAAGATCTGCGCCGCGCGGTGGCTATCATACATGCGTTGAACAAACTGCCCGGTGGGGCGTTGGCGCAGGCTCTTATAGACCTCTTGCATAAACACCGGGCAGCGGGCCTCGTCCGGCAACATGCCGTGATAGCCCTGCGCCAGGATCATCGGCGCCAGCGAGGCCGCGAGCGCCAGATCCGCAAATGTCAGCCGATCCCCCGCCAGATAGCTCCGCCCATCCGCCAGCCGCGCATCAAAGCGGTCGAATCCGACGTAGATCTGCTGCAAGGCTTGATCCGCAACGCTCTGATCCAGTTTCAGCCCCTTGTACATCAGCCCCCGGATCAACGGAAAGGCGAGCGCGCAGGTCAGTTTTTCGTACCAGGGCACCGAGGTGGTGAGCGAGGGCCAAACCACGGATTTATATTTCAAAAGGTTCCAATAGGACCAGTTCACCACCGCATTGCCGATGGTGAAACGCGCCTCATGTTGCAGGCTGTTCACCTCGGCCCACAGATCCGCCTGTGTGGCCTTGTCCGGCCAGAGCCGCAGCTCGGCGGACATGGTGGGGTCGAGCGCTTCGGTGATCGGGTCCACCCCGGGGTATTTCTGCTGCCGGTCGGCGGAGACCATCAGCGGATAGCCCTCTGCACTGACGCCCCAGCTTTTGAGCGCAAGCACATGGAACACCGGCGCATGGGGGCGCTCGGTATAGGCGACGCCGTAGTGGCTCAGCAGCCAGCGGCCAAGATCCACATCGGTGGAGGGCAACAGCGTCACAAGAAGCGGAAGCGTCATCGCCAGCCCTCCTAATCAAACAAAAGATGGAAATGCTGCGGATGCGGCGTGCCGCCGCTGTCGATCTGCCCTGCCGCGCCCGGCGCGCGGCGCAGGTTCGGGCGCGCGATCAGCGGTTTCAGGATCGCCGGGATCACCGCCTTATTGATCGCCGCGCCAAAACAGGTGTGCATGCCATAGCCCCAGATAATGTAGTCCTCCCAGGGGCGGTCGGTGCGGAACGCATTCGGAGCCTCGATCTGATAGCGGTCAAACATCGCCGACAGCGTCGCGGCAAAGACCATCTGCCCTTTGCGGACCCTGGCCTCGCGCAGGGTAGATTTGGCGACCACCGTGTCGTGAATGGCGCGGCGATAGATCACCGGGTTATGCGGGTTAAAGCGCAGGGCCTCCCAGATAAACTGTTCAAAAACAGGATCATCCGCCTTGGCGGCCTCATGCGCGCGGCGAAGTTCCTCGGGCCGGTTCAATAGCTCGTCCAGCGCCAGGCAGCATGCCTTGGAAATTGTCGGGATCGCACCGATCAACAGCCCCAGGAGGTTGTTGCGGATGCCCAGATCCTCCATCCCCGGGGTGCCTGCGCCCTGCAACGCAAGGCAGCGATTGAGGAGCTGCGGACGCTCATCGGGATTGGCCTTGCGCTCGGCAATCGCCGCATCGAGATAGTCGCGCATGCCCGCCGCATAGCGCATGGCCTTTGCGTCCAGTTCGGGATCGGCGCCGAGATCCTCGAAGAGATACCAGAACAGCACCGTGGCCCAGTCCTGCATGGTCTCCATCTCGCCGCCGACGCCGAAATACTGATCCGTCATATCCCATGGCACCAGAAGCGAGAGCTGCGGCACCAGGTCGATCTTGCCACCGGCCTTGTCGACGATCTCCTGCGACAGGCTGGCGGCGCGGGGCAGCACGATCTCCGCCACATCCGGCCCGCGTGCGGCGAGCCGCATGGCGGAGGTGTCGCGGTTGTACTCCCAGCCCGGCTGCATGCCGAGAAAGAAATTCTCGCCATCGGTCAGCTTGCGCATGCGGGTGCCATAGACCACCTCGAAATCGGCGTTGCGGTTCAGCACATCCAGACAATCGTCGTGGCGGGTCACCACCGCGGTGCCGCTGTTGTCATAGGCCTTGATGAACACCGCCTTGAGCGACAGGTTCGGCCAAAAGGCGCGCAGGCAGGCAAAGACCTTTCCCTGTGTCGACGCGGCGGTAAAAAACGGCAAGAGCGCCGCCTTGCCGCCGGTGACAAAGGTGATCGCGCCCTTGGCGATCAGCCAGAGCAGCGAGGTCAGCCCCTCAAACAGCACCATCAAGAGGCGCGCCAGTGCCGTGAGGCTTCCGGTCAGTCGTGCCAACATAAGCGCCCCCTCAGGTCGGATCGACAATGCCCATCGCAATCATGCGAAGCGCAATCATCGAGGGCACAAAGAAGTAATCACCGCCACGGCATTCCACGAAGGTCTTGAGCTTGGTCATCACATAAGGGGGCTTGCCGCTTCTGGGGTCCGACGGGATGGTGTGGCGGGTGTGATGATCGTGCCGTCCCAGCATCGGGCAGGTGTTGTTGCCCTGATGAAAATCAAGCCCGTATTGAATCCATTGCTGCTGCACGAATTCGAACTGGCGGAACAGATCCACTCCCATGATCATCATGATCACACCCTGTTCGCTGTCGTCATCGCGGGGGTCGAAATTCGGCGGCCCATAGGGCAGCCCGCGCCGCAGGATGCGCCGGCGTTTGTTCAGCGCATGGGTGGCGTCCTCATTCTTGAACTGTTCGCCGGTATCCGGGTCCACGCCGAATTTGTTCAGCGGGTCAAGATAATCCCGCGTGTTCATCCGCCGCATATGTGCGCCAGCGGGGCATTTGTAACCTGCCATGTCATCGGCGTAGCGAAAATCAGAGGCATCGGGGGTGCGAATATAGCTGAGGTTCTTATTCCAGGCCTCTGGTTTCATTATGAAATGACCCTTGTCATCGAGCCATCCACCGGCCTGACCAAAGGCCACCCACTCGGCAAAGGTCGAGACTTTGGCCAGGGGCACCCCGTCCGACCAGCGGCCGCACATCTTGGCAAGGATGGTTTCCTTCGCCTCATAGAGGTCGATATGCATGACCTGCGCGTAGCGCTCCGCCTCTTCCTGCACAACGCTATGAAAACTCGATACATTTTCATGCAGTTTGCGGTAGGCCATATAGGTGCCGTTCTGCATGAATTCCGGCGGCATGGCGGTGGGGGGCAGCTCCTGGCTCTCATCCGGGTGGCCGAGGATGAACTCGCCCGTCTCCAGCGGTTGCCAGCCCTCGCCCATACGCTTGCCGCGCCCAATCACTGCGGTTTTTTCCTTTTCCGGCGGGTACTGGCCCTTGAACACCGGATCGCCAATGCCATCGGTAAAGCCAAAATGCTCGCGCGCGGTGGGCAGTTTGATGCCGCCGAAATCATCAAAAACGGCAGAGGCCTCCTGATAGGGTTTATCGCCGGAGGTGCCGTTTTTCTCGATAAGGACAACGTAATCATTGGTCAGCCCGCGCAGCCATTCCGTGCGGGCCTCCAGATCGGGATGCGGTTTTTGAATGCGGGCAAGGTAGTCGGGCGTGCCCGGGCGGGCGTCGCCAATATCGGACTGGGCATTCAGCGTCACGAGGATATGCACATCCTCCTTGCCGCCCAGACCATCCTTGCGGTTGCCCTGCCAGATCGGGTCCCAGTCCTTGTCCCAGTCGGGATCATCGCCGGCGGTCTTGGTCGGGTCGCGATCCCCCAGCATCGAGGCGCGCGAGCGCATGCCGGAGATGAACACATCCGGCATGCCCTGAAGCGTGCGGTTGGGCACCTCCAGCCAATACAGCCCCATAAAGGTGAAGGCGATATTCACCGTGCAATTGGGCTTATCCGCCTCTTCCGGCCAGCGCGCCGCCGTGGTGACCTGCTTGCGCACCGCATCCACAAAGGCGCGACCGGCGGAGGGGTCGCGGATCTGAAAAAAGAAATAGCGGGCAAAGGGAAACGACCATAGGCGCGGGTCACATTGCCTTGGATGTCGTGTAGATTCAGCTCAAATGTCATCTTGTTCAATCCTCAAACACGATCCTGGGGTTGCGGTGCGGAGCTGGAAATCACCCCCGGGCTCTGGGTCGGCCCCGCGAGATTGCCGGGGGCCACATCGCTGAGAAACTGGCCAAAGGCGGCCTGAAGCGCCTCGGGGTCCTTGCCCTGATTGTCCGCCACGAAATCGGCAAAGCGCTGCTGGGTATAGAGCGATTTGAGCACCGTCGGCAGGTCGTCGTATTTTGCGGGGGCAAGCGGCTTTGCGCCGTTTGAGATCGCGTAGCGGACCGACAGGAAAAAGGCGATGCAGGTCAGCCCGCCCGCCACCAGCGCCAGCATCAGCGTGTTCATGCCAAGCAGCGTGATCATGCCAAGGACGCGCAGCACCAGCGCCACCAGCGCGACGATCGCCGGAACCAGCACCGCACCGATCAGCAGCTTCACCGGCAGGATGTTGAACTTTGGCAGCTCCAGATAATAATCGTGGAACGGCATCGTGGTTTCCACGTGGCAGCGCTCCAGATAGGTGGCAAAGGACGCCGCATCCGACACCCCGTCAAACCCGTGGCAATTTTGAAAGATCGCGACAAGTTCTTCGCCCATCGTCTCCCACAGGAGTTCCGCATAGGCGCGGCGCACCTCGCGTTGCTGTTTCGCACTAAGATGGCTGGGGAGCGGATCGCCGTCCTTTGAAATCGCGTCGATATCGGCGGTGAACACAAGATAGGAGGATTTGAGCCCGTCCACATGTTCGGGAACGGCGGTGTTCACCTTTTTGATCGTCGCCACCAGCGCGTCCTGAGCGTTGCGCCCGTTGTAGACCACATCATCCAGCACAAACATCCGCGCAAAATGGGTCCGCGTGTTGCGGGCAAAAGGCGCGGCGAAAGGCGTTTTCTGGGTCGCGGGGGATTGATGCGCCGGCGGCAGCTTGGCCAGCTCGATGCGCATCTTCTGCGTATAGGAGACGTCGTTCTTGGGCCCGCCCCGTTTGATCGGCGCGAGAAAGGTCAGAAACAGATGCCCGGTGTCAAGATCGGCCATGTTTACGCCTCCCGCTTGCTGGCAAAACGCGTCTGCGCGTCGCGAATATAGACCAGCCGGTTGATGTCGGCGCGCTCCGTATCGAGGCTGGCGACGGGGCCAAATCCCGGATCGCCCATATCGTTCTGAACCTTCAACACGGCGGCGGCGTAGGCTTTGGCGAAGCTCTCGGCACTGGCGCCCTGATGCGCCTTGGCCAGATCGAGCACGGTGTCATAGACCTTGAGCGCCGATTTCACATCCCGCTGCGCCGAGCCGGGGGTGGCGTTGTAATAATAATCCGTTCCGATCTGATTATAGGTAATATAATCTTTGAACGGAGAAATCGGAATCGAAAGCGGATATTTCGTGGCCGAATACCAAAACAGGTTCAGACCGTTTGGAATACCATCGGAAAACGCATCAATATATTGATCCCAAGTGCCGTTAAAATTGGAGCAGAACAACATATAGTCGCTATCCAGCTCCTCCTTGCCCTGCCCCAGATCCGGCCATTGATCCCGTTTGATAATCACCCAGCGGGCAAAATGGATCAGCGACAGGCCAAGTAGCCCCATCAGGTTCGACGGCAGCCCGCGCGAGGCCATGAACAAGAGACGATTGACCCAGGTGATCTTGGGGTTGCTGGGTGTGACCACGTTCATCGCATAGGCTTTGCCGGCTACATTTGACATGTCTGGCCTCCAATACACTCTCTAAAAAAACAGCCACCCGGAGGCTGCACACTTATAGCCTGTATTAGGCGATAAAATTTCCCCTCCTGTCAAAAGAAACTTGCCGCAACGTCACCCAAATGAGCGGCGCCGTCACAAACCGCGCCCTCGCTGCGCAGGCCTTTGCGGTGGGTCGCGGCCCGGATCGCCTGTTTTCACGACCTGAGTATTTCTTTTTTCTGGGCGACTTGGGTATCAGCGCAGAATAAAAACACAGCTGTGCAATTGGTTACGGGTGGCTTTGCGGTATTTTTTTGATTGGATGGTAAAAAATGATCGTTTTTCCCCTCGACTTCCCCCCGCCGCGAATTGTAGAGAGCGTTCTTTCTCATCGTTACAAATGAAATGCGCCCCCCCATGACACATAGCGCCTTACTCCACCTATGGTTTGATGAAGTCTGGAATAACAACAATCTGGACGTCGTTGATGACTTGCTGCACCCCGACGTGATTTTTCGGGGCAGTCTGGATTCCCTTGTGGGGCCAGACATCGACTACAAAGAAATTGTCACGGCCATGAAAACGCTGATCGAGCAGCTGCATGTGACCATCACGCACAGCCTGGAAAGCGACGAATTCGCCATGGTCCGGGTGCTGGTTCAGGCCGTTGACCCCGTGCAGAACCGCGAGTTCGACTTCACCGGTCAGGTGCTGGTGCGCGTAAAGGATGGGAAATTCATCGAATTCTACAGCAACTTTGACTATCTTCGGATGTTTGAGCAGCTCGGCCAACTGCCGGTTGACGCGATGCCCGTGTTCCTGACCGGCGAGCGGCTGACCTGGGTCGCCTGAGACCGAATTTCATATCCCCCAAGGCCCGCAGTATCCCACTGGTCAGATCGCCCTGCTTTGTTAAAAACGCGCAGAGCAACCGACCGGAGCCGCTGGCATGTCCGATTCTGACACGACGCCCCCGAACGCCAACCCGGCTCCCGACTGGCGCCAATTGGTGCAGAGCTTTGGCCGGATCGGCGTTCTGAGCTTTGGTGGACCTGCCGCACAGATTGCCCTGATGCACAAAGAACTGGTTGACCGGCGCGGCTGGCTTGCCGAGGCGCAGTTTCTGCGTGGCCTGTCCTTTTGCATGCTCCTGCCCGGACCAGAGGCGATGCAGCTGGCGACCTACGCCGGTTGGCGTCTGCGTGGCGTCCCTGGCGGGCTGCTGGCGGGCGCTTTGTTTGTGCTGCCCGGCGCCTTTGTGATTGCGCTTTTGGTCGCGCTCTATGTGGTTTTTGGCCAGTTGCCGCTGGTGCAGGCGGGTTTCCTCGGGATCAAGGCGGCGGTGGTGGTGATCGTGCTTCAGGCGCTCTGGCGGATCTCGGCCAAGGCGCTGACCACGGCGCGGGCGCGGATCATTGCCGCCTGCGGGTTTCTGGCGATTTTTGCGTTCAACCTGCCCTTCCCCGCCGTGGTTCTGGCGGCTGGGCTGCTGGGGTTGCTGCAACGCAAAGCACCGGATGGGCTGGCGCCGACGGACGGCACAAGACCAAATCCCCGGCGGCACTGGCTGACAATCCTGAGCTGGGCGGCGCTGTGGCTGCTGCCGCTGCTGGCGTTGCAGCTTTGGTCCAGTGCGTTCCTGGCCGCCATTGGCTGGTTCTTTGCCAAACTGGCGGTGGGGACCTTTGGCGGTGCCTATGCGGTGCTGGCCTATATGACTCAGACCGTGGTCAGCACCCATGGCTGGATCACCACCGGCGAGATGATCGACGCGCTGGGGCTGGCGGAAACCACGCCGGGGCCGCTGGTCTTGGTCACCCAGTTTGTCGCCATGCTGGCCGGCGCCCATCAGGGCGGGGTCTGGCTGGCGCTGGCTGCCGGGCTGGTGGCGCTATGGGCCACATTCATTCCCTGTTTCCTGTGGATTTTTGCCGCCGCCCCCTATGTGGAGCGCCTGAGCCATCATCCCCGGCTGCGTGGCGCGCTGGATATGATCACCGCCGCGGTGGCGGGCATGATGCTCAATCTCTCGGTCTGGTTCCTGTTGCATTTGCTGTTTCAAGATCACAGCCTCGCCGGGCTTGGCCCCCTCCGCCTGCCCATCCCGGCGCCCGGCAGCCTCGACCTCAGGGCGGCGGGCCTGACGCTTTGCGCGCCGATCCTGGCCTGGCTCTTGCGTGGGCGCATCTTGTGGTTGCTCGGCGCAATGGCCTGTCTCGGCCTGATTGCCGATAGCTTTGCGCTCGGCTAAAGGCTGGGTCCACGGCTTGCAATGCCTTCAAAATAGGTCCAAAACTAAAGATGAACGGATGCGGTTCTGGCGCGACGACCATACAGCCAGACGGCAATCGCATCAGGCAGAAATTAAGGGGTGAGGCCATGTCCCGGCAGATCGACTATGGAAACCTGATGCATCGCGCCATGCGGGGGCTGATCCGCAATGTGCTTGATGATGTTGCGGCGAACGGGCTGCCCGGGGCGCATCATTTCTTTATCACCTTCGATACCGCACACCCAGACGCGGAACTGGCCGATTGGCTTGCGGATCGCTACCCGGGCGAGATGACCGTGGTGATGCAACATTGGTTCGACAATCTCGACGTTGGCGAAGAGGGCTTCGCGGTCACGCTGAACTTTGGCGAATCGCCCGAGCCGCTCTATATCCCCTATGACGCGATCAAGACCTTTGTGGATCCGTCGGTTGAATTCGGCCTGCGTTTTGAAAGCACCGAAGAGGACGACGACGAGCTGGAGCCGCTCGAAATCGCCACCGATCTGCCCGAGGATATGGAGGCCGAGGCCCCCAGCGGCGGCGACAAGAAGAACGCCGATGTGGTGTCGCTGGACAGCTTCCGCAAGTAACCCCAACCATCGCCAACCGATAAAAAACATGCTCCGAGAGACCTCGGAGCATGTTTTTTGTTTGTGGCCCGCGTCGCAGCGTGCCAGCCGGGAAGAACAGCGCGCGCGCTCAGTTTTCGCGCGTCAGGAACGTACTGACGGTTCGGGACGGCACCCCGTTGCGATGAAGCGAGAAATCCAACTCCAGCCCGCCATCGGCAAGCGTGCGGTCATATTGCTGCATCAGATAGTCGCCATTCTCGGCCACATAGAGCGAAAACACGGTCAAGGTTGGCCCCACAACACGGGCCCAGACGAAAGGCTCGCCCTCCATCGGATCCATCTGCACCGTGTGACCAAATACATTGGTCTTCATCGCCGCCGAAAACACCCCGGGGCGGTCGGCGGGCTGAAATTCAATAGAATAGGATTTGGTTTTGCTCTTCTGCCCGGGACGGTGAATCGCCGTGGTCCATTTGACCATGAACCCCTTGTAGGTCTCGCGGATATCCACGCTCATATCACGTTTCTCGGTCGTTCCGTCGAGCTGCTCCACCTCGGCGCTGCCGGAATAGCTGCCGACAAAGCCATGCACCGCGGAGCTCGCAAAGGCCGCCTGTGTCGCCAGCACGAGCGCTGCCAGAATGGTCAGGCACCACAGGCCAGCCAGCCTGGCATCAGGCATCGCCCGGGTGATGGAAGGGGCATATCTGGGCATTTATGGGTTCGAGCTCCTGTTGGGGGTCATTTGGCGACTCTCTCTTGGTGTAATCTAGGCATCCCAGCCAAACTGGCAATGGCGCTTGCGGCATCGGCGCAGTATACCACCGAATAGATCCCCGCAAAATGCGCGACTGCGGGTGCAGAGCGATTGCACCGGTGCGCCTGCGCGGATAAACGGTATACATAAGCATACTACTAGGCCGATCCAGCGACGGAGACAGATAAATGTCGAACACCCGCACCGAAACCGACAGCTTTGGCCCACTTGAGGTCCCATCCGATAAATACTGGGGCGCGCAGACGCAGCGCTCGCTGATGAACTTCCCGATTGGCTGGGAAAAGCAGCCCGTCGCCATCGTGCGCGCACTGGGTGTCATCAAACAGGCCTGCGCCATGGCCAACAAGGCCAGCGGCAAGCTGGACGCCACCATCGGCGACGCCATTATCAAGGCGGCCGGCGAGGTGATCGAGGGCAAGTTTGACGACAACTTCCCGCTGGTGGTCTGGCAGACCGGCTCCGGCACCCAGTCCAACATGAACTCCAACGAGGTGATCGCCAACCGTGCCATCGAAATCCTCGGCGGCGTGATCGGCTCCAAGGATCCGGTGCACCCCAATGATCACTGCAACATGGGGCAGTCCTCCAACGACACCTTCCCCACCGCCATGCATATCGCCACCGCCATGAGCGTGCGTGACGTTCTGGTGCCAGGCCTGACGAAACTGGCCGAAGGGCTGGAAGCCAAGGCAGAGGCGTTCAAGGACATCATCAAGATCGGCCGCACCCATACGCAGGACGCAACGCCGCTGACGCTGGGTCAGGAATTTTCCGGCTATGCGCATCAGATCCGTCAGGGTCTGGCGCGGGTTGAGGCCGCGATGCCCGGAATTTATGAGCTGGCCCAGGGCGGCACCGCCGTTGGTACGGGTCTAAATACCGTTGAGGGCTGGGGCGAGACCGTAGCCGCCAATATGGCCGAAATCACCGGCCTGCCCTTTGTCACCGCGCCCAATAAATTCGAAGCCCTAGCAGCGCATGACGCCATGGTGTTCCTCTCCGGTGCGCTGGCGACCATTGCGGGGTCTTGCTACAAGATCGCCAATGACATCCGTTTCCTTGGTTCCGGTCCGCGCTCCGGTCTGGGCGAGCTGATCCTGCCGGAAAACGAACCGGGCTCCTCGATCATGCCGGGCAAGGTGAACCCGACGCAGGCCGAGGCGCTGACCCAGGTCGCCGCGCATGTGATGGGCAATGATGCCGCGATCAAATTCGCCGGCAGCCAGGGGCATTTCGAGCTCAATGTCTATAATCCGATGATGTCCTACAACCTGCTGCAATCCATCCAGCTGCTTGGGGATGCGGCGGACAGCTTTACCGAGCGGATGCTGATGGGCATTGAGGCCAACGAACCCCGCATCGACAAGCTGATGAAAGAGAGCCTGATGCTGGTCACCGCGCTGGCCCCCACCATCGGCTATGACAATGCCACCAAGGTCGCCAAGACCGCGCATAAGAATGGCACCACGCTAAAGGAAGAAGCCATCGCGCTTGGCTTCGTGGATGAAGAAACCTTTGACAAGGTGGTTCGCCCGGAACAGATGATCGGCCCCAAGGCCAAGTGATGGGCAAGCCGGTCAACCTGAACCGGTTTCGCAAGGAAAAGGCACGGGCCGATAAAAAGGCCCGTGCTGATGAAAACGCTGTGAAGTTTGGTCGGACCAAGGCGCAAAAAGAGGTGACGCAATTGCGTGAGGCCCAGAAGCGCCGTGACCTGGACGGGCACAAGCTGGACGAATGAGCGCACGCCCCAAGAAACATTCTCTGACCCTGCGCGGTCACCGGACCTCGGTCTCGCTGGAGGATGAGTTCTGGCAGGTCTTTCGTGACATCGCCCGCCAGGAGCAACGCCCCATCAACGAACTGGCCGCGGAAATCGACGAAGTGCGCGGTGACGACTGTGGGCTTGCCTCGGCCATTCGCCTCTATGTCTTGCGCCACTTAAGGGATCGTTAACCACGATCTGAGAGGCTGTGCGCATGTCATGTCCATCGCCGCTCTCTCCTGATGCCTGGATCACGCATCTGTTCAGCTCCAAGGCCGCTTGCCAAGGGGGCGTCATTCGCCGCAAAATCCGGGACATAGACCGCTATGTCGGTCGCGCGGCTTTTGAAGCGGAACTGAAACGGCGCGGCTTTCACGCTGTCGAAAACGCCGGTCAAATGGTGATCTTCTGCAATCAGGAACCGATACGCCTGCTGCTGTAACCCGTTTTCTTTCCAAGAAAACGCGGCGGAATTTTTCAAAAATTCCGGGACGGGGACCGAGGGGTGAGACGCAACCATATCCCCTCTTTCGAGCGCACTGTCAGATGCGCTGCGGGTTGCGGCGTCTTGTCTTCGACCAATGTCACCCTGTAGCGACGCAGCAGATGCGCCAGGATCAGCACCCCTTCGACCATGGCAAAACCTGCGCCGGTGCAGACCCGCGGCCCCGCTGAAAACGGCATATAGGCACTGCGCGCACAGGCCTTGCCGTTCTCGCTCTGCCAGCGGCTTGGGTCAAACTCATCCGGGCGCTCCCAGAGCCGGCTGTGGCGATGCAGATGCCAGGGGCTCAGCACCATCTGCGCTCCCCTGGGCACATCGCGATCCCGAAACCGGACCGGACAGCTGGCCTCTCGCACCATCATCGGCACCGGCGGATAGAGCCGCAGCGCTTCGCGGAACACATCACGGGTCACCCGCAGGCGCGACACGGCGGAGAAATCGCCGGTGCCCTGGGTTTCCGCCTCGGCGGCAACGCGATCCTGCCACTCCGGACAGAGTGCCAGCAAGTAGAGCGACCAGGCCAGGGCCGACGCACTGGTTTCATGACCGGCAAGAAAGAAGATCGCCACCTGATCGACCATGTCCTGCGTGGAAAACCCCTGCCCGGTTTGCGGGTCCAGCGTGGTCATGATCTTGCTCGCCAGATCCTGCGGCGCTGTGCCTGCTTGGATCTCGGCCATGCGGGCCTCGGTCAATTGGGTAATCAGGCCTCGAATACGGCCGGCGTTCTCCTTGGTGCCTTTGGGAAAAAACCGGGGCATCCAACGCGGCAGCGGCACAAAGGCCGCCAGATTGAGGATCGGCTGCGCCTGTTGATAGGCGCGAAACCGGCTGAAGACCTCGGCGGCGACCTCATGTTCGATCGGGATGGAAAACAGGGTGCGGAAGATCACATCCGCCGCGATATGCGAGGTCACGGCCTCGATCTCCACCGGCCTGCCACCCGCCTGTCCGGCCAGACGCTCCGCCCCGGCCTCCGCCGCAGCCAACATCGCGGGAAAGGTCTCTTTCAGCCGCCCGCCCTCAAAAGCCGGGTCGATAATGCGGCGCTGGCGTTTCCAGGTCTCGCCATTGGTCAGGAACACGGAGTTGCCCAGAAGCGGCCGCAGCCCCTCGCCGATGCGGTTGGATTTGGGGAAATCATCAGCGCGCTGTTTCAGCACCACATCCAGAAGATCCGGTTGATTGATCAGGAAGGAGCGGAAAAACGGCGTGCGGAACTCTGCCATCCAGGCCCGATAGAGGCGCGCGGGCTGGGCCGACAGAATATCGGCGCGAAACAGCTTGAGATAGCGCCAAAGCGAGACTTTATCCGGTCGTGCCGGTGGTTTGGGTGGCAAGACGGTCATCGCGGGGCGACCGAGGTATGGCGATTGACCGCCCGGTTCAGGCGCGAGCGGGAATGGCCGCGCTCCCTATAGCGCGCGCCCAGCGTCAGCGGACCTGCGGTGATGCGAAAATAGTCATAGTCGCGCGGCGCATCAAAGGCGCAGAGGTATTGGAAATGCAGCCGGAAATAGCGTCGCTTCAGCGCGTGCCAGCGAGCCGGGCTGAGCGACTGGGTAAAGGCGGCGGAGAACACCACCGGCCAGCGCTGCGCAGAACGCGCGACGCCGCTCACCGCCACCGGATCACAAAGCGCAAAGGCGCAACCATCGCCCGGTGCGGTCACGTCATACCAGGGGATCTGCTCCTGTTCGGAGAGCTCCTGCAAATCGCGGCGCAGCCGATCCGCCTGCGGCAGGAAAGACACCATCGGCACCACTTGCCCCAGACTCAGAAAGCTCAGGGCGGGGCGGTCTTGCGGCAGCCCCTCGCGCAACAGATCCGCCAGCACGGAGACCCCCAGATGCGCGCCGGAGGAATGGCCGACCACCAGCACCTCGTCGACCGCATTCTGCGCGAGGGCGTCGTGGATCGCACCGCGAAACGCAGCCATTCGCGCCTCCAGCTCGGGCGGGTTGCGCCCATATAGCGCGGCGGAATAAGCGTAATCATGCATCAGGTAATAGGCAAAGAGCTTGTTGTCGCGTGCCTTGAAGGCCAGGAGCAGCGCGATCGCAGCACCAAGGCCCAGGACGATCTGGAGCAGCAGCGACAGCCCCCCCGGAACGCCCAGCATAGCGGAGAGCAGCCCCACACCCCAGGCGACGCCAGCCGCAAGCAGCAGCGCCAGGACCGCTTGCACCAAGAGGATCACCACCGGATAGAGCGCCGCAATCACCGGCCCCTTGCGCAGGCGCATCAGCCGCCAGAGCGCGCCGCTGGAGATATAGATCCAGGCGGTGCGCATCAGCTGCCCGTAGGTGGCGAGGATCGAGCTCTCCATGCTGTCCTTGACGATATCGGACCAGACCAGCACCTCGACATCGGTCTCGACCTGCGCCCCTTCAATATCGGCCGAGACATGCCAGCCATAGCGGCCCTTGCCCGTCTTGGGCGAGAGCGTGAGATCATAGCCGGAAATCCGCGCCTGCTCCGCCCCTTCGCTGCGATAGAGTTCGCGGTAGCGGCGCGGGTGGAAGGGATCATAGCCCGGAATATAGAAGACCCGGCGCCTGCGCACCGGTTGTGATATGCTGTTGCTGCTCATCGCCCTGATCTTTCCTGCCCGGAGCCTAGCCTAGCTTTCTGGCAAGAGTAAGACAGCAGATGGGCCGGATCAGCCCAAAGTGGCCAGCGCCGGGAAGGTCGCGAGCAACCAGAAGGAGAAGCTGGTGAACAGCCCCGAAACCAGCATGATCCCGACCAGCAGCAAGAGCCCGCCCATGATTTTTTCGATCAGCCCCATGTGGCGTTTGATCCGGTTCATCAAGATCATGGAGCGGGTGAGGAACACCGCCGCCAGAAGGAAGGGCACGCCAAGGCCAAGCGCGTAGATGCCCAGCAGGAAGGTGCCGCGCGCGACCGATGCCTCTGACGCCGCGAGCGACAGAATCGCGCCCAATTGCGGGCCGATGCAGGGGGTCCAGCCAAAGGCGAAGGCCAGCCCCAGCACATAGGCCCCAAGCGCCGAGCCGCCCGCCTCGCCCGTGGTCATCCGCGCCTCGCGGTCCAAAAGCGGAATGCGGAACACCGACAGGAAATGCAGGCCAAAGACGATCACCACAAGGCCGGAGATCTTGGCCAGAAGCTCCTGATTTTGCACCACGAAGGCGCCAAATGCGGAGGCTGTGAAGCCCAGAAGCAAAAACACCGTGGAAAGGCCAAAGACAAAGAACAACGCCGCCACGACCGCCTTGCGCCGGGCCGCCGCAGTGCCCTGGATTTCGCCAATCGTCACGCCGCTCATATAGGCCAGATAGGGCGGCACGATGGGCAGCACGCAGGGCGACAGAAAGCTGACAATGCCACCGATAAGGGCGACAAACATGGCGGGCAGCAGGCTCGCGTCGATGATTTCGATTCCAAACATAAAGCCTGCATAGTCCAAGCCGGGAGCGGCGTCACGGGTACGCGGTGTCACATCCTTGTGGACAGGCTGTAACACGCGGCGTATCTCAGGGGCATGACTGATTTTGACGCCACGCTGGATGCCATTGGCCTCCTCTGCCCCCTCCCCGTCCTGAAGGCGCGCAAGCGGCTGGAGCCACTGCCCGAAGGCGGCGTGCTGCGCATCCTGGCCGATGATCCCGCCGCGATCATTGACGTGCCGCATTTTTGCAGTGAAGCGGGGCATGCGTTTCTCGGCATGCACGACGACGCCGCACATCAGGTCTATCTGATCCGCAAGGGCGGCGCCTGAGGCGATTTCGCAGCCGCACGTCCCAAATGCACCACCACTGACGCAGAAAAGGCGGCCCACGCGGGACCGCCTTTTGTTTTGTCTCATCTGGTCAAGTGGTCTCAGAACCGGGTCGCCAGTTCTGAGCGCTGTGGTTTAGCTTCCCACGGACCACCAGCCGCGCCGCTTGGGCTTGGCGGGTTCTGCCGGTTCCGGCTCGGCGGTGACCAGCTCGGCTTCAGGCTCCGGCGCGGATTCGGTGGCCGTCTCGGAGGCTGCTTCCTCCGTCATCGGCTCCGCTGCGCTCACCTCTGGGGCCTCCTGCGCTGTCGCGTCTTCCGCAGGCGCTTCTGCCGAGGGAGCCTCAGCGGTCTCAGACGCGGCCTCGGGGGCAGCTTCTGCAACCGGTGCCGTCTCCGCCTCAGCCGCCGGGGCGGCCTCCGCGTCGCTCTCGACAGCAGATTCAGGCGCTTCAGTTGCCGGGCTTTCTTCTGCCTGAGCCTCGACGGCTTCGACCTGCGGCGCGTCTTCGGATGCGCTTTCTACGACCGGGGCGCTTTCAGCCTCAACCGCTGCGACCTCAGCTGCGGGCTCCTCAACCGGGGCCTCCGCTGTGGGTGCCTCGGCTTCAACAGCGGAGGCCTGCTCTGCAACCGGCTCCGGCTTTTTGCGTGACCGGCTGCGCGTGCGGGTCCGGGTCTTTTTCTTCTTCGACTCGTCCTCTGCATCGCTGGTCTCAGCTGCGGGTTCGTCGGCTTCCTCAGCGGCTGGGGTAGCGTCGGCCTCGTTCGCGGATGCCTCGCTCTCCCCATTCGCGTCCTGCGTGCCCTCGCCGCCATTGTCACCGTTCGACTTCTTCCGCCGACGCCGACGCCGCTTGCGCTTGGGCTTGGCCTCGCCATCCGCCTCGCTCTCGACCTCCGGGACTTCGGGCGTGGGTTCGGCGACGATCTCCGCCTCTTCCTCGACCTCTTCCTCGGCATCCACCTGATCCATGATCGAGGTATCCACCGACACCACCGGCGCGGTTGATACGGGAATGCTGCGCGATGCGGTCTTGAACTTCTCCAGCGTGAAATCGGGGCTGACCAAGGTCACATCGCCCTCGATCCGCACGGACAGACCATAGCGCGCCTCGATCTGGGCGATATGCTCGCGCTTCTGGTTCATCAGATAGTTGGCGATATCCACCGGACATTTCACCAGCACCTCGCGGGAACGACGGCGGGTGCCCTCTTCCTCGATCTGGCGCAGGATCGACAGCGCCATGCTGTCATCCGAGCGGATCAGGCCGGTGCCATGGCAATGCGGGCACGGCGCGGTTGTCGCCTCGATCATGCCGGGGCGCAGACGCTGACGCGACATTTCCATCAGGCCAAAGCCGGAGATCCGGCCGACCTGAATGCGGGCGCGATCCGTCTTCAGCTTGTCCTTCATCCGTTTTTCAACGGCGGCATTGTTCTTGCGCTCGTCCATGTCGATGAAGTCGATAACGATGAGGCCCGCAAGGTCGCGCAGACGCAGCTGGCGCGCCACCTCTTCGGCGGCCTCCAGGTTGGTCTTGAGCGCGGTATCCTCGATCGACGCCTCTTTGGTGGCGCGACCCGAGTTCACGTCGATCGCCACCAGCGCCTCGGTCACACCGATCACGATATAGCCGCCGGATTTCAGCTGCACCGTCGGGTTGAACATGGCGCCGAGGTAGCTTTCGACCTGGTAACGGGCAAAGAGCGGCAGCGAATCCTGATAGTTTTTCACGTTCTTGGCGTGGGACGGCATGATCATCTTCATGAAGTCCTTGGCGATGCGATAGCCGCGCTCGCCCTCGACCAGAACCTCGTCAATCTCGCGATTGTAAAGGTCGCGGATCGAGCGTTTGATCAGGTCGCCCTCTTCATAGATCTTGGCCGGCGCGATGGATTTCAGCGTCAGCTCGCGGATCTGTTCCCACAAACGTTGCAGATACTCATAGTCGCGCTTGATCTCCGCCTTGGTGCGCTTGGCCCCTGCGGTACGCACGATGAGCCCCGCGCCGGTGGGCACGTCCAGCTCGGCGGCGATCTCTTTCAGCTTCTTGCGGTCCACGGCATTGGTGATCTTGCGCGAAATACCACCGCCGCGGGCGGTGTTCGGCATCAGCACGCAATAGCGACCAGCCAGCGACAGATAGGTGGTCAGCGCCGCGCCTTTATTGCCGCGCTCTTCCTTGACGACCTGCACCAAGAGGACCTGACGGACCTTGATAACTTCTTGAATTTTATACCGTTTGGGACGCGGCTTGCGCGGAGGGCGGATATCCTCGTGGTCATCCTCCTCGGCAACGGATTCGATACTGTCATCCTTGTCCGCCGCATCCGAGGATTTGCCCTCAGTGGCAGAGCTGTCGCCTGTTTCGCCCTGCGCGTCGCCCTCGTCTTCAGCGTCATCCTCAGCCAAGAGCGCCTCATCCGCCGCCTCGACAGCCTCCTCGTCCACGCCAGCCTCGGGGGTGTCGTCCTGTGGCTCCTCAACTGGCGTTTCGGCAACAGTCTCCATCGGCGAGGTTGCCTCGGGCACCTCGCTCAGATCGCTGTCATCCTCGCTCAGGTCGATGGTCTCCATGCCGGAGATTTCACCAGAGGAAGCGGGATCACGGGTTTCCACCGCATCAGAGGTCCTGGCCTTTTCGGCACGAGTCTTGCTGCGCGAGCGCGTCCGGCGCTTGGGCTTGGGATCGTCCTCATCGTCATCGCGCGCACGCTGCGCCTCGGCATAGGCGCGCTCTTCCTCCATCAGGGCCTCACGATCCGCAACGGGGATCTGATAATAGTCCGGGTGAATTTCAGAGAACGCGAGGAAGCCATGGCGGTTTCCGCCATAGTCCACAAAGGCCGCCTGCAGGGACGGTTCGACGCGGGTTACCTTTGCAAGGTAGATATTGCCAGCCAGCTGGCGCTTGTTTTCGGATTCAAAATCGAACTCTTCAACTTTGTTTCCATCCACCACAACAACGCGGGTTTCTTCCGCGTGCGTGGCGTCGATCAGCATTTTCTTCGCCATAAGTCCTTGGATTGCACCAGGCCAGCACAGGTGGTCGCCGTCCCGGGGTCACGGGTCTGGGGGCAAAAGCCCCCGCCCATCCTCCGGGTCCGGGCGGACGTACATGTTGTGGGTGGTGTCTTGTCAGGGCGATAGGGCGCAGCGCGGGGATCAAAGCCGCATAGGGATGGGATTTCCAGCAGAATTGTGGAAAACCTGTATCCGGGCTCAATACTCTCGCGCGCGTCATCGCGGTTCTTCTCCGACAGGTGGGGGTATCCCGATCCCTGCCCATTATTTCCTCTTCGACCTGGCCAGTTGTGGCCTCATCAAAGTAGGCATTCATCAGCCACGCAATCTGCGTGGCGAATTCCTCTGTCACCTTGCCCCGGCATAGGCCGGACGGACAGGACAACAGCAAATCTCATCCAAAGCATCGAATATTGTGATGCCTGTTCAATCAGCATAAGACCTGTGGATAGGTAATGACAATGGTCATTCTGCGTCACAGGTCAGCAAAACGAATCCCAGCGTAGAGAAACAGCAAAGAAAGGAGATTTCGTTAATCTCCTGAGCCCGCCGCCGGGGTGTTTCTTCATCTTTTTGCAAATATCCCGGGGAGCACGAGGGG
>NZ_JAATOX010000049.1 GCF_011806385.1 Phaeobacter sp. HF9A | reverse complement strand
GCGCAATCACTGCCAGCGACAGTTTCAAGCCCCAGTCGGCCACCGCGAGTGACACCCAGAGCGGCGCCATCGGCCCATGCCCCAGAAGCGGCAACATCTCCCCGGCCCAGGAAACATCGTTTGCGGGGTCAAGGAAGCTCAGCGTGCCGGAAAACGCCACGGAGAAAAAGATCAGCGTGTCCAGCGAGGAGCCCACCAGCGTCGAGGCCAGCGGCGCGCGCCACCATTTGCCGCCCCGCAGCGCGGCGAATATCGCCACATCCGAGAGCTGCGCCACCAGGAAGGCAAGGCCGGAGCCCATGGCGATGCGCAGGGTCACCAGCGGGCCGAATTCGCCCATGATCTGGGTGCCGATCAGCGAGCAGATGACGCCGACGACAAAACCGGCCAGCACCACTTTGCGTGCCGGGCCAACGCCATAGACGCGGTTGGTCACATCGGTCACCAGAAAGGCCACCGGATAGGTGAAGGCGCCCCAGGTCAGCCAATTGCCAAAGAGGAACTGAACGAGGATATTGGAGGCCACAACCACGGCGGCCATGGCAAGGATGCCAGGAAGATAGATGCGGGTCATATTGGATCCGTTTTTTAGACAAGGTCGCGGAGACTTGTGCCCATGAGGGCGTGAAAGATCGCCTCCTCTAGGCCGAGCGGGCGCAAAATGCAAGTCTCGCGCAACGATCCGCCCCGGACGGGCCTAGTCCGGCAGACGGTATTCCACCAGATCGGTGCGCAGCAGCCAGAGGAAATTGTCGTCAGAGACCATCGTCGCCCGCAGCGCGCCGCTTTGGTCGCGCCAGATGCTGAGCCCTTCGAGATTGCTATGCCGACCAAGTGGTGTATCGAGCAGGACCGTGCCGCCCTCCAGGCCAGTCGGGGTCACGGAAAAGCGGCGAATGCGGCTGCGAAATCCGATATTGGCGAACTTTCGCTCCAGCACATAAAGCGCGCCATCGGGGCCATAGTCCGCGCCGACCGGCAAGAAGCCCTCCTGTTCCGGGTAGCCGCCAAGGCCGCGCCAGCCCTTGCCTCGGGTCCAGATCCAGACCCGCGACACATCCGGTTTTCTTGACGCCCCTTCCGCGATCAGCAGCACCCGCCCGGCGGCATCCTGCGCCAGGCTTTCAAAGGAGCTGTTGCGGTGAAAACTGCGGAATGCCTTAGGTGCGGGCAGGGCGCGCACATGGCCGTCGCGATATTCCAGCACCCGATGCGGCCCCTCAAATGACACGTAAAAGGTGCCATCCTCGCCAAGGGCGAGGCCTTCGCTATCTTCGCGGTTGCCGGGCATCGGGCCGCCTCTTGGCGCTTTCAGCCGCTCGTCACGCAGGATGCGAAGGCCGGTGATCTTGCCGTGTTGGCGCAGGAGTTGCCCCTCGAGCCGGTGAGAGCGGTCCGTCAGCGCCATGAAACCCATGCCATCCGGCGTGAGCTCCAGCGCCGACAAGCCGCCAAACCACGGCGCGTGCTCATGCCAGCGAAAGCTGCCGATCAGGGTGGCGGCGGTGGTTTCGCGTTTGGTGGCGTTCCAGACTGTTGTCGCCGCCCAGGCGGTTGCCCCCAGCGCGAGCACCAGGGCGACAGAGAGCGAGGTCAGTCGGATGAGAGAACGGCTGCGCATTGTTGGGGAAGATCCGAAAGCGTGTAATCCCTACGGGGTTTAGGCTTTGGCGCGTTCGGGTCAACCGGTTTCGGCGGCGGCGGGTCGAGGATATCGGCGACCCATTGCCGAGCGTCGTCGCAACCATCTCCGGGCGGGGGCGGGGCCTGCTCGACGCAGCCGCGTGCGCCGCGCGGGCAATTCAGCCGCACGTGGAAATGATAGTGATGCCCCCACCAGGGCCGGATCTTGCGCAGCCAGCTGCGGTCGCCGGTGGCGGTGTCGCACATTTTGACCTTGGCACCGGGAAAGACAAAAATCCGCGCCACCCGCGGGTCCGATGCGGCGGCCTTCAGGATTGCCTGATGCTGCGGGCTCCAGCTGTCGTTGACATAGGCGCCATTGCTGCGGCGCAACGAGATGGAGGAGATGTTCTCCCGCTCCTCGCGGCTGAGATCCAGCCGATCCGGTGGCAGCATCCAGATATCGGCATCCAGCCCGATCTGGTGGCTGCGGTGGCCCGTCAGCATCGGCCCGCCGCGCGGCTGACTGATATCGCCCACATAGAGCCCCTTCCAGCCCGGTTGCTGCGCTGCGATCTGGCTCAGATCCTGAATGAACTTGATGGTTTCGGGATACCCCCAGTTGCGGTTCCGGCTCAGCCGCATCGCCTGCCAGGTGGGGCCGGTTTCGGGCAATTGCACCGCCCCGGCGACGCAACCCTTGGCATAGGAGCCAAGGGGCGCGGGGCGCTGTGCGGAGGCGTGCCGCTTGGCGCCGAACAGCTGCTTGGCGGGGGTGGTCGAGGCCAGCGCCTTGTTGGCAAAAGCATTGGCCGAGGTCCGCGGGCTGTCCTGCGTCGGCGCGCAGGCCGCCAGCAACACGGCGACCAACGGGATATGTCGCATAAACTTCACGCCTGATCTCCTTCACCGTCCACCCGGGTCAATAAAAGCAGACCAAGGGCGAAGAGCGCAATCACCGGTGTGATGCCGATGCGCGCGCTGCCGGTGGCTGTTGTCATCAGGCCGATCAACGCGGGTGCCAGAAACGCCGTGGCACGACCGGAAAGCCCATAAAGACCAAAGGCTTCGGTGGCGTTTTCCGGCGTTGTGTGGCGCACCATCAGGGTGCGGCTTGTGGCCTGCAAGATTCCGCCGAAGCCGCCGATCAGTACGCCGCAGGCAAAAAAGATCCCGTCCGGCAGGCCGGAGCCCTCGGCCAGGGTGACACCAAAGAATTGCGTGCGAGACATGTTGACCACAATCAGACAGACGAAACTGAGCACCAGAATGGCGGCGACAATCACCGGTTTTGGGCCAAACCGTTTGTCCGCAATCCCGCCAAGCCAGCTGAACAGCGCTGCCGAGATGGCCGCGATAACGCCGAAGATCCCGATATTGGTGATCGACCAGCCCAGAACCAGCCCCGCATAGACACCGCCAAAGCCATAAAGCCCGTTCAGCGCGTCACGATAGAGCATGGAGGACGCCAGATAGCTCGCGAGACTCCTGCGATGGGCCAGCGCCTTGACCGAGTTCACCACCATGAAGACCGCACGCCCGAGGCTCGCCGCGCCTTGGCGTGGCCCGCGTGTATCCCGAACCCAGGCGAAATAGGGCACCATGAAGACGGCAAACCAGAGCGCCACAAAGGGGCCGACCGCGCGGGTGCCCTGTTTCTGGCTGGCGTCCAGCCCGAACAGCGGGTCAAGTCCAATAAGCGTCTTGCCGCTGTCCTGCTCCACGAACAGCAAGAGCATGATAAAAAGCGCCAGCACCCCGCCCAGATAGCCAAAAGCAAAGCCGGAGCCGGACACCTGCCCGACGTCTTCCTTGGCGCCAAGCGAGGGCAGTTGCGCGTTGACAAAGATCGCAGCGAATTCCGCACCGATGAAGCCAAGGCCAAAGCTGACAAGCATCCACCACATGTTGCCGCCAGCCGGGTCGGTGAACCAAAGCCCGCCAGCGCCGACCACATAGGCCGTTGAAAACACGATGATCCAGGGCAACCGCCGCCCGGAGATATCCGCAAACGCGCCCAGGAACGGCGCCGACAGGCCAATAATCAACCCGGTAAGCGTGAGACAGAGCGACCAGCTCGATTGCGCCTGCGCGCGGGCGGCCTCGCCGTCCAGACCGGTGCTGAGAAAATAATCCGTCGCGACCGAGGCAAAAAAGGGACCAAAGACAAAGGTGACCAGCAAGGTGTGATAGGGCTGACTGGCCCAGTCAAAAAACCACCACCCCCAGATGCGTTTGCGCAAGCTGGGTGGCTGCGTTGCGGTTAGGTCTGTCATATCTGTCCCCGATGCCGGTCTTTGCGCCTGATATGACAGGGGTCAGGAGGCGCTGGCAAGCCTCTCCTCGCCGGGATCGGCCATTGGCGGCCAGGGGCGTTTGTCTTCGGCGGCGCACCAGGCCAGCACCCAATCGGGCAGCGGCGGGCTGGCCGCGTCGATGTTCAGCGCCTCCGCCACCCGCGCCGGGGCCACGATACCGCGCCTGTCGGTGGCCGCCGCCCGAAAAATCGCATGGTTGGCACAGTCGCCATTGGTCTTCCACATGCTCTGTTCCATGTAGAGAAAACGGCCATCCCAGCCGATCAGCCGGGTTTTCATCTCGATGCGCTCAAAGGCCCGGATCCGCCGCCGATAGCGAATGAAGGACCCGGCAATGGCCATGCCCCAGCGCTCTTGCCTGGTCACCTCTGCCAGCCCGGTTCGCAGTGACAGCCCCACACGCCCAAGATCAAAGAGCGTCAGCGCGCGCCCGTTGTTGAGCTCCATCCAGACGTCGATATCCCAGGGCCAGCAGCGATGATGCGACAGATGGGTGTCGAGTGCGCCAAGCCGCGGCTGGCGCCTGGCGCTCCACATCGTTTTTAGGAATCTGACGATCGGGTACATCTGAACGCTCCGGTTTACATGTTTCCTTGATGCCACCTGTTCACCGGGCGTCAACCAGCAACCTTGCGGAAGGGTTGCGAAATACGGTGCAGATGGTTAGGTCGAAGCTGAAAACAGACAAGGACCTGACACCAATGATGGCAATCTATGGCCCGCTCCAGCTGATCCTGAGCGTTGTTTACTTCATCATGATTGTGCACATCATCATGAGCTGGCTGATCAACTTTCAGGTTCTGAACCTGCATCAGCAGTTTGTGGCGCAGATCTGGTACGGTATCAATCGCATGCTGGAGCCGATCTACACGCCGCTGCGGAACATTCTGCCAAACACCCATCCGCTGGATCTGGCCCCGCTGGTGGCGCTGATCATCGTGATCTCGCTGCGCGCCTATATCCTGCCGACGCTATTTGGCTTTATGTGATCGACCGGTTGTGCGGTCCTGCCGCGCCACCGCCCCTTGCCCCCCGATTCCACCTGTGGGATTGTGCCGCTCGTAGCATGAGCAGACCAACCCACAGGCCCCAATGACCGACGCAATCCCCCTGTTGCGCGATATCTTCGGCTTCGACGGCTTTCGCCCCGGACAGGAAGAGATCGTCGACGCCGTGACCGCAGGCGAGAACGTGCTGGCGATCATGCCCACCGGGGGCGGTAAATCCCTGTGTTTTCAACTTCCTGCGCTGATGCGGCCGGGGATCACCGTGGTGATCTCGCCGCTTATTGCCCTGATGCGCGACCAGGTGCGCGCGCTGCAAGAGGCGGGCGTTTGTGCCGGGGCGCTGACCTCCGGCAATACCGAGGAAGAAACCGAAGCCGTCTGGAATTCCATCGAGGCGGGCGAGCTGAAACTGCTGTACATGGCGCCCGAACGGCTGGCGGCGGGCAGCGCCATGGGCATGTTGCGCCGCATTGGCGTCTCGCTGATTGCGGTGGACGAGGCCCATTGCGTCAGCCAATGGGGCCACGATTTCCGTCCCGACTATCTGCGCATCGGCGAATTGCGCCGGGCGCTGGACGTGCCGCTTGCGGCCTTTACCGCGACGGCGGATCAGGAAACCCAGCAGGAAATCGTCCAGAAGCTCTTTGACGGCGAGGCTCCGCGCGCTTTTTTGCGGGGCTTTGACCGGCCCAATATCCACCTCGCCTTTGCCGCCAAGGACAGCCCGCGCAAGCAGATCCTGGAATTTGCCGATGCACGTCGCGGGCAATCCGGCATTGTCTATTGCGGCACCCGCGCCAAGACCGAGGACATCGCCCGCGCGCTTGGGGCCTCCGGCCATGTGGCCTGTCATTATCACGGCGGCATGGAGGCCGAGGACCGTCGCATCGTCGAAACCCGTTTTGCCCGCGAGGATGGGCTGATCGTGGTGGCGACGGTGGCCTTTGGCATGGGCATCGACAAGCCCGATATCCGCTGGGTCGCCCATGCGGATCTGCCCAAGAGCATTGAGGCCTATTACCAGGAGATCGGCCGCGCGGGCCGCGATGGCGCGCCAGCCGAAACCATGACGCTGTTCGGCCCCGAGGACATCCGCCTGCGGCGCAGCCAGATCGACGAGGGCCTCGCCCCGGCGGAGCGTCGCGGGGCCGATCACGCGGCTGAATGCGCTTCTGGGGCTCGCCGAGGCGATGACCTGCCGCCGTCAAACCCTCTTGAGCTATTTTGGCGAGGAGGCCGCGCCCTGCGGCAATTGCGATCTTTGTGATACGCCTGTGGAAACCTTTGATGGCACCACGGCGGTGCGCAAGGCGCTGTCGGCGATCCTGCGCACCGACGAGACCTATGGCGCCGGACATTTGATCGACATCCTGATCGGCAATGCCAACGACCGGGTGCGGCAGAAACGGCATGATGATCTGTCGGTCTTTGGCTGCGGCAAGGAGCATTCCAAGGCGCAGTGGCAGGCGATTTTCCGGCAAATGATGGGGCGCGATCTGGTGCGCCCCGACCCCGAACGTCATGGCGCGCTGCGAATGACTGAACCGGCCCTGCCGATCCTCAAAGGCCAGGCCGAGATCACCCTGCGCAAGGATACCATCAAATCCGCCACCCGACGCCCTGCGGTCCGGGAGCTGGTCTCCGAAGAGGATGCGCCCCTGATGTCGGCGCTGAAGGCGAAGCGCCGCGCGCTGGCGGAGGCGCAGAAAGTGCCGGCCTATGTGATTTTCCCGGACCGCACCCTTATCGAGATGGCCGAGAAACGCCCGCAAACGCTGGATGAAATGGCTGGCATCAGCGGTGTCGGCGCCAAGAAGCTGGAACGCTACGGCGATGCCTTCCTCAGCGTGATCACCAGTGAAGCGGAGACGCTCCATCCGGCGCGGCGCAAGCTGGCCGGGCGCGCGCAGGCGTCGATCTATGACACGCTGCTGGAGGTGCAGGCGCGGTTGCAGCGGGGGGAATGCGGCACGCAGAAACCACTGACCTGCTCGGCCGCGATGCTGGCAAAAGTGGCGCAGATGCGCGGAGCGGATGAGGCCGCGCTTGCCCGGTTGCTGGGGGAGCGCCGCGCGGAACGTTTCGCCCCGGCGTTTCTGGACGTCTTGCGCGGCGCGGGCTAAGTCTGGTGTCCAGAACAAACGGAGGCAGAGAATGCTGGTTGTGACATCCCCGGCGAAAAAGCTGGACTGGGCGGAGCGGGACCTGGAGATGAGCTTTCCCGCCTTTCAGGGCGACGCGATCACCCTCGCGCGGCAGGCGCGCGACCTGTCCGTCGCCGATCTGATGAAGCTGATGCATATCAGCGAGGATCTGGCAAAGCTGAACCACGACCGGTTCCGTGACTTTCAGGACGACCCCAAACCCGCGGATCTGCGCCCCGCCGCGCTGGCCTTTGCCGGCGATACCTATCAGGGGCTGGAGGCGGCCTCGCTGGAGCCGGAGGAAATGGATTGGGCGCAGGATCACTACCGCATCCTGTCCGGGCTATACGGTTTGCTGCGCCCCCGAGACGGGATGCAGCCCTATCGGCTGGAGATGGGCTCGCGGCTGAAAACCGAAAAGGGCAAGAACCTCTATGCCTATTGGGGCAGCAAGATCGCCGAGGCGCTCAATGCCCAGGCCGAGGCGGTGGGCAGTGATGTCTTGGTGAATTGCGCCAGCCAGGAATATTTCGGCGCGGTGGATCTTTCGGTGTTGAAGCCACGGGTGGTGACGCCGGTCTTCATGGAGGACAAGCCGGGCGGGCCCAAGGTGGTGAGCTTTTATGCCAAGAAGGCGCGTGGCGCGATGACCCGCTATATCATCCAGCGTCGCCTGACGGATGAGGCGGCTTTGACCGAGTTCGACGCCGGCGGCTATGCCTACCAGCCGGAGATGTCCAGCGCCGACGCGCCGGTGTTTCTGCGCAGGGGCTGATCGGCGCCTGCGCGTCAACCCGTGGCGCGCAGATCACTGTCCTGGGGCTCTGGGGACAGGGCCCCTTGCGGCAGGTTCTTGATGATCCGTTCATAGATCAACGCCTTGCGCAGGGGTTTGGTCAGATAGTCATCCAATCCTGCGGCAAGGATTCCGTCGGCATCCCCGTCCATGGCATGGGCGGTGAGGGCCACGATCTGCACCCGCCGCTGGCTGTTTTGCTCCAGCGCGCGAATGGCCTGGGTGGCCTCTTTGCCGTCCATCTTCGGCATTGAGATATCCATGAAAATCAGATCGGGTTCAAAGCTCTGATAGAGTTCGACCGCCTCCAGGCCGTTATTGGCAAAGCGCAGGTCGATGTTGAGATCTTTCACCATCTTGCGAAAGACCAGCTGATTGGTGCGGTTGTCCTCGGCGGCGAGGATCCGCATCAGGCGCTGGTCAGAGGGAGGCGCGTCCTGTGTCGCAGCCGGTGCAGGTGCCGCGGCTCCGTCGGTTGGCAGAGAAGGCGCCGAGGCTGTGCTGTCAGCGTCCTGTTCCGCCAGCGCGGAATCCAACGCGGGTGGGGTGTTGAGCGCCGCAAGGGCGCTGAACAAGGCACCGCGCGGCAGCGGTTTGAGCAACACACCGGCAAAAAGATCGCGGATTGAGGGGTCCTGCGCATCCGCCGGATCCGAGCTCAGCAGCAGGGCCGGGACATCCTGCCAGGCTTGCCGCAGGCTGCGGGCGAGCTTGAGCCCATCCATGCCGCGCAGGTTGCGATCGGTGATCACCAGATCCACCTCGGGGGTCATCGCGTCCAGCGCTTCGGCACCGCTGGAGACCGGGATCACCGTGAGGCCCAGCCGCTGCAACTGGCGATTCAGGATTTCGCGGTTGATTTCCATGTCGTCGACGATCATCACGCAGGACAGGTCTTCCGGCAGTTCCGGGGCGTTGATCTGGCTGCCATCGGCGACAACCAGCGGCAGGCGGAAGCCAAAGCAGGAGCCCTGGCCAAATTCGCTTTCGACCCAGATTTCGCCGTCCATCAGCTTGATCAGCCGTTCGGTGATCGCAAGGCCCAGCCCGGTGCCCTCGAACTGGCGGTTGGTCTCATCCTCGACCTGGTTAAACTCGCCAAAGATATGCTGGATCTTGTCCTCGGGGATGCCGATGCCGCTGTCCTCGATCGAGATATGCAGCATCACGGTATTGTCTTCGGGGTGCGGCACCCCGGTGATGCGCGCGGTCACATGGCCTTCATTGGTGAATTTCACCGCATTGCCGATGAGGTTGGTCAGAATTTGCCGGATGCGCCCGGGATCGCCGATGAAATTCGTCGGCATGAACAGGTCATAATCCACCAAAAGCGTCAGCCCCTTGTCGCGGGCATTGGCCTGAAGCAGCATGATCACCTCATGGGTGCAGGCCTCCAGATCAAACGGCTCCGGGTGCAGGACCAGTTTTTCCGCCTCGATCTTGGAATAATCGAGCACATCATTGATGATCACCAGCAGCGCCTCGCCGGAATTCTTGATCGTCCTGGCGTAGAGCTGTTGTTCCTCGCTCAACGGCGTGTCGCTCAGCAATTCGGCCATGCCGACGACGCCGTTCATCGGGGTGCGAATCTCATGGCTCATATTGGCAAGGAAGGCGGATTTCGCCCGATTCGCGGCCTCGGCCCGTTCCCGCGCGGCGCGTAGCTCTTCCTCGTAATGCACCGTCGCCGTGATATCGAGCGCAAGGCTGACCACATCACCGTCGTGTCCGCGCTGGTCGATGAGCTTCAGATAGCGGTCGTTCCACAGCCGAACCACGGTGGGTTCCGGCATCGGCGACATCCAGCGCTCGGTCATCATGGCGCGCCAGGCACTGGAGGAGAGCTCCTCGGTGTCGATCAGCCCCTCGTCGGTCAGCACCTGAAGAATGCGCACGTAGGACACGCCGGGCGAGACTTCCTCGACCCCCTCGAAGATATTGAGATAAGCGGTATTGGCGCCAATCAGCTTGCTGTTGCTGTCAAAGAACGCGAATCCATCCTGAAAGGCCTGGATCGAATGCCATAGGCGGCGTTCCGCCTGCTCGACCTTCTCGTTGGCGGTGTTGAGGTCGCTTTTGACCTTTTCATTTTCGTCGCGAAAGGTGGCGATTTCGGCCTGGGTGGCACCAATGCGTTTGGTCAGCGCGAGCGCATGGCGACCGAGTTTGCGGTTCGCATCGGTCAATTCCGCCTGTTTTAGCTCCAGCAGCCGTTCCGCAGCCAATCGGGCGCGGCGCTCCTGTGCCAATTTTTCAGCAAGCGACATGCGCGCTAACTCCAGTCCTACTCTCGGCCCCTACCTGCGGTTTCAATTTCGCAGCCAATTCTTAATTTCGCTTTAGCGCTGTTGGTATGTTGCACATGCTTGCTATGAGGTTAATCGCGTGTCAGCTTTGTGCTGGTGACAAGGAGGATTCCATGCGGCGCCTATTGATTTCATTCATATTTATTTTTTCTCATGTATTCGCCCCCCTGGCTTTCGCCGAGGAAGAGATCCCGCCTCTGCCGGCGGTGCGATATATCACCCAGCCGGATACGGATCATTTTGGCGCCGACCTCCAGGCGCTGTTCGAGACCTCGCTCGACTCCTGTCAGCGGGCATGCGCTGGCCAGTCGGCCTGTGTCGGCTTTGTCTTCAACACCCAGTCAAATGCCTGTTTCCCCAAAACCGATCTGCGCGATCCCTCGCCTTTTGTCGGGGCGCTGACAGTGCGCAAGCTTGTGGTTGATAGCGGGCTGATGGCGCAGGCCACCGAACGGGCGGCGCGTCTACGCGGGATCTATCCGGGTGATTTTTCCAGCGCGCGGGAGATCGCCACTCAGATCGGCACCCAATTCCCCCTGAGCGGGCGTGATCTGGATACGCTGATTGATGGTGCGCATCGCTTTAAACAGGGGCAGAACTTTACCGGGGCGATGCGCTGGATGGGCGAGGCCGTCGCGATCACCGATGCGCCGGATCTCTGGCTGGAGTACGCGCGCTATCTTGCCGCGATCCCCACCGACAGCAACAGCACCAAACGCAAGAACCGCGAGGCCTCCTTTGCGGCGGCGTTGAATGGCTATCTGCGCGCCGAGTCTCCCCAGCTTCAGGCCGCCGCCCTGACCGAGGCCGCCCGCCGTCTGGAACAGATGAACCGCGGCCGCGACATGATCGCAGTGTTGCGGCTAGCGCAGGATCTTGCGCCGCGCCAGGAGGTCGAGGATCTGCTGGACAACGCCATCGGCAAATACGGCTTCCGGGTCACCGATACCCGGGTGGAGGCCGACAGCGCCGATCCGCGTATGTGTATCGAGTTTTCCGAAGACCTTGTGAAAGCCGGCGTCACCTATGGCGATTACATCAAGAGCGAGGCCGAGGGTCTGGCGGTTGAGGCCAATGGCAGCGAGCTTTGCCTCACCGGTCTGACCCATGGCCAGCATCTGCGCGTGACCCTGCGCCGGGGCCTGCCTGCCGAAAGCGGCGAAGCCCTGATCAAGGATGTGTCCCTCAGCCAGTATATCCGCGACCGCAGCCCCTCGGTGCGCTTCCCCGGGCGCGCCTATGTGCTGGCCCGCGCCGATGTCACCGCGCTGCCGGTGGAAACCGTCAACCTCGAAAAGCTGGATCTGAAACTCTCGCGCGTCAGCGACCGCAACCTGCTGCGCAGCATGCAGGAGAGCTATTTTGCCCGGCCACTGGATTATTGGCAGGTCGAGGATTTTGATGACACCATGGCAGAGCTGCTCTGGAGCGGCACCGCCGAGGTGAAACAGGATCTCAACCGCGATGTGACCACGCGCCTGCCGCTGGATGATGTGCTGAAGGATCAGCCCGTCGGGATCTATGTGCTCAGCGCCGCGGTGCCGGGTGCCGATCCCTATGACGACCCGGCGGCGACGCAGTGGTTTGTGCTGACTGATCTGGGGCTCAGCTCCATGTCCGGGGCGGATGGCCTGCATGTGCAGGTCATGGGGCTGTCTGATGCCAAACCCCGCGCGGACGTCGAGGTGGAGCTGGTTTCCGAGGCCAACGCCGTCATCGCCCGCACCACGGCGGACGCGTCGGGCTATGCGCATTTTGCCCCCGGCCTGACCCGGGGCAGCGGCAGCGCCGCCCCGGCGATGCTTCTGGCGCGGGCAGGGGAGGAGGATTTTGCCTTCCTGTCGCTGCGGGATGCGGCCTTTGACCTTTCGGATCGCGGTGTCGAGGGGCGCGCGGCCCCCGGTCCTGTCGATGTCTTCCTCGCCACGGATCGCGGCGCCTATCGTGCGGGTGAGGTGATTAATGTCACCGCCCTGTCGCGTGACCCGAGCGCCCAGGCCATCGAGGGGCTGCCGCTGATCGCGGTGCTGAAACGCCCGGATGGGGTGGAATACTCCCGTCATATCTCCGACGGTGTCGGCGCGGGCGGGCATGTCTTTGCCCTGCGGGTAGGCGAAAGCGCGCCGCGCGGGGCCTGGGCGGTCGAGATCTACGCCGATCCCAAGGCCGCCGCCCTGGCGCGGCAGACCGTTCTGGTGGAGGACTTCCTGCCCGAGCGTATCGACTTTGACCAGAGCATCCGCAACGCGGATCTGTTGCAGCCGGGCGGTCAGCTGCTGGTCGATATCGACGCACGCTTTCTGTTCGGCGCACCCGGCGCTGGCTTGAGCGTCGAGGGCGATGTCTCCCTGCAACCCGTGCGCAGCATTGCGGCGCGGCCCGGCTATCGCTTTGGCGCCTATGATGCCGAAACCACCCGGCTGACCCGCTATTTCGACGCCGAAAAGACCGATGCAAAGGGCCTGAGCGTCGCCGTCGCCTCCCTGCCGCGTGCCTCCACCGACGGGATGCCGCTGGAGGCCAGCCTGCGCACCCGGATCTCGGATGGCTCTGCCCGCCCGGTGGAGCGTGCGCTCACCGTGCCGGTGCGCCCCGCCACGCCGATGATCGGCCTGAAACCGCAGTTCGAGGATGATGTGGTCGCCGAGGGCACCACAGCCGCGTTCGACATGATCGCGCTGGGCCCGGATCTGGAGCCGACACCGATGCAGGTGCATTGGGTGCTGAACCGGGTGGAGACCCGCTATCAGTGGTATCAGCTCTATGGCGATTGGCAGTGGGAACCGATCACCCGCCGCACCCGCATTGCCGCGGGCGATGCGCTGTTGGGTGGCGACCCGGTCGAGGTCTCTGCGCCGGTGGACTGGGGCCGCTACGAGCTGGTGGTGGAGCGTTTGGACGGCGACTATGTCACCGCGTCGCAGGATTTCTACGCGGGCTGGTACGTTCCTGCCTCCGACGCCCAGACCCCCGACCGGCTGGAGCTGTCGCTGGATGCCGAAAGCTATACGCCCGGCGACACCGCGCGGCTGCGCATCGTGCCCCCGGCAGCGGGCACCGCGCTGATCTCGGTGATCGGCAGCGAGTTGATCCACCGCGAGGCAGTCGAGGTGCAGGCGGGCGAAAATGTGATCCCGCTGGAGATCACCGCCGATTGGGGCAGCGGCGCCTATGTCAGCGCCTCGGTGATCCAGCCCGTCGCCGCGCGCCAGGGCCACAGCCCCACCCGCGCGCTGGGGATCGCCCATGCGACGGTGACGCAGCCGGGCCAGGAGCTGGAGGTCGCAATTGAGGTGCCAGAGGTCACCCGCCCGCGCCAGACGGTCGAGGCACAGGTGCAAGTTTCCGGTGCCGCGCCGGGGCAGCAGGTCTATCTGACGCTGGCCGCCGTGGATGTCGGGATCCTCAACCTCACAGGTTATAAAAGCCCCGACCCGGTTGGCTATTTCTACGGCCAGCGCCGGTTGGGCATGGAGCTGCGCGACATTTATGGCCGCCTGATTGATCCGGGCAATGGTGCCCTGGGGCGGCTGCGCTCCGGCGGCGATGCTGGGATTGGTGCGGGTTTCCAGTCGCCGCCCCCGACGCAGGATCTGATGTCGGTCTTCCACGGCGCCGTGCAGGTGGACGAGACAGGCCAGGTGTCCTTGCCGATTGATCTGCCGGATTTCAACGGCACGGTTCGGCTGATGGCTGTGGCGTGGGCTGACCACTCGGTCGGGCAGGCGGAGGCCGATATGATCGTGCGCGATCCCGTGGTGCTGACGGCCTCGCTGCCGCGCTTCCTCGCACCGGGGGACCAAAGCCGCATCCGGCTGGATATCACCCATGCCGATGGTCCCACCGGCGAGGTTGGCCTCAAGGCCGAGGTGATCGGCGCCGGGCTGGAGCTGGGGGATCTCCCCGCCAGCGTGATGGTCAGCGAACAGGGCCGCGTGCTGCTGGAGCTGCCGGTCAGTGCCAGCGCGGTCGGCGACCCGGCGGTGCGGCTCAGCCTCACCACGCCGGGCGGCGAGGTGCTCGCGCAGACCCTGCGCCTGCCGGTGCGCGCCAACGACCCGGAGGTCTCCGACACCAGACGGTTCTCGCTGGCGGGTGGCGACAGCTTCCTGTTCAACGCGGATGTGTTTGACGGGCTGCGCCCTGGCTCCGCCCGCGCAGTGATGTCGGCGGGACCGCTGGCGAAATTCGACGTGCCCGGGCTGATGTCGCAACTGGATCGCTACCCCTATGGCTGCACTGAACAGGTGACCTCCAAGGCGCTGCCGCTGCTTTACCTGTCCTCGGTGGCAGAGGCGGCCGGTCTGGGCGACGGCCCCAAGGTGGACGAGCGCATCAATGCGGCGATCCGCAAGGTGCTGACCCGGCAGGCGGCCAATGGGGCCTTTGGTCTCTGGCGCGCCGAGAGCGGCGATTTCTGGCTCGACGCCTATGCCTCGGATTTCCTGAGCCGGGCACGGGCGAAAGGCTACACAGTGCCGGATCAGGCCTTTGCCCGCGCCATGGACAATCTGCGCAACCGTCTGAACTACGCGCCTGATTTCGACAAGGGCGGCGAGGACGTGGCCTATGCGATGCTGGTTCTGGCGCGCGAAGGCGCGGCGGCGATGGGGGATCTGCGCTACTATGCAGATGCGAAGGCCGAGGCCTTTACCACCCCGATGGGCGCCGCACAGCTGGGCGCGGCGCTGGCCGCCTATGGCGATCAGCGGCGGGCCGACAAGATGTTTGCCCGTGCGGCGCAGATGATCGCGGGGCAGGGGGCAGAGAACGCCGTTCTGCGCGCCGACTATGGCACCCATCTGCGCGATAGCGCGGCGGTGCTGGCGCTGGCGATCGAGGCTGGCAGCACTGCGGTGAACCGCGACTACCTGACCGCGCGCGTGGCAAAGGGAGACCGCTATCTTTCCACCCAGGAAGCCAGCTGGAGCCTGATGGCGGCGCAGGCGCTGGTGGATCATCCCGAAGATTCCGGTCTGATGGTCAATGGTCAGCCGGTCTCTGGCGCCTTTGTCGAGGTGATGGAGGGGGCGGCTCCCGCCGAGCTCTCGATCACCGCCTCCTCCGGGCGGGCAACGGATATCACCTTGACCCGAATTGGCGTGCCTTTTGTGCCGCCAGAAGCGCAGGGCTATGGCTTTGGGCTGACGCGGGACTATTACACGCTGGAGGGCGAAGAGGTGGATCTGAGCTCGGTCGAGGTTGGCACCCGGCTGGTGACGGTGCTGCGGGTGATGCCGCATGAGGACATCGGCGCGCGCCTGATGGTGAATGATCCGCTGCCTGCGGGGCTGGAAATCGACAACCCCAACCTCTTGCGCTCCGGTGATGTGAGCGAGCTGAACTGGCTGAACCTCTGGGACGCGGATCACGTGGAATTCCGCGCGGATCGGTTCCTGGCGGCGGTGACCTCCTCTGGCGATAGCACGATCACGCTGGCCTATATGGTGCGCGCGGTCAGCCCCGGGGTGTTCCGCCATCCCGCGGCGGTGGTCGAGGACATGTATCGCCCGGCCTATCGCGCCAATACGGCGGCGGGACGGTTGCGAATCCAATGACGCCGACAAGGCTGTCGCGCCTGTTGCAAAGGCGGTGGCGCCCCTCCCCTGCCGGGGAGGGGCGCGTCCTGACCGTTCGGTCAGGAGGGGGCGCCACGCGCCCCCGACGACGCGGCTGGGAGAGTCTCAGAACAGCTCTGTTGGCGGTTTTGGTGCTGACAGTGCTGGCGGGGCGCGGGGTGGATCACTGGATCGAAACCACGGTCTTGCCGCATACCGTGGCAGAGACCTCGGTTGAGCTGCGCGACCGCTCCGGGCGGCTGCTGCGGGCCTATCCGGTTGCTGATGGGATCTGGCGCATGCAGGTCGGGGTGGAGGAGGTCGATCCCGCCTATCGCGCCATGTTGATCGCCTATGAAGACAAACGCTTTTACAGCCACGCCGGGGTCGATCCCATGGCGATGCTGCGGGCCGTGGGGCAGGCGCTCTGGCATGGGCGGACGGTCTCTGGCGGCTCCACGCTGACCATGCAGGTGGCGCGGCTTCTGGAGGATGGCACCACAGGGCGCTGGTCGGGCAAGCTGCGGCAGATGCGGGTGGCGCTGGCGCTGGAGCGGCGACTGAGCAAGGAGGAGATCCTCTCGCTCTATCTTACCCATGCGCCCTTTGGCGGCAATCTGGAGGGGGTACGCGCCGCGAGCTTTGCCTGGTTTGGAAAGGAACCCTATCGGCTGATCCCGGCCGAGGCGGCGCTTTTGGTGGCCTTGCCACAGTCACCGGAGACGCGTCGCCCTGACCGTTCGGTAAGTTCAGCCAGGGACGCAAGGGCGCGCGTGTTGCAGCGGGCGCAGGCGGCGGGGCTCTTGACGGCGGAGGCGGCGGATCAGGCAACACAGGCGCGACTGCCGCAAGAGCGGCGCAGCTTTCCGCTGCTGGCCCCGCACCTGGGCGATCAGCTGCGGGCGGAGGCTCCGACGCAACGGCGGTTTGACGTGACCCTGGATGCGGAGCTTCAGGCGCGGCTTCAGGAGATGCTGCGCCGCCATGTCGCCGCCGGGGGCGCGCATCTCAGCGGGGCGATGATCGTGGCGGATCACCAGAGCGGCGAGATCCTCGCCAGCCTGGGTGCTGCCGATTACACCGACACGGCGCGGCGCGGGTTTGTGGATATGACCCGGGCGCGGCGCTCGCCGGGCTCAACGCTGAAACCGCTGATCTACGGGCTCGCCTTTGACGAGGGGCTGGTGCACCCCGATACGGTCATGCGCGATGCGCCGATCTCTTTCAACGGCTATGCGCCGCAGAATTTCGACGGTCTGTTTCGCGGTGACATTCGGGTGCGCGATGCGTTGCAATTGTCGCTCAACACGCCGGTGGTCACCCTGACCGATGCGCTGGGGCCCTCGCGGGTGATGGCGGGCATGCGGCAAGCGGGGATGACGCCGGAGCTGCCCGGGGGCAAGGCCGGTCTGGCGATCAGCCTCGGCGGGGTTGGGGTCAGCCTGCGCGACCTGGTGCAGCTTTATGCGGCGCTGGCGGAGGGTGGCGTCGGGCCGCAGTTGCATGCGGTGGCCGGCGCCACTGGTCAAACGCAGCGGCTGATGTCGCCGGTCGCTGCCTGGTATCTGGGCGATATCCTGCGCGACCTTCCGGCGCCAAGCGGGCATCATAGCGGCGTGCTGCCCTATAAGACCGGGACCTCCTACGGCCACCGGGATGCCTGGGCGGTGGGCTGGGACGGGCAACATGTGATCGGCGTCTGGTTTGGCCGTGCGGATGGCACGCCGGTGCCGGGGAGCTTTGGCGCGGGACTGGCGGCACCGGCGCTGTTTGAGGCCTTCGCCATGCTGAAGCCGGAGCTGTCACCGCTTGCGCCACCGCCTCCGAACGCCCTGATCCTGACCTCGGCGGAGTTGCCGCAGCCCTTGCAGCGCTATCGCGCGCGCGGCGAGGTATTCTCTGACGCAGGCGCCGGGGCACCGGAGGTGATGTTCCCGCCCAGCCGAGCAAGGATTGCGCCGGTGGGCGGGCGGCTGGCGATGAAGCTGCGCGGCGGACGGCTGCCCTTTACCGTCTTGGCAAACGGGGTTCCGGTGGCCCGGGGTCTGCGGTTGCGCGATCTCGACCTTCCGAGCCCCGGGCCAGGCCACGCCACGCTTGTGGTGATCGACGCAGAGGGGCAATCTGCCCGGGTCGCTATCGAAATCGAGGAGGCGGGCTGATGTCCGCGTATCGTTGGGGAGGGGGCCAAATGAGCATGAGCCGACATCAGACAGGTCGCGCGCCGGGTTGGACCAAACGCGGAGGTATCTGCGCCTTGCTTGCGGGGGCGCTGTTGGCTGGCAGCGCCATAGGTGCCATGGCGGATTGCGCCCGCGAGGAGGACATCGCGCGGTTCGTCTCCGACTACATGGCGTTTGAGCCGACCGAGGCGCTGGGGGTGGGAGGCAGCATGATCGACGCGCTTTGTACTCAGGCGCGGCTGGCCGAGGCGCTCAGCCTGCATCTTGGTCCGGTGATCGGCTATAAGGCGGGGCTGACAAGCGCCCCCGCGCAGGAGCACTTTGGCGCCAGTGAACCCGTACGCGGGGTGCTCTATCGCGACATGATGCTCGAGGACGCTGCCGTGGTAACAGCGCCCTGGGCGAGCGTGGCCATGGTCGAGGCGGATCTCGTACTCGAGATCCGCGATTCCGCGGTCAATGCGGCGGTGACGCGCGAAGAGGTGATGCGGAACGTCAGCGCCATCTACCCTTTTATCGAACTGCCAGATCTGGCGCTGGCGCAGGGCCAGGACATGACGCCGGAAACGATCACGGCGATGGGCGTTGGCGCGCGGCTTGGCGTTCTGGGTGCGGCGCTGCCGGTGGGTGATCCTGCCGCGATGACCGAAGCGCTGGCCGAGATGCAGGTGGAGCTGCGCGACGGCACGGGGGAGCTGCTGACCACCGCGCCCGGGACCGCCGTTCTGGGACATCCGGCAGAGGCTGTTCTCTGGCTGCACGGCGCGGGAGTGACCTTCAAGGCAGGAGATCTGGTCTCGGTTGGCTCCTTTGGGCCGCTGACACCTGCACAGAAGCTGAAGGGCGGTGCGTCTGTGATTTATCGGGGGCTGCCCGGTGATCCAGAGGTCACCGTGTCATTTGCCGGATCGTCCTGAGGCAGAGAGATGTTTCGCCTCGGGCTTTGCCCGAGGCGACCCGCGCCGCGCCTTTGGCGCGGCGCTCGGCCCAACGGGCCGATGGGACCCTTTGGGTCACAAGGACGGGCGGGAGCGCCACCCGTCTTGATGAGATGCCCTGCGACTGGGCACTGACAGGGCAGCGCGTTGGCTAGCTCCGCCCTTCCCGCAGCCAGGCCCCGATCAGCAGTGCCGCCGCGAGCAACAGCAGAAGCCAGGGTGGCAGCAGCTGAGATTGGGTGACAGCTGTGGTCTCATAGGCACCACGTGGCAAGAGACCGATCCAGCCCCGTCCCGCCGCGGGTCTGCCCTCGCGGATATCGCGGATCGCAGGCATCCCCGCCTCCAACGCCATTGCGCCCCCCCGTTGAGCGCGGATCGCGGGCTCCATGACATTTGCGCTGGCGATCGTCTGCTCGAACTCGCGCGGGGCGGCGGGGCCAAGGCCGATCACCGCGTGCTGATCGCCTTCGACAAGGTGGTAGAGCCCGATCTGGTCGCTCTCGAAACGACCCACCCAGAGGCCGGGGCGGCTTTCGCGCAGCTCAACCTCTGCCGTCTCGCCATCCGGCATCGTCACCTCGACCGGCCCGACGCTATCGCCAAGGGTGCGGCGTTCGATGCGCATGCGCGGGCCATTGGCCTCGGCGGTGAGGATCTCCTCTTCCAGCTCCGGCTCTTTCATCATCCAATGGGCCAGACGGCGCAGCAGCTCCAGCTGCGGCCCGCCGCCCTCATAGCCGCGACTCCAGAGCCAGGCATGATCCGAAGCGAGCAGCGCCACGCGTCCCTCGCCGACCCGGTCTAGCGTCAAGAGCGGGCGGTCGTCGATCCCCTGCATCAGCGTGTTGCCACGGGTGGTTTCCAGCTCCACCTGCCGCATCCAGCGGCCCCAGCTGTCGGCGCCGGTCAGCTCCGCCGTGACCGGATGTTGCAGGCCAAGCGGGCTGAGGTGCGGGCGATAAGGTTCTTCCAGCACCCGCGCCGAGGGGCGCGCGGGCAGCACTGAGGCAAGCGGCGTGCGAAAAATACTGTCGGCGCTGGCAAAATCCGGCCCGGCGGCCACCAGCACCGCACCGCCGTTGCGCACGTAATTGGCGACATTCTCCAGATAGGCCGAGGGCAGGATGCCGCGCCGCTTGTAGCGGTCAAAGATGATCAGATCGAAATCCTCGATCTTTTCCAGAAACAGCTCGCGGGTGGGGAAGGCAATCAGCGAGAGCTCATCCACCGGCACCCCGTCCTGCTTTTCTGGCGGGCGCAGGATGGTGAAATGCACCAGATCAACGGAGCTGTCCGATTTCAACAGGTTGCGCCAGGTGCGCCCGCCGGGATGCGGCGCGCCAGAGACCAGAAGCACCCGCAGCCGGTCGCGCACGCCGTTGATCTGCAACAGCGCGGTGTTGTTGCGCGCGGTGAGCTCGCCCTCAGCCTCCGGCACCCGGAATTCGATCACGTTGCGGCCCCCATGCGGCAGGGTCAGCGGCAGGTCGAAATCGACGCCGACCGGCAGGCGGAAGCTCTGCGCCGCACCGCCATCGACGGCGATCTGCAACTCGGTCAGGCGCTGGCCGGGGGGCACGGCGCCCTGATCCTCGACGCGCAGGGTCAAGGTGATCGGCTCGCCGATAATGCCAAAGGAGGGTGCGTTCTTCACGATCAGCCGCCGGTCCCAGTCCTCGGCGTGGCCGGTCATCAACAGATGCAGCGGTGCAGGCAGGTCGGGCGTGCGCTCGATGTCATGCACCTGCCCATCCGAGAGCGCGATGATCCCCGCCACCCGGGCGCGGGGTTCGTCCGCCAGCGCGCGGGTGAGCGCCTGCATCAGCTGTGTGCCGCCATCGTCTGGGCTGTCCTCGACGCTGATCCAGCGCAGCTCGGTGTTGCCCCGCGCGGCGAGGGCCGCCTCCAGCGCGCCGCGGGCCTCGGTCATTTGGGCCGGGCGGTCCGACAGGGTCTGGCTTGCGGTCTTGTCCTCGGCCACGATCACGATATCGCTCAGCGGGCTGCGGTCCTCGACCTGCCGCACCGGTCCGGCCAGCGCCGCCAGCAGAACCAGCGCCGCGCCCGCGCGCAAGCCCCAGCCGCGCAGCCGTCGCCAGATTGCCAGCGCCAGCGCACAGAGGCTCAGCCCCGCCAGGGCAATCAGAACCGGCCAGGGCACCAGCGGATCAAACAGGAGTGTTTGCGTCATTGCGAGTGCGCTCCTTGGGGGGCTGCGGCGGGGATGTTTACTGTTCGGGTCATTGGCCCAGCCGATCCAGCAGGGCCGGCACATGCACCTGATCGGATTTGTAGTTGCCGGTCAGCACATGCATCAGCAGGTTGACGCCAAAGCGCCGGGCCAACTCGCGCTGACGCTCGCCGGCAAAGCCGCGCCCGACCGGATAGAGCGGCGCGTTGTTGTCATCCACCGCCCAGGCAGCGGCCCAGTCGTTGCCGCCGATCACCACCGGGGTCACCCCGTCGTTGAGGTTGCGAAAGGGCAGCCCCTCAACCTGCTGGGCATCCGCGGGCGCCGCTTCGACCCAGACCGGGCCACGGGGATGGCGGCCGGGGAAATCCTGAAGCAGGTAAAAGGCGCGGGTCAGCACATGATCGGCGGGCAGCGGCTCCAGCGGCGGGATGTCCAGCGGCAGGGCGATCTGTTGCAACCGCCGCGCCGCACCGCTGGTCGCCCCCGCCGCCGCAAGATCCGCGTCGCGGGTATCAAACAGGATCATGCCGCCGCTGCGCATATAGGCGTTGAGCCTGGCATAGGCCTCGGAGGAGGGCAGCGGCTGGTTGGCGGTGACCGGCCAATAGAGAAAGGGAAAAAACGCCAGCTCATCCGTTTCCAGATCGACGCCATGAGGCTCGGCCGGTTCCACCGAGGTGCGCAGTCGCATGACATTGCTGAGGCCGCGAAGCCCCTCGGCGGAGACGCGGTCGGTTTGGGGATCCCCCGTGCGTACATAGGCCAGCGTCAGCTCCGAGGTCAGCTCGACCGGGGTGTGATCGTCCTGCGCCGTTGCAGGCTGTGGCATGGCTGCAAGGCCGATCCCGGCCACAAGCGCCAGCCCCGCGACCCGCGCGGGCGACCAGAGGCCCGAAACCAAAAGCGCGGCCGCGATGTCCAGCGCGATCAGCACCAGCGCGGCGCTCAGCAGAAGGCCGCCAAGCGGGCGTTCATCGGCGCCCTGATAGGTCAGCACCGGCACCGAGGCAGGCCAGGTCGCAGCCTCCAGCCGGTCGTCGCCGCGCAGCACGTTGCGGGCATAGGCGCGGCTGCCGCTGGTATAGAGCCCGGGGCGCAGCTCCGGCCCCGCCGGGGCGGCAATCAGATCGGGGCCCGCCACCCCTGCCAGCGCATCCGCATCGCTCAGGCGACCAAAGCCATCAAGCACCTCCACCGCCTGCCAGCGGGTGCCTTCCAGATCCTCGGCAGCGGGCGGTTTGGCCGCCGAGGACACCGCCAGACGTTCCAGCATATCGACGAACAACCCCGACAGCGGCAGGCTGCTCCACTCCGCATTGGCGGTGACATGAAACAGCACCACCTGTCCCTGGCCCAGGGATTTGCGGGTCACCAGCGGCGTGCCATCGCTGAGCTCGGCGATGACGCGATTGGCCAGCTCCGGGTCGGGCTGCGCCATCACCTGCGAGCTGACGGTGACCTCCGGCGGGATATCCAGCCCGTAAAAGGGCGTGCCCTCGGCAAAGGGTGCCAGCGCTTTTGGCTCGCCCCAGCTCATGGCGCCGCCGATGCTGCGGCCACCGATGCGCAGCCGGACCGGCAGCAGCGGCTCCTCGTGATCGCGGGCGGTGTCGCTGGCGGCCAGTCGCGGCCCCGCAAAGCGCAGCAGCAGCCCGCCGTTTTCCACCCAATCCACCAGCTCGGCTTCCTGATCGGGGGCCAGTCGCGCCACATCGGCCAGCACGATCACATCCGGCCTGGCGGGCAACAGATCGGCGAGCGCGCCTTCCAGCAGCTCCGCCGTCGGTGCCAGCGCCTGCCGCAGATAATGGAGCGGCGACAGCAGCGCCAACCCTTCGTCACTGCTCCGGGCGGAGATCAGCGCCACCTCGCGCCGCCGCAGCCGATCATCGGTCAGCGAGACCGCCCCGGCGGAGCGGCTGTTCAGGATTTCGAACCGGCTGATCCGGGCGCGCAGCTCCATGGGCAGGGAGAGGGCCCCCTCGGCCTTGGTGGCGCCGGGATCAAACTCCAGCGTCGCGGCGGCCAGGGCGCGCTCGCTGCCGCCGGGATCAAGACCAAGCGCCTGCACGGTGATCTCCTGCGCCAGCCCTGCGCTGCTACGTTGCGCGTGCAGCGCGATGACACCATCCTCATAGGTGGCGGGCAAGAGGCCCAGCGTCGGACTTGGGGGCTGAAACACCTCGATGTCGCCGCGTTCGGCCAGGGTTGCGACCAGATCGGCGCGTCCCGGCATGGCGATCCCATCACTGAGCCAGAGCGTGTCAAAGCCGCCCTCAACCGCGGCGATGGCCTCCTCTGCGGCGGCAATCTGGGCAGGGGCGGCGACCCAGGGCTGCGGCTCCATCCCGGGCAACTGGCGGCGCCATTGCCCGGCGGCGAGAAAGCGCAAGGGCTCCGGCGCGGTCAGCCGCAAGAGCGCCACGGTGCGGCCCGCACGCCCGGCCTCGTCCAGCTCCGCTTCGATCTGGTCGCGGGTCTGGCGCCAGTGCGGCGCCCCGGCCCAGCTTGAATCCAGCACGATCAACAGAGGCCCGCTGCCGTTCTGTTCCTGGGTCGGGTTCAGCACCGGCCCCGAGAGGCCAATGATCGCCGCCGCCACCGCCAGCATGCGCAGCATAAGCAGCCACCAGGGGGTGCGGTCCGACAGGCTCTCGTCATCCTTCAGGCCCAATAGCAGGGTGACCGCCGGGAACAGCTGCCGTTTCGGCGCCGGAGGGATGGCGCGCAAAAGCAGCCAGAGGATCGGCAGCACCAGCAAGCCCAGCAAAAGCCAGGGGCTGGCAAACCCTATGCCCGCGATCATCGTCATCTGCGCCGCTCCAATGCGTGATAGAGCCAGAGCAACCCGGATTGGGCGCTGTCGCCGCTATGATGTATGCCAAAACTCCAGCCTGCCGCGCGACAGAGGGCGGAGAGCGCATCGCGCCGTTCCGCCAGCCGCTCCAGGTAGCGGTCCCGCAGCGCCGAGGCTTTCAGCGTTTCATGGCTCAGATCCGCGCCGGGGCCCTCAAAACGGGTGCGCCCGGCAAAGGGAAACAGCTCCTCGCTCGGGTCCAGCACTTGCAGGAGCACCCCGCGCACGCCCCGGTCGGCGGCTTTGGAGAGGGCGATTTCCAGCTCCTCGAAGGGGCCGAGGAAATCGGAGATGAACAGCGCCCGCGCCTGCGGGATCAGGGCGCGATGTTCCGGCGGCGCATAGGTCGCGTCTTCCCGGGTGGTCAGATGCTCGGCCAGCCGCAGGATCTGCATATTGCCGCGCCGGGGGGGCAGCAGCCCGCCGGTCAGCCCGATCCGCTCGCCGCCGCGCACCATCAGCACCGCCATGGCAAGCCCAAGGAGGCGCGCCCGGTCGATTTTCTGCGGCAGGTTTTTGTCCGAGGCAAAGCGCATCGACTGCCCCTGATCGACCCAGAGATGCACCGTCTGGGCGATCTGCCATTCCCGCTCGCGCACGAATTGCATGTCTCCTCTCGCTGACCTGCGGTGGTCGATCATGCGGGCGCTGTCGCCTTGCTGCACCGGGCGATATTGCCAGAAATCATCGCCCACGCCAGAGCGCCGCCGCCCATGTTCGCCCAGCAAGACCGCCCCGGCCAACTGCTGCGCCTGCACCAGGAGTGGCGGCAACAGGCTGGCGGCCTCTTCGGCGCGGCTGCGGATCGCGCCGGCGGCCCCACGCGCGGGCCTGCTTTGGGAGGCGGCGGGATGGCTCACGCGGCGGCCTCGGTCCGGCGCAGCTGGCTGGCGGTCTCGTCAATCAGATCGGCGAGGCTGTCGCCCCGCGCCCGCGCGGCAAAGCTCAGCTGCATGCGGTGGCTCAGCACCGGGCGGGCCATATTGATCACATCCTCGGCGTTGGGCGCCAGCCGCCCCTGCAACAGGGCGCGCGCCCGCACCGCCAGCATCAGCGCCTGCGCGGCGCGGGGGCCAGGGCCCCAGGCCACGGTCTGCGCCACCCGATCCGAGACGCCGGGTTCCTCGGGGCGGAAGGCACGCACCAGATCGAGGATCAGCTCGACCACCGACTCGCCCACCGGCATCCGGCGCAACAGGGTCTGCGCGGCGATCAGCTCGGCGGCGGTGAACACCTGATGCGCTTCTTCTTCTGCAACGCCGGTGGTGGCCAGCAGGATTTCGCGTTCGGTGTCCCGGTCGGGATACTGCACGTCGATCTGCAACAGGAAGCGGTCCAGCTGTGCTTCGGGCAGCGGATAGGTGCCCTCCTGCTCAATGGGATTCTGCGTTGCCAGCACATGGAAGGGTATATCCAGCGCCCGGTTCTCGCCCGCCACGGTGACAGTCTTTTCCTGCATCGCCTGGAGCAGCGCCGATTGCGTCCTTGGGCTGGCACGGTTGATCTCATCCGCCATCAAGAGCTGGCAGAAAATCGGCCCCTGCACGAATCGGAAGGCCCGGCTGCCGTCAGCGGCGGTGTCCAGCACCTCTGACCCCAGAATATCGGCGGGCATCAGATCCGGGGTGAACTGCACCCGGTTGCCATGCAGCCCCATCACCGTCGAGAGCGCCTCCACCAGCCGCGTCTTGCCCAGCCCCGGCAGGCCGATAAGCAAGCCATGACCGCCGCACAGCAGGGTTGCAAGCGTCAGATCCACCACCCGCTCCTGCCCTATAAAGCGGCGGGTGATCGAGGCCCGCGCCTCTTGCAGCTTGCCTTCCAGCGCTTCGATGTCGGACAACAGATCCTGTGCTTCGCTCATGACTTTCCCTTCCCTGGGCTTATATGATGTGGAGTGTATCGCGCAGAGATGGAATGGCAAAACGAATGAGTGGACAAAAAGCTGTGACACCGGATGTTGATGCGCTTGCCGCCAGTGTTAAGGCCAGTGGCAAAGGCGGATTGCCGCCGGTGCATCTGTGGAATCCGCCGTTCTGCGGCGATATCGACATGCGCATCGCGCGCGATGGCACCTGGTTCTACCTCGGCACGCCGATCAACCGCTTTGCGCTGGTCAAGCTGTTCTCCTCGATCCTGAAGCGCGAAGACGGCAAATATTTCCTCGTCACGCCGGTGGAAAAAGTCGGCATCACGGTGGAGGACGCCCCCTTTGTCGCCGTTGATTTCGAGGCATCCGGCACCGGGCGGGAACAGGAGCTGCGCTTCACCACCCATGTCGGCGATACGGTCACGGCAGGCCCGGATCACCCCATTCGGGTGGATCTCGATCCCGATACGGGCGAGCCCTCCCCCTATGTGCATATCCGCGCCGGGCTTGAGGCGCTTATTGATCGCAAGAGTTTTTATCGGCTGATGGATCTCGCCGAGGTGCAGGAGGGCTGGTTCGGGGTCTGGTCCGGTGGCGCATTTTTCCGCATTCTGTCGGCGGGCGAGCTGGATCTCGCCTGATCCTCACGCCGAGCCTTGCCCTCGGGCTGCGCACACGCCACAGTTGAAGGCAGCCGTTTGATCGGCGGGGAGTGGCCGAAAACGCCATTCCGTTAAAATTGCACAAAACAAGGGCGTTCTCTTCTGCCCGCTGCACGGGCATATCCCATCTCAAGATGAGAGCCGATGCAGTTCAAACTTAAATTAAAGCCCGCCACGAAGACGTCCGGTCTGTGCTATAGTGGGCGCACTGTCGGACAGGGAACTGCACGCGTAGCAGGAGGTGAGAATGCCAAGGTTCGCAGCCAATCTATCCATGCTCTTTGCAGAGCTCCCCTATCTGGACCGGTTTTCCGCCGCAGCGGCAGCCGGGTTCAAAGCGGTGGAAGTGCTGTATCCCTATGAATTTGCAGCAAAGGAAACCCAGCGCGCGCTGATGGCCAACGGGCTGGAGCTGTTGCTGATCAATGCCCCACCGCCGAATTATACCGGCGGCGATCCCGGGTATGCGGCGGTGCCGGAGCTGGCCGACCGCTTTCAGCGCGACATCCGCCGGGTGCTCCGCTACGCCGAAGTGCTCAGGGCGGGTCGCATTCATATCATGGCGGGACCGGCCAAGGGCGAGGCCGCGCGCGAAACCTTTGTGCAGAACCTGCGCGCAGCGGCGGACTCCGCGCCCTATCAGCAGTTCACCATCGAGCCGCTGAACGGCGGCGATTTCCCCGGCTATTTTCTCGACGATTATAATCTCGCGGTAGAGATCCTGGACGAGGTTGGCCGCAACAACGTGACGCTGCAATTTGACGCCTATCATGCGCAGATGATCCATGGCGATGCGCTCAAGGTCTGGGAGATCTTTGGTCACCGGGCCAGCCACGTACAATTCGCCGCCGCCCCCTCGCGCTGTGAACCCGGGCGCGGCCCGCTGGACTTCGACGCGCTTTTTGCCGCGATTGATGACAGTGGCTACCAGGGTTGGGTCAGTGCCGAATATACCCCCAGCACCCCCCGCACCGAAGACAGCCTGCGCTGGATGGGCGCGTTGCAGGCGGCCTGATCGGGCCCCGGCCCTGGGGGGGTGGGGAGGGCCTCCGTCAGGTACAGTTGTTAGTAATCACTCAGCCTGATACCGCCATTTCAGCAGGTTTGATACCGGAAGAGGCCGGTCTATCTCGGTAGTTCTCGGATGGGGTTATCGGCGTGCACTGTGGAACCAGTCATGAATAGCACTCTTGCCGACACATCTTTCAGGTGGAAACTGTTGGGCTATGGCCTCCGCCAGTGCCTCAAAAGTCATGACTTCAATGCGCGCCAGAACGAAGGCCCGCAGTTCAGCGTCGGCATCAATCCGACGCGGGCGGCCCGGGTGGTGAAGGCGTCGGTGCGAAGCAGCGTTTGATGCAGGTTTAAAGGCTGTGCCAGGACCTGGTGTAAGAGCGCTCTTGAGACATGTCTTTGCCGCTTGAATCGTTGCATCAACAGCTTCAAGATTGGCCAAGGCTTTGGTCAATTGGTGATGAATTTCCTGCGACGAGAGCGTTTCAGGTGCTTCAGGCATTGAATTTGCAGCGCACATTTCTACACTCACTCTCGCAGGCGTGACACGGTGATATTCTCGCGGCCGTAGCACGATCTTGGGATCGGAGCGCCATGTGGGGTTTCCGGCTTGACCGGGAGCGAGGCCCCATCGCCTGCGCGCACCCCTGACACACTCAAGCCGCGCTCCGGACGTTATACTGCGCAAGATACATACGCACAGAATTATCTGTTCGGCGAATGGTCCGCGCGATTTCATTCACGGGCATTCCTTGCCAGTGTAGAAATGCAGAGATCCACGCATTTGCCAAGGGTACGCGGCGTTGCAAGAGATGCGACACATCTGCCAATGCCCGGACATGCTCCGCTCCGATCAGCGTTTCAATCCGCGACCGCCCTTTCGGGTTTCGCGGGGTAAAGAGTTCAGATCCTCCAAGTTTCAAGAGAAACTGCACTGTCAATTCTGGACCAAGCACATCGACATAGGGCTGCACTTGCGCGGTGGGTTTGGGAAGCGGGCGAGTTGGCACTGACATCTGTATGCTCATCCAAAATCGTTCTGTCTGTCATTCCCCGGTTCGTATCGGGGGGTACGAACCGGGGAGACACGCGGCTGAACACAACGAGGAGCGAACAGCTGCGCAGTTGTGAGATACGGGAACCGACGTACCTCAATCGTTGAGCGCGTCAGGACGCAGCGCCAGTTGCGCACAAATTGCCGCAGCTTCTGACGAGCTCGACGCCGCCTGGCCAACACCATTTCCAGGATAGGATGGCAGTGGATTTGGTTTGTTCAAATGGGAGTAAGCCCCAGGCATCGAACTGGAAACGAAGGTGTCAAATGCCGCCTCGTCTGTCCGGCACAGCGCAGTGGCCCACTCTTTCATGCGGGGCAGGATGATGCCGTTTTCTACAGCGTCAGAGACCTTGCCCGCGATCCGGCTTTCAGCTTGAGTTGAAAGCTGTTGGTTCCGATCCTTCATGAGTTCCTGAACCGCTTCAATGGGAACGAAGCGCGTGGGATCGTGAGACTGTGCAGCCGTTTCAAGGCGAACATCTCCTTTGAGTGCTATAACCGCGTCAAGAACCGCTTGGGGGTCGGCCTCGGTTGGCAGGTTCAGAGCTTGCAGCAGTTGCTGCATAAAGTCCTGATTTTCGGGCATGGCGTGTTCCTGACTTGCAAGCGCTTGAAGTTGGAGATTGGGATTGTGAACCAGCCCTGCACCTTTGAGACTGGTGATTGCCTTGCTGCGTGGTTCAAAGAAGAAGGATGGACTGAGGTAGCGGTAAGCCTTGGTCGAGATCAGTTCGCGCGCCTGTGCGGTCCATTCGACCCGGCCCCAAAGCCCAACAGAATCCGCTTTCAGCTCCTTGATCCAGCCAGCGGCGGGCACAGGGCCGACGTGCCCTTCAGGCTTGCGGTCGTTCTGATGTTCATAGTCAATCGGCAGATCGACCCCGGATTGATTGAAAGCCTGAATAACCAGTTGTGGGTCAGACAAGGCGAATTGCCTACCGTCCCGCCCAATCATTTGCCCAGACGGGAACAGATGGACCCAATCCGGCGCTTTGCCGGATAGCTCACATGTTGCGCTTGCTTGGTTCAGCATCTGATCACTCGCTGAGGAACGGGGTGACGATCAACTTGGCGGTGCCTTTCCACTGGTTGGTTTCACCACCAGCGCCAAACTCCGAATTCAGCAACTT
>NZ_JAATOX010000048.1 GCF_011806385.1 Phaeobacter sp. HF9A | reverse complement strand
CGGGAAGGGGCCGTTTTGTCCCGCGCGCAGATTTGCGATGGAATTGTCCTGGCGTTTTATATTCGGCAAGAGGTGAAACACGTTGCCGGTGACATCGAGGATAGAAACACTGAGAAAGCCTTCGGTCATCGCGGACGGCAGAACCACGTCGATCACCGGGTTTTCGCCGACAAAGAAACGACCGGAGCTATTCGCCTCGCCGCTTTTGCCATCTGCATAGCGCACCGTCACGCCGCCCGCCGGGGCCTTTGGCAGATGCTGCTCGACGATGCAAAGCGCGGGGTTCAGCACCTCCAGCTGCAAATTGACCGGGCGCCCTTCGGCAACCTTGGTGAGCGCGTCAAACAGCTGGATCTGGGTTTCGGTGCTGGCAACCTGACCAGAGACGCTCAGCTCTTCGTCCGGGGCATAGCCGGTGCCGACCGCCGCGCCGCGCAGGATCAGCGGGCCACAATCGGCATGGGCATCAACGATATCGCGCGGAATCTCCCGAGCGAGCACCGGTAGCTCGTAGGCGATATTGACAATGCCAACCAGGGCACCGGGCATGTCGCCGCCAAAGAACCCGTCCAGATCGGCAAGCAGATCCGCGTCGGATGTTTTTCCGGTCAGCGTGGCTTCGTTGTTTTCGACCGTCAGTCGCCAGTCTTCCAGCTCCGCCAGGGGCTCCAGCGTGAACAGCACATCGCGGAGCCAGGTTTCGGCGATATTGCCGCTGGCGGGGATTAATTCGCCCTCGTCCACCCGCTCCATCAGCGCCGCCTGCGCTTCTTCACCCGGCACATGCCCGGCGGCGCGCACCGGCCCGTTGTCGCTGCGTTCAACGATCAGCTTGAAAGGATCGGCGAGCGGATAAGAGGGGCCCATCAGGCTGTCCAGCGCGCCGCTGCTCCAGGCACCAAATCCGCCAATTGCCAGCAAGAGCAGCGCCACCAGAGCGAAGATGCCACCGCGACCAGAGCTGCTTTTACGCTTGGATTGCGCCGGAGTGTCCAGCGGCGGGTTCACGGTGGAGCGAGGCACGATGATTGTGGCGTCTTGCACCGGATCGGCGGGCTGGCCAATCAGCGCATCGAGCGGGTCGGGCAGGGCGTCCGGGGCCGAACCACCGGCGCCGGGGGAGTCCAGAAAGGCCAGCACTTCGGTTGCGGATTGAAACCGCTGCGTTGGATCCGGCGCGCACATCCGTTCGATCAAACTGCGGAAGGGCTCCGGCAGGTCGCTGGTCTCCAGTGGTTTGCGCTTGTTTTCAACCACTTCCATCGGGTTGGCGCCAAGCGAGGGCGAGGCACCGCGATAATTGGCCAGCAGCAGCGCACCAAGGGAATAGATGTCAGAGCGCGCGTCAGTTTGACCGCTCATCTGCTCGGGTGCGGCGTAGGAATATTTGCCGGCAAATTCATTTCCGACAATGGTTTCCGCGCCCGGATTGGTGTCCTTGGCGATGCCAAAGTCGATGATCACCGCCTGCTCGGGCTTGTCGTCGCGCAGGATGATATTGTCGGGGCTGAGATCCCGATGCACGATATTGCGCTTATGCGCGGCCTGAAGCCCCTCGCTCACCCGGCGGCAGATGGTCAGAAGGTCGGCGACCGGCATCGGGCCGTCCTTCAGCTTCTGATCCAGCGCGGGGCCTTCGATGTAATCCATCAGAAGGTAAATCCGCCCATCCGGCGTGCGGTGGTTTTCCGAATAGCGCACCACCGCATCGTGGCGGATTTCCCGGATATTCTCCTCCCGGGTCATCAATACCGTAAAATCCTCGTTGCCCGAAAATTCCTGTTTCAGAATTTTCAGCGCAACGGGGTTTCCCGAAATTTCGGATCTGGCCTTGTAGACCTCGGAGGTGCCCCCCCGGCCAAGCACAGCCTCAATACGGTAGGTATTGTTCAGAAGGTCGCCGGGATGGAACATATCCCCGGGCCGGGAGTCGATCATTCACTATGCTCCGGCCGGGGGGACGTCGTGCAGGATATCATTCCGTCAGCCCAATGCCTGGAATTCCACACGCCGGTTTTCATCGGCCCGCGGATTGGATGCATTTACCGGGGCAGTTTCACCCATGCCGATGGCCTTCAATGTGTCGGCCTTGACACCGCAATCGCTGATCAAATGGCGGCGAACCTCTTGCGCGCGCAGGAGCGACAGGCGCTCGTTATAGCTGGCGGAGCCGGAGCTGTCGGTATGGCCGATGATCTGGAACACGGTGCCATCCAGCGCCTTCATCGAGGCGCACATATTGGCGAGCTTGGGTTTCTGGTCATCGCGCAGGGTCGCGCTGTCAAAATCAAAGCTGACCTGAACATTGATCTGCGACGCGGCATCGAGCGGGTTATACTCCTCCGCAGCGGCGGCGACGGAGGCCGTTTCGGTATCCGTTGCGCTGACCGAGGCGGTGGGAACAAGAACCAGCCCGCGGGTTTTCTGTTTCTGGAAGGCTTGAGTGATCTCTTCAACCGAGAGATCCTGAGCGGAGACCGGCGCGCTGACGCAGAGCGCGGCAGTGAAAATCGATATTGCCAAAGTGCGGAATTGGACCATTTCTATGCCCTCCATATTGTTCCACTTTAGTACGCATAGCTTATACCACAGCTGGCAAGGTGCCAATGGCCGCAAGCCCTGCGAACAGGAAATGAAAGATAAAATCTGCTTTTGCCACTCATAACTTGGCAGTAGACGTGGTGTATTCAAGGGGAAAGATCAACGAACGGGAGCGTTATGAAGGTTCTGCACGCGATTATCATCGCCTTCGGGCTCGTGGCCGCACCGGCGCTGTGGTTTGGCCTGTCTTATCTGTTCAACGAGCAGGGCTATGGCAGCGGCGCGGTGGATTCCGAGGCTCGGATCGACATTGAACTCCTGCGGCAAAAAGTTGAGGACACGCAGCTTCAAATCCAGGATTTGGAGAAACAAATCAACGCGCTGTCGGTGCAGAATACACCGCTGCAACCCTCGGCAAATTCTCAGGATGAAGAGGACTCCCTGCTGCGCCAGACCGGGCCGAATGCGATTCTGGATTCCTATGCGCAGGTTGTTCTGATCGCGGATCGCCGCAATGTGAATGACGGGCTCAAGGTCGCGGGCGGCGCCTATCTGTCGGAAAAGCTGGGCCGCCCGCGCGAAGATCTCAGCGACAGCTGCCAGCCGATGACCAATGAGAGGCTCAAGGACAAGCTGGTGTTGGAGCAAGTCGGGCCGATCAAGGTTCGCATGCTGGCCCCGGCGATCGAAAGCCTGAAGGTCGTATTCGACAATATCCAAAAAGCCGATCCCGACCTCTATGAGCGGATCAATACCGCAGGCTCGCTTTGTGTGCGTCGTATTCGCGGCACGCAGAACTCGCTCTCGACCCATAGCTATGGGCTCGCGGTGGATCTGAACATTGACGGTCGGCTGGATACGCTGGGGGATGGCAAGACCCAGCTGGGCCTCACCATCCTGGCGGATTTCTTCAAGGATGAAGGCTGGGTCTGGGGCGCCGGTTTTGGGCGCGAGGACAGCATGCATTTTGAAATCAGCCGCCGTCAGCTGGACCTCTGGTTGGCCGAAGGGCAGCTCTGACGGCGCTGTTCTTGCCCCGCGTGGGACACGAGGGGGGCTGCGGGATCAGCTGTCCTCGATCCCATAGGCCCGGCGAATGCCGCGCTGCGTGCCAGGACCAAAATCCCCATCCAGAGCGCCAGTATAGAACTGGTTCTCCTTCAGTCGGGCCTGCAAGGCGCGGCGGGTGTCTTTTGTGAACATGGTCGGGCGGTCGCTGAGCAGGTTCAGCACGTCCTGACTGCCGGAGCGCAGGGCCTGATACAGGTATTTCGCTGCGTCTTCAGGCCCTTTGGTGGGGATCAGACCGTCGTCGATCAGCGCAGCAAAGTTGAACTGCGCCTGCGGGTGGCGCAGATCGGCGGCGCGCTCAAAAAGCTGCAAAGCCTTGCCCGGATCCGCAGGTAGCCCCAATCCGCCCTGATAGTACATGAACCCAAGATCGTTGATCGCATCGGCAAAATTCTGGGCTGCCGCTGCTCGATAAAGCTCCAGCGCCTTTTTCTCGTCCGGCTCAACGCCGGTGCCGCGCTCATAGAGCTTGGCAAGCTCGAATTGCGCTTCGGGAGAGCCGGCCTCGGCGGCGCGGGTCAGGAAATCCACCGCCGCCTCGGGGTCAAATCGCCCCTCATTGGGGTTCAGCCGCATATAGGCCAGGCCGAGCATGGAGCGGGTGTCGCCCAGATCCGCGAGCGCCAGCAACTGCTCTTCCTGATCGGGGCGCAGTTTTGCCCAGGCCGCCGCCGCGTCCGAACCAGCCAGGGTGTCCTCGCCTTCGGCGGGGCCAGCAAGATAGAAGGGAATGCCGGTCAGAGAGCCATAGGTATGCGGTTCCTGAAGGTTTCCGGTCCGCTCCAACACGCTATCGCGCACCTGGCGGAACATCAGGCTGATTTCAAGCCCGGGCTGAGTCATCTTGTTCATGAGCGCGGTGGCAAAGGGGCTGTTGTTGCCGGTGCCATCCAGCGCAACCTGACCATCCTTTGCGGCAAAGGCCACCAATGTACCGCGATCCGGGTTGGCTGCGGCCAGGCCACCGCCGCCGCGGGTGGTTTCGCTGGAGGCGGTGGTGCTCGCGTTTCCGACCGCCGCCAGGTTGATCGAATCGCCCAGAGGGTTGTCGCGGCAACTGTCGAGAATGACGATTCGCATTTTTCGCGCCCGATCAACGGCCGCCAGCAGGTTCTTCAGCGAGGGTGATTGCTCCTGCACATCTTTGTTCGAGGCCACATTGGCATCAACGGGAATGATGAAATTCTCGCCCTGGACCTCGATGCCATGGCCGGCGAAATAGATCAGCGCCAGATCCGCGACTTCGGACCGAAAGGCAAAATCATCCAGCAAACGGTCCATTTCCGCCCCGGTGGCATCCACAGAGAGGGTCACATCAAACCCGATGTCCTCCAGTGTTTTGGAAATCGCCTCGGCATCGTTCTTGGTATTGGTCAGCTGAGGCAGATGCTGGTAGCCGGCCATGCCAAACACGAGCGCGATCCGGTCACTGGAGGCATGCAGTGGATTCCCCGCCGCCAGGGCCGTGAGGAAAAGAACCAATGGCAGGGCTGCCAGAGCAGAGCGGACATTATGAAACATAGGTTTGCCTTGGGCGCTAAATGAACTGCGAACAAGTCTACGCGTTTTCCCACGATTTGCGAAGGGGCCTCCGAGGGGGAACTCTGACACGGAAAAACCCCGACCTGGCGAGGTCGGGGTTCTAACTCCGCCACTGGGGTCGGGATCAAAACAGGGTGAAGTTGTCCGCCGCCGCAGGTTTGGCAGCCGGTGCTTGCTGCGTCCGGGCGATGACCGCGCGTTCCTGCTCTTCAAGGCTGCGCCCATCGGCGACCCGTGTCTGCTGAGCGGCGCCAGAACAGGGGTGAAACCTCACCCGGCGGGCAGAGGTGCCGCCAACCGAGGACGAAATCACCGCGATGCCCTCGTCGCGCAGGAAGCGCTGCACAAAGGCGGCGTTATTGGCCCCGATGTCAGAGAGGTTCGCCGACATCTTCGCCCCACCAAAGACCTTCGCCTTGAGGTTGGCGCGTTGGGCGCCTTTCTTCATGATGCCGTTGATCAAGAGTTCCATCGCGTGGACGCCATAGCGCGCGTTTGCGGCGCCACCACCGGACGAAGTGGCGAGCAGGAAATGGTTCATGCCTCCGACGCCATTTTGCTCGTCATAGATACAGGCCGCGATGCAGGAGCCGAGCACCGTCGAAAACACCACTTTTGGATCTGTACTGACCTTGTAATCACCTTGAAGAACGGTGACCGTACTCGTATTTTGAAAAACAGTCGACAAAGCGGCTTCCTTTCAGATCTCTTTTATCAGGTCTTGCAGGCTTGCAATAGGGTCCCGGCCATACGAGCCAGGGGAACTTGTTTTTGAGCGGCGCCGATTTCCCAGGCAACCCTGGGCATACCGTAGACCACGGAAGTTTTTTCGTCCTGGGCAAAGGTGGTTGCGCCGGCCTTGCGCAGCTCCAGTAAGCCCTTGGCCCCATCTTGCCCCATACCGGTTAATATTGCGGCAACAACGTCCTTGGCAAAGGGCACGGCAGAAGAAAATAATGCGTCTACCGAGGGCGTATGACCAGAGATATTCGGCCCTTCCTTCATTCTGGTCCGATAGGGTTTGCGCTGGGTGACCCCCATATGCCGACGCTGCCCCGCTGCGACATAAACATGACCGGTTTGGAGCGTGAGATTGTCATCCGCGGTGACCACTTTCGCCGGGCAGATCCGATCCAGAAGTGAAACCAGCCCGCTGCCAAAGCTTTTTCCGGTATGCTGTACGATCAAGGTTGGCGGGCAATTGATCGGGAAACCGACCAGGACGTTGCGCAGCGCCTCGACACCGCCGGTTGAGGAGCCAATCAGGATCACCTTCTTGAAATCATCCCGGCCGGTGGAGGTCTTGGCAGAGGCCGCAGGCATATTCCGGCGCGGCGCTTTCACCATCATGTCAAAATATTGCACGAACTGCCGCGGGCTATCGGATTTGGTGAGTTCGAAAATCCCGGCGCCAACATTCAAAAGAGGCGAGGAGCTTCGGGCCGGGGTCGAGGCCGTACTGTCCATGACAGAGACCCAACGCACATCAAGCGCGGAAAACAGCGCCAGCATCATTTCAAATTCCGGCAGCTTGGTGAAGCCATCCTCAACAAAGGCAAAACTCGGCTGGCCCGCCTCGGCCTGATTGTAGGCCATCATCAGGTTGTTGGCCAACAGCACCTGGAGCCCGGGGTAGGCCGCCTCCATGTGGTTTTGCAGGGTGCGTGCAAAATTTCGATCTGTGGTGATGATCAATACGCTCAAGGAAGACAATGGCTTACCTTTTCTTTGCCCCGGTGAAGCGGGAAGTTCCTGTTGGACGGGTCAGCGCGACACATCGTGTTGCGGACCGGCCGGTTAAATATTCTTGTCACAAACCGCCGCAGGCTCTTGGATGGGACCAGGAGAGAGTCGGGTCGGATTTTACCCCTGCCTTACGATCAGACAGCGGCGATCTGCGGTCGCGCCGCGGCCTCCAGACGGCGGGGCATCGGTGATTCTCATTTAGTCCACGGACGAAATGGCTGATATGCGCGGCGGTGACCCCGAGCGGAGCGGATGCGGCAAACGACAGTAAACACGTGGTGTTTTCTCGCATCTTCAAGCACGTATCTTGTTTTCCGAACAGGTTCATCTGGGGTCTCCCGTGCTGAGGTTGGTGCCGCAGCGGTGCGTGACTTTAGAATTTTTTTGCCCCCGGATGGGTTAATTTGTGCCTTACATATTCAAAATTGCTGCGCCCCATACGTCAGCGGGTTCAGATAACCTCCCGATCAGGTCCCCCCGCCGACAAAAGACTCTATAGGTTTTGTGGCCACTGCTGGCGACACAGGGGAGGAGCGGATCACTTGCATCTGGCTTTCGGCATTTCTGCGGTTTCGCGGAAATCAAATGTTAAGGCCCTGTGGCTAAGACTTCTCCCATCGAACTGAAATCAATCGCCTTAAACGGGGGTGCGAATCGCGAAAATGTCCACCGACACGCAAAAGCATAATCTGGATTTGCCCAATGCCTTCGCGAATCTAGACCCATTGATCGCCTTTCTGAACGCCTCTCGCGAGCAGGCAGTGGAAGTTGATTGCAGCAAGGTTGCGGTGATGCCGTCGCGTTGCCTGCAACTGCTCTTGGGTGCTGAACAACAGTGGCGCTCCGAGGGCCTGGGTTTCTCGGTCACCAACATCACCGAGGGGTGCAGAAAATCCCTCACCCTTCTGGGCTTGGAACCCAACCGATTTGAAGACGAGGAAACAGCATGAAAACCAAAGTATTGGCAATTGACGACTCCCGCACCATCCGCAACCTGCTGGCGGCGACGCTGGAAGAGGCCGGTTTTGAATATCATTGTGCGGTGGACGGCCGTGACGGCGTCGATATGTACGACGATGTCGCCCCCGATGTGGTGATCACCGACATCAACATGCCCAATCTCGACGGCTTTGGCGTCATCGAAGAGCTGCGCGGCGAGGGAATCAACTCCAAGGTTCCGATCCTGGTCCTGACCACCGAAAGCGCGCCTGAAATGAAGGCCCGCGCCCGCGATGCCGGCGCGACCGGCTGGATTACCAAGCCTTTTGATGACCAATCCCTGATCTTTGCGCTGAAGCGCGTGACCGGGGCGGTCGCCTAAGATGTCGGGGTCGATTCAAGATACATTCTTCGAGGAGTGCGAAGAGCTCCTTGAAGCAATGGATGAGGGTCTGACCGCTGTCGAAGGAGGCGATCACGATCCTGAAGTGGTCAACGCAATTTTCCGGGCTGTGCACTCTATCAAAGGGGGCGCCGGGGCGTTTGGCTTAGATGAACTGGTTGCATTTGCACATAGGTTCGAAACCGTATTTGACGAGGTTCGCAACAATAAGGTCGAGCTTGATACCAAGCTGATTCAGCTCTTGCTGCGCTGCTCCGACCATCTGTCGGATCTGGTTGCCGTGGCTCGCGATGGCGGCACCACCGACGAGGAACACCATGATGCCCTCATCGCTGGCCTCGAAGAGTACATGGACGATGAAGAAGAGGATCTGACCTTTGAGCCCATGGGGCTGGGTGGACCTTCGGTACCCCTGCCGCTGGCTGCGGAAGAGGAAAAAACCTATGAGATTCGCTTCCGTCCGCTGAAAGAAATGTTCGGAACCGGGAACGAGCCTTTCTTCCTGTTCCAGGCGCTGTCGGAGCTCGGGCCTCTCAAAGTCGTGCTCGATGAGTCCGAACTGCCAGGCTTTGATGCCATGGCGATGGATGACAGTTATCTGGCGTGGAATCTGACTCTGACCAGCACGGAGCCGAAATCCTCGATCGAAGCGGTGTTCGAATTTGTCGAAGGTCTGTGTGAACTTTCGATTGCTTCGGACAAGGATGCCGAAGAGGAAGAGGCTGCTCTGGCCGCGCTCAACGCTGCCTTTGGTGTATCGGGCGATGATAGCGTCACTGATCCGCCTGCCCCTTTTGACGCGCCGGCCCCCGCCGTGACTGCTCCCGAGGCCAGCCCGCAACCGGTCGAAAAGGCCAGTTCGGCAAAGGCCGAGAGCACGAAATCAGAACAGCGCGGACCGAAGCCGACCCTGCGTGTGGATCTGGAGCGGGTGGACCGGCTGATCAACGCGGTTGGCGAGCTGATCATCAACCATTCCATGCTGGCGCAGCAAATCGCCAATCTGGATGTCGCTGACCTGCGGGATGTGGAAACCGAACTGGAGGGCTTTAAGAACCTGGCCCGGGATATCCAGGAAGGTGTGATGTCTATTCGTGCGCAGCCGGTCAAACCCCTGTTTCAGCGGATGGCACGGATTGTTCGCGAAGCATCTTCTGCGACCAACAAAGTTGCAAAACTGGTGACCGAAGGTGAAAATACCGAGGTCGACAAGACAGTTATCGAACGGCTGTCGGATCCGCTGACGCATATCCTGCGCAACGCGGTTGATCACGGCATCGAAAAACCAGACGACCGTGAGGCGATCGGCAAAAGCAGGACCGGGGAGATCCGCCTGTCGGCGTCGCACCGCTCCGGTAGCGTCTGCATCGAAATCAAGGATGACGGCGCCGGGGTCAATCGCCCGCGGGTGAAACAGATCGCGATCGAGAAGGGATTGATCCCGGAGAATGCCGAACTCTCCGATTCAGAGATTGATAACCTGTTGTTCCTGCCTGGGTTTTCCACCGCCAAGGAGGTGTCAAACCTCTCTGGGCGCGGGGTTGGCATGGATGTGGTCAAGAACGCGGTCACCGCGCTTGGGGGGCGGATCAATATCTCGTCGAACCCGGGCAAAGGGTCTACATTTACCATTATTCTGCCGCTGACGCTGGCGGTGATGGATGGGATGGTTGTGTCGGTCGCGGATCAGACAATGGTTGTGCCGATCACCTCAATTGTGGAAACGATGCGGGGCAGCGATGACATGATCAACAGCCTCGGCGCCGATGGCACGCTGCTGTCCATTCGTGGCAATTTCGTTCCGATCTGTGATGTTGCAAGCGCGCTTGGGCTTCGCAATCCCAACAGCGACCAACCGCCCGGAGTCTATCTTCTGGTTGAAACGGAAACGGGCCAGAAAAGCGCTTTGGCGGTAGATGACATTCATGACCAGAGGCAGGTCGTGATCAAGAGCCTCGATGGCGTCTGTGGAAATATCCCTGGCGTCGCGGCGGCAACGATCCTTGGCGATGGTAAAATCGCCATGATCCTGGATCCGGAGAACATCCTCGCGGCGTCCACTTCCTCGGCCACTTTTGATACAGAGCGGAGAATGAGCAATGCAATCGCAAGCTGAAGTTAAATTTGGCGACCAAGAGGTCAAACATGCTCAGCAGAGCGAGTTTGTAAGCTTTACAGTCGCTGGGCAGGCCTTCTGCCTGAAGATCACCCAGATCCGGGAGATCCGCCGATGGTCACCGGTCACCATTCTGCCGCATGCGCCGATGGATGTGCTGGGCGTTATGAACCTGAGGGGTGCGGTGATCCCGATTTATGACTTGGCCGCGCGCTTTGGTCTGCAACAGACCGAGGCAAGTGAGCGCAATGTTGTGATCGTGGTTGCGGTCCATGGCAAGCCGGTTGGTTTGCTGGCTGAATCCGTGTCGGAAATCATCTCGATCAACCGCGAGGAAATTCAGGACACGCCGCCGGTCGATAGCCGCCACACCATGGAGTATATTCAGGGTATCATTTCCCATGATGATACGATGGTGCGGATCATCAACCTAGATGCTGTCATCTCTGCGCCGGAGCAAGGCCTCTCGTGAGTATTCCTGGTCCTGTCACCCCTGCTTCCGATGGCATCAACCTGTCTGATCAGGATTTTGAGGCGATCGCGAAGTTTGCTTACAAGCACTTCGGCCTGGCGATGTCGCCAAGCAAGAAGCCGCTGGTGTCTTCACGTCTGTCGCGAAAGCTTCGGAAGCAAAACATCCGGGTGTTCAAAGACTATCTCAAGCGTTTGGAAGGCCCCAACGCCGATCAGGAGCGCAGTGAGCTGTTGTCTCTGCTGACGACCAATGTGACGCAGTTTTTTCGGGAGCCGCATCACTTTGAAACGATGCGCAACGACGTGCTTCCGCCCCTCATAGAGAAGGCGAAAAAAGGTGGGCGTGTTCGGATTTGGTCGGCCGGCTGTTCGATCGGGCAAGAGCCCTACACGATTGCAGCCGTATTGCACGACATGTGCCCGGACGCGGATCGGTATGACATCAAAATCCTTGGTACGGACATTGACCCAGTTGTCGTCCGAACCGCTGAGGAAGCACAATATCCACGAGAGGATTTCGACGGGATCCCAAAGACCTACAAGATCCAGCTGGAGCCAGGCAGCAAGCCCGAAACGGCCCGAATTCCGCAACATCTGCGGAAAAAGGTAACCTTTGGTGTCTTGAACCTGATCGAACCCTTCCCCTTCAAAGGGAAATTCGACGCGATTTTCTGCCGAAATGTTGCGATCTATTTCGATAACCCCACGCAACAGAAGGTGTGGCAAGCCTTCCAGCGGGTGCTGAATCCTGGTGGATATCTCTTTATCGGGCACTCTGAACGAATGTCCGGGCCGGCTGCCCAATATATGAAGACGGTTGGCATAACCACCTACGTAAATACCCCTGGCTAAATACACTCACGGTTAGCCAAGACGAGAACACGAGGAAAAAACGATGAGCTTAAAAGACTCTCTGCGCGTGATGGTGGTCGATGACATGTCGACCAGCCGAGGTATTCTGACCCAGTGTCTCGATGAACTCGGCATCAAGAACTATCTGGTTGAAAACAACGGGCAATCCGCCTTTCAGAAACTTGCGACGAATCCGGTACACCTTGTTTTGTCCGACTATAACATGCCGGGCATGGATGGGCTTGGCCTGCTTCAGGCGGTGCGAACCAACGCCTCCACGCAGCGTGTCGGCTTTATTCTGGTGACCGGGAAACCGACGCCGGAAATGATCGAAGTTGGTAAGAAACTTGGCTTGAACAATATCATCCGTAAGCCCTTTACGGTTGCATCTATGCGGCAAGCCATCGAACAGGTGGTGGGGCGTTTGTAAGATGGACAGTAAATCTTCTAAGCCGCTCGATACGGTATATGCGAATTCGGCGCGTGAAATGCGCCAGCTGCAACGCCAGATTCAGCAACTGGAAGATACCGTATTGACCATCGTCGAGAGGCGCACCCCGCCCACAAGTTCAGAAATCCGCGAGTTGCAAGACTTTGATTTGATCTCCCAAACGCTGGGTGGCATGTCCATATTCTTTGACAAGCTAAGAGATCAGGTTGGCACCGAGGATTGCACCGATATTGATCTTGCAACGGAGGGGGTCACCCTGCAACGGTTGCGTGATCGTCTGCGAGAAAAACAAGAATTGTTTGAGCTCTAGGAACTGCCAAATCGCGTGCCATCGCCGGCGCTCAGTAGCAGCATCGTGCTTTCTTCAAACACATCAGGCCGTTGAAGCATTTGTTTCAACGGCCTGACGTGTATTGTTTCCTGGTTGTCAAGAGCAGGGATACGCGGTGGCTGATCTACTGGCGCTGACCCTCTCGCTCGGAAAATTAAGAACTGCCAGACCCAAGCCTGAGCGTGAAGTGGATCACCGTCCCATTCTCGGTTTGATCATCACACCAGATATCCCCGTTGTGACGTTTGGCTATTTTCGCGCAGGTTGCGAGTCCGAGCCCGGTGCCCGGCAGATCACTGCTGCGCTGGAGGCGTTTGAAAGGTTCGAATATCCGATGCCGATATTCTTGAGGCACGCCGATGCCATTGTCAGCTACGGAAACTTGCACACCTTTGCCCAAGGAGCACGCCGAAATTTCGATCACGGGATCGCTTGCACTTCGATATTTTATGGAGTTCCCGATAAGGTTTTGAATGAGTTGTGAAATATCGGGCGGAAAGCAAAGCGTTTGGAGGCCTGAGAGTTTTGTTTCTATTCTCGCGTTAGACCTGTTGATGTCCTCGGCCATCGCCAGACAGGCTGCTTCTACCAGGTTAGAGATCTCCACAACCTCAGGCTTGCCAGCGCTGTGGGGGTTGATGTGACTCGCCAATCGTTCGATGAGATCGGACATTTTACTGACGGATCGCTTCATCAGGTCGAATTCTCTCTTGACCTCCTCGATATCGCCGGACTCGAAGTCTTCTAGTATCTGATCGCTGAGAAACTTTATCGCGCGTATCGGAGCGCGAAGGTCGTGTACGAGAACGTCAGAGAATTGTTGCAGCTCCTTCTGGTGCTCCTCGATGCGCCATCTCATTTTGGAAACTTGAAGACCGTTTCCAATCATCCTTTGAAGAGCCGGGGCAGAGATCGAGGATTTTGAAATATAATCCGCGGCGCCACTGAGGATTGCGCTCTTGGCAATTTCTTCATCGCCCTGGCCCGTCATTATGAATATGGCAGCCTTTGGCCATTTCCTCAAGAAGCTAGACAGTAGGTCCAGTCCAGAAATGCCGGGCAAGAGGTAGTCCAGGAATATAACTTCAATATTGCTATCGTCAATTTTTAGCGCATTGCTCCCGTTTTCAGCTTCGATGATCTTTGTCGATGGGTACAGAACGGAAAGTGTGCGTCGCATGAGCTTCCGATCCCCACCATCATCGTCAACAATAAGGATGCATCCTTCAATCATCGTCAGCCTCCAGTCCATTCATTGCCTGTTCGCCAGTCGATTGCTGCGCTATTTTCTGTTGGTTGTGAGAATAAGTTTGGTACATCATGCGGCCTGACTGTTGCATTGCGGAATGTCAGGCCAGTAGAATTCAAACGTGCTGCCGCGCTGTCCATCCGATATCACTCGGATTCTTCCACCGCATATGTCAATATGTTTCTTGACAAAAGCCAGGCCCATTCCGCTACTCTCCAATTGATCGCGCGATTTTAAGGTCTGAAATATCTCAAAAATGCGGTCGTGATATATCTTTTGAATTCCGGGCCCATCATCTGTAACACTAAAAATATTGCCCTGATCAGCATCGCGGGCATCAACGATGATTGCACCATTCTGCCTATCGTGGTGCTTTATGCCGTTGCTGATAAGATTGACGAGTATTGTTTGCAAGGGAAGTTTCTTGACCTCAAGTTCAAGAAACTTTTCAGAGAATGATACCGTTATGCCTTCAGGGATCTCCAGCAATGAACGCAGCTCGTCTGCCATTTCGTGACCTGATATGCCAATTTCCGGTTCTTCAATTCGTCCGATGCGTGAGTGCTCGAGAAGGTCATTTAATAATCGCTCCATTCTACTCGCACGACTACGCAAGAGCTCCATGCTTTCTTTGGTGTCCTCCGTCAGGTGAGGTGCCAGATCTTCTTCGAGCCAGGCCACCGCGTTGTTGATGACTCGAAGTGGCGCCTTTAAGTCATGTGACGCGACATAGGCGAATTGGTCAAGTTCCGCGTTGGATTTTTGTAGCGCAGCAATAAGCGCCTCTGACTTTTGGGTCGCCAGGGCGCGTTCTGTGACATCTCGGATAAGAACGATAATTCTATTTCCGTCCACATAGTGGGCGCGTGTCAGGTTTATTTGTAGCATTTTAGGGTTTTCGCCTGTTTCAAATTCGACTTCCAGGCTAGTTGTCTCCATGACCTCGCCAAATGTATTCTTGAATATTTGGCGTTGCTCCGCGACTGAACAGGGTAATATGTCTTGAAGGTTTCGACCAATCAATGCGTCGCGTTCGCCATCAAGGATGCGCGTCGTGGCAGGGTTCACATCTTCGATGAAGCCATCCGTTCGGGCGGTGATTATTCCTTCGTCAATGTTCTTGAGCACCATGTCCAGGCGAAGTGTTTCCTGAATGAGGTTATTGTTCAGTTGCGCGAACCCTTGCGAAATAACGGAAATCTCATCTCCGCCTTCAAACTTCGCTTCAAGAGGTGTTCCAGTTTCGCTGCTTCGTGTAATATCTTGAACCAATGATTGAAATGGCGTGAGCAGCCTTGCTGTGAAAACATATCCGAGAAGGGAGGCAATTATTGTCAAAAAAATCGCATTTGTGATATTGCGTCGCAGTTCAAGGTGGGCCTCCTGATACAGATCCGCTGTGTTTACGGCGGTGCCAATGTAAATGGAGAAGGGCGTTTGTGCCGAGAGCAGATTTAGGTAGGTGACGAAAACGCCGGTGTCGTCCTCGACCAGGGTCAGCTTTCCAGAGGGCAACTCCGAGAGCGTGCGTTGTGCCAAGCCGGTGTCTTTGCCAGGGCTACCGACAAAATATCTGAGTTCACTCTCATCAATGCCCAAGGCAGGGTTGATGCGGTTCTTGACCTCGTAGAACGTCTGTCCGATCGGATTTGCAAGGTTGGGAGGCGCAAAGATATCCGTCGCGCTGGCATTCACGACGATCACCCCCCAGGTCCGTCCGTCCGGGGTGGTGAGCCGCTTCAGGGACCGCAGTGCCGGAGGCCCGACAATTTGCCCGTTTTCACGGTTTCTCGTGATATTGGAAAAGAAGATATCGCGGGCATCGGAGAGTTTCAGCGCCTTGATATAGGGTTCATTGCCCTTGGCTTGCAGCTCTTGTTCGGGTACCACAGAGGCGCCGGCGCCGTTGCGGTTAACCCGGGCGAATTCGGTCCAGTTGTCCTCTGCCAGGATCAGCCGAATTTGACTATAGGCGGGTCTGTTCTGGAGCAGGCTGGTGAAGAGCGTTTCCAGGCGTTGGCGCCATTCGGCCAGAGACGAGCCGTCCAACGGGTCGATATTCGATGGGCTTTGACGCGCTCTGAATATCCCGGGGATGGGGGGGAACCCCATGATCGTCTCGGAATCCTGCTGCATCACGGCAAGCGTGTTCTGAATATATCTGATATGGGTTTGATGACGCAGCGCGATCATCTGCTCGGTGTGGTGGTGAATTCGTTGAATGGTGTTCTTGTAGTTGATGGTGAAGAACAGCCCAAAAGACAGGCCAGACACAAGGAAGATGACCAATGCGACCTTGAGTTTGATTGAGATCCATTTTGGCGACATCTTTGTCACCTCTCGGGGTTGTGCGGGGGCGGTCAGGCGTAGGGGGCACGCCTGCCACGGTGATGCGCTACTGGAGCCGCTTTCGCAGTTCACTGACGGTCAGGCGCCGGCCGGCGCCAACGACGCTTTCCAGATCATCCATAAAGGCGACCAGATCCTTTGCGCCTCTTTCGAACATGGAGAGGTTTGACAGCAGGGTCGGATCAACGCTGTCGTCGCTGCGGGCCTGCATCTTGACCGCGCGCACACCCATCATGCTGCGGCGCAGGAGTTCCCGCATTTCCGGCCCGCAACTGAGCATGAACCGTTCAAAGATGGACTTCAGCTCTGTTTCGGAGGCCCGGGCGTCGGTCAGCGCGCCATAGAGGGCACGCCGTTCGATGGCCGAGGTGACGGATTTGATGAGCGCATCCACCGTCAGCTCGTCCTTGACGATATAATCGGCACAGCCCCGGCGCATTGCTTCTACCGCGATGTGATAATCCACCGAGGAGGTCAGCATAATCGGGATCGCGCTGACCTGATCCTCATGGGCGAGTAGAATACGCAACGCGTCCAGCCCGGTGTCCATCCCGAGATCATGGTCGATGAAGACAAGATCAAAATGGTCGATTTCCAGACATTCGCGCATTTCATCGAGGTTGGCCGCCTCGGTGAAATCGACCATCAGGCCCGCCTTGCGGCAGATTTTCAACAGCCGCATTCGGTCAATTTCGTCGTCATCGATCGACAGTACATTCAGGAGCACGGGCTTGGCTCCGGTCGTCAAAGCGTAATCATGGACTAGCGTATTAGACATTTCAGGACCTTTACTCATTACTCACAGGGGGGGCGGCCAACACACTGCCGCGACACAACAAAGATGCTACCATTGCAACCTGCACACCCTGAGTAAAAATCATTTCTGAATTGAATTAACGAACTCCTTTTGGATAGGGTATTTCTGCGTAAAACACTCTAATGCCCTATTTTTTATCGTATTTTTTGCGCCGGAATTGCGAAATGTCCGGCTGAAGCGGCCGGTGACAAGGCCAAACGCCGCGCAATAGGAACCCGTTTTGCACCTAGAGATGCCGCAGGACCTCATGCAGCAGGCGGCGCGCGATAGAGGTCATTTCTCGCTTGCGAGAGTGGATCACCAGGAAGGGCGGGACGGTAATATTGGTGTCCAAGGTAATGGTGGTCAGGCCGGTGTCGCGCCCGGACAGCACCTGCGCCACCTCTCGGGTCTGGGTGGCGATCGCGTCGGTTTGCCCGACCAGGCAGAGCGCAATCAGCAGCGACGAGGAATTGGTGATGCGCTCCGGCATCGGGGTCTGGTTTTCCAGAAAACACTGTTCAAATGCCAGACGGATCGGAGAGCCGGGCTCCTGAATCACGAATTCATAGTCTCGCGTTTCCTGCAACGAGACCCTTCGCCCGGCCAGCGGATGTCCCTCACGCACCAGCAGCGCGATATCCTCGGTGCGCCCGGGATAGGCCTGATATGCGCGGGCGTCGCTGTCAGGGCTGATCCGGGCAATGACGAAATCAAACTGCCCCTCTTCCAGCCCCCGCATGAGCTCGGCGGAGGGGGCGACCTCAACAGTGGGGCGCAGGTCCGGTGCCTCCTTGCGCAGCGCCATCAGCGCCGGCACCAGCGCAGAGACCGCCGGGCCGGTCACCGCCCCGACCCGCACGCCGCCCGCCTTGCCCGATTGCAGGCTGTTCACCTCCGCCGCCAGCGAGTCGAGCTCGGCCAGGATCACCTGCGCGTGGCGCACAAAGGCCTCTCCCAGCGGGGTGACGCTCATGCCGCGCGGCAACCGTTGAAACAGCGGCCCGCCGACTTCGGTCTCGATCTCCGCCAGCAGCCGAGAGGCCGAGGGCTGGGTCATATTGGTGGCTTCGGCCGCAAGTTGCAGCTTGCCGGTGTCATGGATGCTGCGCACCAGACGCAGCTGCGCGGGTTTCAGACGTTTGGCGAGCGGCAGGACCATATTGCATACCTGTTTTGATATCTCAAAGCACCATATTCGGATTGGTATGATATGGGAAGCGCTCCTATCGTGCAGGGCGAAAGCCGCGGGACACAATGCGGCTTTGTGGAGGAGACTAAAATGACCCTGAAATCTATTCTTGCCACGACCGCCCTGGTCGGTGGTCTTGCAACGGCGGCCTTTGCCGATGGCACTATCGGGATCGCGATGCCGACAAAATCGTCCGCGCGCTGGATCTCTGACGGCGAATCCATGGTGCAGCAGTTCCAGGACGCCGGTTATGAAACGATCCTGCAATATGCCGAGGATGACATCCCCAACCAGCTGGCTCAGATCGAGAATATGATCACCAACGGGGTCGATGTCCTGGTTGTCGCGGCGATCGACGGCACCACCCTGTCCAACGCGCTGGAAAACGCGCATTTCGCAGGCATCCGCACCATCGCCTATGACCGGCTGATCCGCGACAGCGAATATGTCGATTACTATGCCACCTTTGACAACTTCAAGGTTGGCGTGCAGCAGGCCGAAACCCTGGTCGCCGGTCTGGAAGAGCGGTTCCCCGACGCGGAAACCTGGAATGTTGAACTCTTCGGCGGCAGCCCGGACGACAACAACGCCTATTTCTTCTACGATGGCGCCATGTCGGTGCTGCAACCGCTGATCGACAGCGGCAAGGTCACCGTGGTCTCTGGTCAGCAGGGCATGGACACCGTCGGCACCCTGCGCTGGGACGGCGCGGTTGCTCAGGCGCGGATGGATAACCTCCTGTCCGCTCATTACACCGACGCGCAGGTGCATGGCGTGCTGTCGCCCTATGACGGGCTGTCGATCGGCATTCTGTCCTCGCTCAAAGGTGTCGGCTATGGCTCCGGCGATCTGGCAATGCCCATCGTCACCGGTCAGGACGCCGAGGTGCCCTCGGTCAAGTCCATCCTGGCGGGCGAGCAATATTCCACCATCTTCAAGGATACCCGCGAATTGGCGCGTGTGACCGTCGGTATGGTCGATGCGCTGCTGGAAGGCGGCGAGCCGGAAATCAACGACACCTCGACCTATAACAACGGCGTCAAGATCGTTCCCTCCTACCTGCTGGAGCCGGTCAAGGTGACGGCGGACAACTGGGAAGAGATTCTGGTGGGCGCAGGCTACTACACCAAAGACCAGATCGAGTAATCCTCCGGCTCGGGCGGCGCTGTCGCCCACCGGCCAAGTCCCGCCCGCCCTGTCAGCAAGGGGCGGGCGGGCGAATTCCAGAACACATAATCTAAAGGATGATCCCGTGCAGAAGACGCTGCTCGAAATGCGGTCGATCACCAAGACGTTTCCAGGCGTCAAGGCGCTGGATGACGTGAACCTCTCGGTGCGGGAGGGCGAGATCCATGCCATCTGCGGCGAAAACGGCGCCGGCAAATCGACCCTGATGAAGGTGCTCTCGGGCGTCTATCCGGTGGGTCAATACGACGGCGAAATCCACTATGACGGGGCGCTGGCCGAATTCCACGACATTACGGAAAGCGAGGCCAAGGGCGTCATCATCATTCACCAGGAGCTGGCGCTGGTGCCGCTCTTGTCGATCGCCGAGAACCTGTTTCTGGGCAATGAGACGCAGAAAAACGGTGTCATCAACTGGCCGGAAACCTTTCGCCGGACCGAAGGGCTGCTGAAGAAGGTCGGCCTGAGTGACGCGCCGACCACGCTGGTGGACAAGCTCGGCGTTGGCAAACAGCAGCTGGTGGAGATCGCCAAGGCACTGGCCAAGGAGGTGCGGCTGCTGATCCTCGACGAGCCCACGGCGGCGCTCTCGGAAGCGGACAGCCAGGCGCTGCTCGATCTGATGCTGGAGCTGAAACAACAGGGCGTCACCCAGATCATCATCAGCCACAAGCTCAACGAGGTGCGCCGGGTGGCTGACACCGTGACCGTCATCCGCGATGGTCAGACGGTGTCCAGCTTTGGCACAAAGGACGGGATCACCGAGGATCGGATCGTGCGCGATATGGTCGGTCGCTCGATGGAGAACCGCTACCCCGAACGCACCCGAAACATCGGCGATCTGCTGATGGAGGTCGAAGGCTGGACCGTCCATCACCCCGAACACGCGGACCGGCGCATTATCCATGGCGTCGATTTCAACGTGCGCGCGGGCGAGGTCGTCGGCATTGCCGGCCTGATGGGCGCCGGGCGTACCGAGCTGGCCATGTCGATCTTCGGCCAGTCCTGGGGGCAGGGGATTTCCGGCCAGGTGCAGATGCGCGGACAGGATGTGGATACCTCCACCGTCGGGCGCGCGATCAGCGCCGGCTTGGCCTATGTCACCGAGGACCGCAAAAGTCTTGGTCTGGTGCTGGACGAGGAAATCCGCCGCAATGTGACGCTGACCAACCTGCCCAAGGTGGCAAACGGGCCGGTGCTCAACCACAATGAGGAAACCCGGGTCGCGGAGGGCTATCGCCGCTCGCTCAACATCCGCACGCCATCGGTGTTTCAGAAGGTGGTGAATCTCTCGGGTGGCAATCAGCAGAAGGTGGTGCTGGCCAAATGGCTCTTTGCCGAACCCGAAGTGCTGATCCTCGACGAGCCCACACGCGGCATCGACGTCGGGGCGAAATTTGAAATTTACGGGCTGATCAACGATCTGGCGGCGGCGGGCAAGGGGGTGGTGATGATCTCCTCCGAAATGCCGGAGCTGCTTGGCATGTGTGACCGGATCTACGTGATGAACGAGGGCGCTTTTGTTGGCGAGCTTGCCGCCGCGGACGCCAGCCAGGAGCGCATCATGTCGCTCATCGTGACAGAAGAATAAGGACATAAAAGATGTCAGTCGCAGACCAAACTCAATCCTCCGAGCGCCAAAACACGGGGATCGGCGCCTATCTCTCGGCGCATTTGCGCGAATACGGCCTGCTGTTCGCGCTGATCGCGATCATGGCGTTTTTCCAGATCGTCACCGGCGGCACCTTGCTGCGGCCGATCAACCTGACCAACCTGTTGTTGCAAAACAGCTATATCATCATCATGGCGCTTGGCATGCTGGTGGTGATCGTGTCGGGCAATATCGACCTCTCGGTCGGTTCGGTCATGGGCTTTGTCGGTGCGCTGGCGGCGGTGATGATCGTCAACTGGGATCAATCGCTGGCGGTGACGGCGCTGGTCTGTATCGCGACCGGCGCGGTGATCGGGGCGGCGCAGGGCTATTGGATCGCCTATTGGAAGATTCCGTCCTTTATCGTGACGCTGGCCGGGATGCTGGTGTTTCGGGGGCTGTCGCTCTGGCTTCTGGGCGGGGAATCCGTCGGGCCCTTCCCGCGTGAGTTCCAGTCGATCGCCAGCGGCTTTGTCTCTGACATCCTGCCCGGCGGCGCGGCGATGGCGGATCTCTTTGGCCTGCGCAACTTCAATATGCTGTCCTTTGTGGTCGGGCTGATTGCCGCCTTCCTGGTGGTCTGGTCCGGGCTGCGCAAACGGGCGCAGAACCGAAAATACGGCATCGAGGACGAACCAAAGATGTTCTTTGTCGCCCGCATCGGCATTGTCGCCCTGGCGCTGGTGTTTGTGTTCTACAAGCTCTCGACCTTCCGGGGCCTGCCCAATGTGATGATCACCATGGGCATCCTGACGGTGATCTATGCGTTTATCACCGAACAAACGGTGCTCGGGCGTCGGGTCTATGCGCTTGGCGGCAATACCAAGGCGGCAAAGCTTTCGGGCATCAAGACCGAGCGGCTGACCTTCCTCGCCTTTGTCAACATGGGCGTGCTGGCGGCGATCGCCGGCCTGGTCTTTGCGGCCCGGCTGAACTCCGCCACGCCCAAGGCCGGTTTCGCGCTTGAACTCGACGTGATCGCAGCGGTGTTCATCGGTGGTGCCTCCATGTCCGGCGGGGTCGGCAAGATCGTCGGCGCCGTGGTCGGGGCCTTCTTGATGGGGGTTCTGAACAATGGCATGGGCATCATGGGGGTCGGCATCGACTACCAACAAATGATCAAGGGGCTGGTGCTGCTCGCCGCCGTGATCTTCGACGTATACAACAAACAGAAAGGCTGAGCGCTAACATGACGTTCAAACCCGCCCAATGGCCCCGTCAACTTCGCAGCCAGGAATGGTACGGTGGCTCCAGCCGCGACGTGATCTATCACCGGGGCTGGCTGAAGAACCAGGGCTGGCCGCATGACATGTTCGACGGTCGCCCCGTTATCGGCATCCTCAATACCTGGTCCGATCTCAGCCCCTGTAACGGCCACCTGAACGAACTCGCCGAAAAGGTGAAGGCGGGGATCTACGAGGCCGGGGGCTTCCCGGTCGAGGTGCCGGTGTTCTCCGCTTCGGAAAACACCTTCCGCCCCACCGCGATGATGTTCCGCAACCTCGCGGCCATGGCCACCGAAGAAGCCATTCGCGGCCAGCCGATTGACGGCTGCGTCTTGCTGGTGGGCTGCGACAAGACCACGCCGAGCCTGATGATGGGCGCGGCCTCCTGCGATCTGCCGACCATCGTGGTCTCCGGCGGGCCGATGCTGAACGGCTATTTCCGTGGCGAGCGGGTCGGCTCCGGCACCCATCTGTGGAAATTCTCCGAAGCAGTGAAGGCCGGCGAGATGACCCAGGAGGAATTCCTCGAAGCCGAGGCCTCCATGTCGCGCTCCACCGGCACCTGCAACACCATGGGCACCGCATCGACCATGGCCTCAATGGCCGAAGCCCTCGGCATGGCGCTTTCCGGCAATGCGGCGATCCCGGCGGTGGATTCCCGCCGCCGCGTGATGGCGCAGATGTCCGGGCGGCGCATCGTGCAGATGGTCAAGGACGATCTGAAACCCTCTGACGTGATGACCAAAGACGCGTTTGAGAATGCGATCCGCACCAATGCGGCGATCGGTGGTTCGACCAATGCGGTGGTACATCTGCTGGCCATGGCCGGGCGCGTCGGCATCGACCTGACGCTGGACGATTGGGACCGTTGCGGCCGCGACGTTCCGACCATTGTCAACCTGATGCCCTCCGGCAAATACCTGATGGAAGAATTCTTCTACGCAGGCGGCCTGCCGGTGGTGCTGAAACGTCTGGGCGAGGCGGGCCTTTTGCACAAGGACGCGCTGACCGTCTCGGGCGGGCCGATCTGGGATGAAATCGCCCATGTCGAGAACCACAACGAGGATGTGATCCTGCCCGCCGATCAGGCGCTGACCCAGTCGGGTGGCATCGTCGTTGTGCGCGGCAACCTCGCCCCCAATGGCGCGGTGCTGAAACCCTCGGCGGCGACGCCCGCGCTGATGCAGCACCGGGGCCGCGCGGTGGTGTTTGAGGATATCGACGACTACAAGGCCAAGATCGCCGACCCGGATCTCGACATCGACGAGACCTGCGTGATGGTGCTGAAGAACTGCGGGCCCAAGGGCTATCCCGGCATGGCCGAGGTGGGCAATATGGGCCTGCCGCCGAAGCTCTTGAAAAAGGGCATCACCGATATGGTGCGGATCTCGGATGCGCGCATGTCCGGCACCGCTTATGGCACCGTGGTGCTGCATACCTCGCCCGAAGCCGCCGCAGGTGGCCCGCTGGCGGTGGTGCGCGATGGCGACATGATCGAGCTGGACGTGCAGAACCGCGCCCTGACCCTCGACATCCCCGAGGCAGAGCTGGCAGCGCGGCTGGCGGACTGGACCCCAAGCCACGAGCGTGCCACCTCGGGCTATCTGATGCTGCACCAGAACCACGTCGAAGGGGCCGATACCGGCGCTGACCTTGATTTCCTCAAGGGCTGCCGTGGTGCGCCGGTCGGAAAGGACAGCCATTGATGAAAGTTGCACTCATTGGCATCGGCAAGATCGCCCTGGACCAGCATGTCCCGGCGATCCAGCACAGCCCGGATTGGGAGCTCGCCGCCACCGTCAGCCGCAATGGCACGATCGACGGCGTCGAGGCCTTCACCGATTTCGCCGAGATGCTGACGGCGCGGCCGGATATCCGCACGGTGTCCCTCTGCCTGCCGCCGGTGCCGCGTTTTGATTACGCGATGATGGCGATCCGCGCCGGGCGCCACGTGATGCTGGAAAAACCGCCGGGGGCAACCCTGGCGGAATGCCATGCCCTCGCCGAGGCGGCCCGCGAGGCCGGGGTGGCGATCTATGCCACCTGGCATTCGCGTCAGGCCGATATGGTCAGCGCCGCCAAGCGCTGGCTCTCCGACAAGACCCTGCGTCGCCTGAATGTGACCTGGAAAGAGGACGTCCGGCGCTGGCATCCCGGCCAGGGCTGGATCTGGGAGCCGGGCGGGCTCGGCGTGTTCGACCCCGGCATCAACGCGCTGTCGATCGTGACCGAGATCCTGCCGGACCCGATCCATGTCTCTGGTGGTCTTCTGGAGGTGCCGGAAAACTGCCAGACGCCGATCGCCGCCAATCTGCGCTTCCATCACCCGAAAGGGGCCAATGTGGCGGCGGTGTTTGATTGGCGACAGGAGGGCGAACAGACCTGGGAAATCGAGGCCGAAACCGAAGAGGGCATCCTGCGCCTGCTCGATGGCGGCGCCCGGATGCTGGTCGATGGGGTCGAAAAAGGCGAGGTCGCGCCGCTGGCCGGCGAATACCCGCGCCTTTACGAACAAATGGCCCGGCTCGTGGAGCATGGCGGCATCGACATGGATCTGCGTCCGATGACCCTGGTTGCCGATGCCTTCACCCTGGCCCGGCGAGAGACCGTAGCGCCCTTTATTGAATAAGCCGCAAATACCCTTAGATGGCGGGCAGGACCTGCGCGCCCAGATAGCGAAGTAAGCACGCCCGTCGTGCGAGGAGTTCTTATGTCAAATCCCCTTACAGGTATCCTGCCGGTCGCGCCGACCCCGTTTCTGGAGGACGGCAGCGTTGATGCCGAAGGTATGAAACGCGTTCTGGATTGCATGATCGACCAGGGCGTCGATGCGATCTGTATTCTGGCCAATTATTCCGAACAATTCGTGCTCTCGGATGAGGAACGCGCGCAGCTGACCCGGCTCTCGCTCGAACATGTGGCGGGCCGGGTGCCGGTGATCGTCACCATCAGCCATTTCAGCACCCAGATCGTGGTCCAGCGCGCCCGCGACGCCGCCGCCATGGGGGCCGCCATGCTGATGATGATGCCGCCCTATCACGGGGTCGGGCTGGTGCCGCCGGAGGCTGCGATCTTTGAACATTTCGCGGCTGTTTCAGATGCGGTGCAAATCCCGATCATGGTGCAGGACGCGCCCCTCTCCGGGGTAACGCTTTCGGTGCCGATGCTGGTCCGCATGGCGCAAGAAATCGAAAACGTCAGCTATTTCAAGATCGAAACCCCCTTTGCCGCCGACAAGCTTGCCGGTCTGATCGAGGCCGGCGGCAAGGAGATCATCGGCCCCTTTGACGGCGAAGAAGCCGTGACCCTGCTGGCCGATCTCGATGCGGGTTGCACCGGCACCATGACCTCGGCCTTGCAGCCGGAGCTGATCCGGCCCATCGTCATCGACTACCGCGCCGGGCGCGTTGATGCGGCGCTGGAGCGCTGGCGCCTGTGCCTGCCGCTGATCAACCACGAGAACCGCCAATGCGGGCTGCGCGCCGCCAAGGTGGTGATGAAAGAGGGCGGGGTGATCAAATCCGATCACGTCCGCCACCCGCTGAAACCCATGTCGGAGCGCAACCGCGCCCGTCTTCTGCATTTGGCAGCGGAGCTCGACGTGATCGCGCTGCGCTGGGGAAAAGGATAAACCGATGACTTATCAACCACATGGAAAACACCTGATCGCCGGAAACTGGGTCGAAAGCCCGGAAACCTTCGCCTCGCAGCCGGTTACGGGCGAGCCGATGACGGTCTGCGCCGGTGGCCCCGCCGAGGTGGATCAGGCGGTCAAAGCTGCCGAAGCCGCCTTTCTGACCTATGGCTGGACCAGCCGGGAACAACGCGCCGCCTTCCTGGAGGCCATCGCCGACGAGATCGAAGCGCGCGGCGCTGATATCACCCGTCTGGGTACCGCCGAAACCGGCCTGCCCGAAGCTCGGCTGGAGGGCGAACGCGGCCGTACCACCGGCCAGCTGCGGCTGTTCGCGGCGCATATCCGCGATGGCGCCTATCTGGATGAACGCCACGACCCGGCGCTGCCCGATCGCGCCCCCCTGCCACGCCCGGACCTGAAGATGGTCCAGCGCCCGATCGGCCCGGTTGCGGTCTTTGGCGCCTCCAACTTCCCGCTGGCCTTCTCCACCGCCGGTGGCGACACTGCCGCGGCGCTGGCGGCAGGCTGCCCCGTGGTGGTCAAGGGCCACCCGGCCCATCCCGCAACGGGCGAGATCGTGGCCGACGCCATCAAAGCGGCCATCGAGACCTGCGGCCTGCCTGCGGGCGTCTTCTCGCTGGTGCAGGGCATCAGCCACGACCTGGGCGGAGCCCTGGTCAAACACCCGCTGATCCGCGCGGTTGGGTTTACCGGCTCGCTGGGGGCAGGGCGTGCCTTGTTCGACCTCTGCGCCGCACGGCCGGACCCGATCCCCTTTTACGGCGAGCTCGGCTCGATCAACCCGATGTTCCTGATGCCCGAGGCCCTGGCCGCACGCGGCGCTGAGCTCGGCACTGGCTGGGCGGGCTCGCTCACCATGGGCGTGGGGCAGTTCTGCACCAACCCGGGTCTGGTGATTGCCCAGAAGGGCGCCGATCTGGAGGCCTTTGTCGCGGCGGCCAAAGATGCCCTGGCAGAGGCCGGCGCCAGCGTGATGCTGACCGAAGGCATCGCCGAGGCCTATCGCAAAGGCCAGAGCGAAATCGCCGAGATCGCCTCTGTCCAGGAAGTGCTGTCTTCCAGTTGCGCCGCGCGCACTGCCACCCCCGCCGTCTACCGGGTCTCGGCGGCGGATTGGATGGCCAATGAGGCGCTCTCGGAGGAGGTCTTTGGCCCGCTTGGCCTGATTGTCGAGGCCGAAAGCCTGGATCAGATGCTGGAGCTGGCCCGCGGCCTCAAGGGGCAGCTGACCGCGACCTTGCAGATGGATGCGGGCGATACCGATGCCGCGCGTTCCTTTGTGCCGGTGCTGGAGCGCAAGGCGGGGCGGCTGCTGGTCAATGGTTTCCCGACGGGCGTGGAAGTGGCCGATGCGATGGTGCACGGCGGGCCCTATCCGGCCTCGACCAATTTTGGCGCCACTTCGGTCGGCACCATGGCGGTGCGGCGGTTCCTGCGGCCGGTATGCTATCAGAACATGCCGGATGCGCTGCTGCCAACAAACTAACATAATAAGGGGGCGCTGCCCCCTCGTGCCCGGGGGCACTCACCCCCGGGATATTTCTTAAGAGGCGAAAGGGCGGGTTTCATCTTTTTCAAAATATCCCCGCCGGAGGCAGCGCCGTAAGGCGCTATCCCGCAAGTCCAGGCAGCCAGAGCACGATGGCCGGGAAGGCGACCAGCAGCGCAATGGTGACCGCATCGGCGATGAAGAAGGGCATCACGCCGCGAAACACGTCTTGCACCGACAAATCATCGCGCACCCCGGCCACCACAAAGCAGTTGAGGCCGATCGGTGGGGTGATCAGGCAGAACTCCGCCATTTTCACCACCAGGATGCCAAACCAGATTGCACACATGCTGCCTGACATACCAAAGGCGGAATCAACCGCCGCGACGTTTTCACCGCCGTTCAGCGCCATGACGGCGGGGTAAACCACCGGCAGGGTCAAGAGCAGCATGCCGATCGCATCCATGAACATGCCAAGCACCGCATAGGCCAGCAGGATCGAAATCAGGATCACCAACGGCGGTGCCGAAAGTGACGCAATCCAGTCGGCAAAGGCGTGCGGCAGATCAGCAAAGCCCAGGAATCGCACGTAGATCAACACGCCCCAGATAATGGTGAAGATCATGATGGTCAGCTTGGCAGTTTCCATCAGCGCATCCATCAGCTGACGCGTCCGCATGCCCCGCATCAAGGCGATGACAAAGACGATAAAGGCACCAACCGCGCCGCCCTCTGTCGGGGTGCCCCAGGCTTCGCCGAAGGGGTTGTAGACAAAGAAGATAATCACCACCACAACCGCCAGGATCGGCAGCGCCGGGGGCAGCGACACCAGCCGCTCGCGCCAGGTGAAGCCGGTGACCGGCGGGCCGACGGATTTGAACACCACCGCGATGCCGATGATCAGCACCGCATAGACCACGGCCGAAAACGCCCCGGGGACAAACCCCGCCAGCAGCAGCTTGCCGACGTCCTGTTCCACGATGATCGCATAGATCACCAGAATGGCAGAGGGCGGGATCAATGACGCCAGCGTGCCGCCAGCCGCCACCACGCCGGCGGCGAACCGTTTATTGTAGCCAGCCGCCAGCATCTCGGGGATGCCAATGCGGGCAAAGACCGCTGCGGTGGCCACCGATGCGCCAGACACCGCGGCAAAACCCGCCGTGGCAAAGACGGTAGAGACCGCAAGCCCGCCCGGCACCCAGGCGATCCAGCGTTTGGCCGCCTCGAACAGCGCCGAGGTCAGCCGTGCATAATAGGCCAGATAGCCGATCAGGATGAAAGTCGGAATGAGGCTCAGCGCCTGGCTGGAGACTTTGGAATGCGGCACTTGCCCGGCGATTTTGACGCTGATGGTGACGGCCTTGCCAAAACGGGCGGGATCATAGTCAAAGCCGTTCCAGCGCAGCCAGACCAGACCGGCAAAGCCCGCCAGACCGGCGGCAAAGGCCACCCGCATGCCAAGCACCACCAGGACCAGCATGCCCGCAGACACCCAGAGGCCGATTTCGATATTACTCATTGGGGGCCATCCTCCAGATGCTCGGCTTCGGCTGCGGCCTGATCGGCCACGGATTGGATCAAGGGCACCGCGGCCGGGTTCTCGATCCCAAGGATAAAGGCGCGCACATAGGCCGCAAATTGCAAGAGCAGCCGCGCGCTGAGCACCGCAAGCGCCACCGGCACCACCAGTTTTGAGGGCCAGATCGGCAGGCCGATGTCGATCGAGCTGTCGCGCGAACACAAGGGGCGGGCGCAGTCAAAGGAGCGGTCGAAATGCGCCCAGGATCCCCAGACCAGCGCGACAACCAGCAGCAGCATGCACAGCACCGTCAGCGCCTCGAACAGCCAGAGCAGCCGCCCGTGCAGCCGCCCGACAAGGATATCCATGCGGATATGACCGCCTTCGCGCTGCACATAGGACACGCCGAGAATGGCGATCAGCGGCATCAGCGCCTCGATATAATCCACATAGCCGGGCAGGGGGCCATCCATCAGCCCGATCTTGTCCATCAATGGCGCCAGAAAAGTGCGGTCCAATTGACGCCCGGCCACCGAATAGGCGGCAAGAAACATGAGAGAGAATGCGGCAAGGCCGCTGATCAGCGCGGTGAAGCGCTCGATTGGCAATAGCGCCTTGTCCAGTCGCGAAATCAGACTGGAATCGCTGAGTACAGTAGATGAGCCGGCCATCCTGCCCCCGTAGTATGAGTGAAGCTGTGCCGAAATCGACAAATCGAGCAACAGGCCCGGAGGGTCCGGGCCTGTTGTTTAACAGGGTCCAAATGGATCAGTTGCCGCCTTGGTTGGCCAGGGTTGTCTCGACAAGATCATAAAGCTCCTGACCCGGCAGGCCCTGGGCTTCCATATCCTTGATCCAGGCGTCGCGGATCGGATCCGCCGCCTTGGCGCGGAATTCGGCCAGAACATCGTCAGAGATTTCGACCTTCTCGACGCCTTTTTCCTCCAGCACCGCATCCCATTTCTTC